>NZ_JBICYZ010000122.1:0-17141 GCF_043201465.1 Kitasatospora sp. NPDC048298
CCGCGGGGGGGCCGCGGCGGGCGGCCCCCGGGCGCCCCCCCCCCCCCCCCCCCCCCCCCCCCCCCCGACTCGGGAGCCAGGTAGGGATCTGCGCTTCGCTTGATCCACCTGGCCCCTGGCTCGCTACGCTTCGCCGAGGGGAGGACCGGCCCGAGGGGGCCGGTCGGCCCGCCGCCCGAGGGGCGTCGTGCCCGCCTGTCCGCGCCTTGGCGGCGCGTTCTGGCGACCCGCGAGCGGAAGGGCTGGGGCCGGTGGCGAAAGGCGGGCAGGGGCGGCTGACGGCGGCCGGGAAGCGCGGCCACACCGTGTCGATCCGGCTGACGCCGCAGGAGCTGGAGCGCTGGCACGAGGCCCGCCGGCGGACCCAGCGCAAGGAGCTCGGCGCGTGGGCGCGGGCGGTGGTCGAGGAGCAGATCCACGGGCACCCGGGTATCCCCGGCGACGTCGCCCAGGTCCCGCCCGTCAACCACGCCGCGTACCTGGAGCTCGCTCGTTTGGGTAACAACCTGAACCAGCTCACCCGGCTGGCGAACGGCGGCGAGCTGCCCCGGGACCTGCTGCCGAAGCTGGTGGCCACGATCGAGGCGGTCGGCAACGCCGCCCTGGTGGTGCGCGGGCTGCGCCCGATCGGCGCGGAGCAGTGGGACGACGACGACCAGGCCGACGAGGTCGAGGTCGAGGAGTGGATCGATCCGGCGTGATCGGCAACATCACCACGGGCCGCCGCGCGGGCGGCGCGATCCGGTACGACTTCGGCCCCGGCCGCCGCGACGAACACCTCGACCCGCACTTCGTCGCCGGGACGGTGCCCGGCACGCCGCAGCAGGTGGCGAGGCTGATCGACCACCACACCCGCCAGCGCTCGGACGTCAAGAAGCCGATCTGGCGGGTCTCGCTGAGCGTGCCGGACGAGGACGGCGTCCTGGACGACCGGGTGTGGGCGGCGATCGCCGAGAAGTACGTCGCCCGCATGGGGTTCGGCGACTGCCCGTGGGTGGCCGCGCGCCACGGCCACGACCACGTGCACATCACGGTCAGCCGCCTGACCTGGGACGGGCGGCTGGTCGACAACGGCCGGGACTGGCTGCGCAACCGCACCGTGCTGGACGCCATCGAGGCGGAGCACGGCCTGGTGCGCGCCGCCGACCGGTACAAGGAGACCGGCCCCGGGGTCCGGTCGGGCAACGAGCTGGCCGCCTCCCAGCGCCGGGGCGTCGCGCTGCCGGAGCGCGAGCAGATCCGGGTCCTCGCCCAGCAGGCCAGGGATGCCGCCGCGGGCCTCGGCCGCGCCCGGTTCGAGGCCGAGCTGCTCGCCCGGGGCGTGGACTTCCGCGCCAACGAGTCGCCCACCACCGGCCGGATGAACGGCTACTCGCTGTCGATCGCGGCCTGGCTCGACAGCGACGGCGTGCAGATCTGGGTGCCCGCGTCGAAGGCCGGCCGAGACCTCGCCTGGGGCAAGCTCGCCCCGGTGCTGGAGCCCAAGACCGTCGCCCCGGAGGCAACCGGGCCGGACCTGGCCGCGCTGCGCCTGGCCGAGGCCCGCGAGCGCGCCGTCGACCCGCGCACCGACGTGGTGCGCACCCTGCGCACCACCCCGGCCGGGACGGTACCCGACCTGGTCAGCGCGCTGCGCACCCTGCGCACCACCCTGGACACCCGGGAGAGCACCCTCGCCGCCGAGACGGCCACCGCGATGCGCCTGGACGGCCTGGTCTCCGGCGTCGGCATGGGCCCGCGCCGCGGTGAGCTCCACCGCCGGCGGATCGGGCTGCAGGCCGCAGTCGGCGCCGAGGCCGAGGCGGACGGGCACGCCACGGCCGCCGGGCAGCACCGCCAGGAGGCCGCCGTCGCCCGCCAGGTCGAGGCGGAGGCGAAGGCCGCCACCTCCTCGCGCTGGCCGCGCAAGGCGAAGAAGGCAGCCGACGCGGCAGCCACCGCCGCCGCGCTGGCGACCCGTGCGGAGGCCGAGGCCGCCCGGCTGGGAGCGCTGGCCGCCCGGGCGCTGGAGCGGGCCTCAGAGGCCGCCCCGGGCGTGCGGGGCCGGTACGACGAGGCGCTGGCCGCGCTGGAGAGCGGCTGGCAGCAGCAGGAGCGGGCGGCGATCGCCGAGGACGCCCGGGGCGCCCGGCTCCAGCAGATCGACCACCAGCCGCCGCTCCAGGCCGCCCGGGTGGCCGTCGCCGAGGCCCGGCGCGGTGTCGAGCAGCTGCTCGCCGAGCAGACCCGCCGCGCCGCGCTGCCGCCCGAGCGGCTCCAGCTGGAGGACCAGGTCCGCGCCGACCTCGCCCGCGAGGTGACCGCCCGCGCCGCCCGGGCGGGCAGCACCACGGGCAAGCCGAGGCCGAAGAAGGCCGCACCGAAGAAGGCCGCCGCCGCCGAGCAGGCCGAGCACCTGCGCAGGCAGCAGGCCCGGCGGCCGAGGCCGGACACGCCGGGCCGGTAGCCGTGGAGCACACCCGGGTGCGCACCAGCCGTGACCAGCACCGGAACCGGTGCGCATCCCCCGACCGGCGACCCGGCGCCGAGCCGACCGCCCGCCGAACCCGACCGCAGCCACCGCCACAGCCAGCAGCACCGCCCAGAGAGGGTTGTCGGATTTTCCGGCCCCCGGCACCAATGCTCTGACCTGCGCCGACACCGGCCCGGCCCGGCGGCCGGGGTGCCGACGTCAGGAGCCACGCCAGGAGCTGCGCCGGGAGTCACGGCAGGAGTCGGGGGAGGGGGGCGCACGCGAGCCCGCCGCGCCCCCAGCGAACCCCCGCGCGCTCTAGAACCCGTTACGTAACGGGTTCTAGGATGGGGCCGAGCCCGGGACACCCCGTCGCGGCGCTCCCGAACCGTGCGGAGAGGGGCCCCGATGCCCAAGACCAACCTGCTGTTGCCCGCCGAGCCCGACATCCTCGGCGACCTCTACGCGCTGGAGGAGCCGCTGCTCCTCCAGCTGCGCCCGGCGCCGGACGAGGACGGCGAGCCGTGGTCGCCGCTGCCGGACACCCTCGACGGTGAGGTGCTGTACGAGGCGTACCACCGGGTGCTGGACGCGCTGTCGGTGGGCACGGCCGACGTCGTCTACGGCCGGGCCGACCTGGTGCCCGGCGTGCCGATGCTGGTCGGCGCGGACGGCCGGGAGCTGGTGCAGCTGCTCGACGTCCAGGTCGAGGGGCAGGACCTCATCCGGCTGAGCTGGCTGCGCGACGAGCTGGCCCGCGCCGACGACGACCTCGCCGTGCTGCTGGACGACCTCGCCGAGGACCGGCACGCCCCGTGGTGGACGGGGACGACGTGGGCGGGGGGGACTGCTGGTGGGGCCGTCGCCGCCTGGGCCCGCCGCGCGCTCGCCCCGGTGCTCCACCGCGGCGTCACGCGGGAGGAGGCGAGCGACAAGGCCGAGCTGCTCGCCATCGTCCGGGCCGGGGCGGGCCGCGAGCGGATCGAGCTGACCGAGGCGCAGGAGGAGGTGTACGGCCGGTACATGGTGGCGCTGATCCGGGCCACCGCCGCCGGCCGCACCAGCGCCGACCTCACGGCCTTCGCCACGGGCCTGCGGTGACGGAGGAGACCGAGCAGCAGCCTGCGGCCACGCCGAAGCCGAAGTCGAAGAAGGCCGCCACGCTGCGCGTCTGCGTGTGGTGTGGCACGCCGTTCGTCCCGGCGAACAAGAGGGGGCCCGCGCCGAAGTACTGCAAGGGCGGTTGCCGGGTGCGGGCCCACGAGGAGCGGGTCCGGCAGCGGGAGATCACGACGATCAACGAGCGCCACGAACAGCAGCTCCACCGCATCTTCGACAGCTTGGGCAAGACGACCTCGGCGAAGGCCCGCAAGGCCGCCGAGGAGCCGGTCGAGGAGTCGGCCGCCGAGCAGGCCGGGCCGGGCGAGCAGATCCAGGGCCAGGAAGAACTGACGTGGTAGTGGGTGCGCACCTGGGTGCGCACCTGCTCTGACCAGCAGAATCACCGACGAAGGGGAGACCGGACGATGACGACCACGCCGCGAATCGAGAGCTGGGAGCAGGGCGGCCCGAGGGTGCCGGCCTGGACCGGCGACCGCCACAACGACGTGAACCCGGTGTGCGGCCACCACCTGCGCGGCCAGTGCGCCGGCTGCGGGTCGTGCACCTCGTGTGACGGCTGCTACTGCGGCGGGAACGACGGCTGGACGGCCGACGACGACCGCCAGCAGCAGACGCACCAGACGTGGCACGACGCCCACTCCGAGGGCTGCCCGGACTGCGAGCACGAGCGCGAGCAGTCCGCCGGGTACACCCGCTGCGCGAAGTGCCAACTGGCCTTCCCGGAGGGCCGGTTCAGCATGCTGCGCCACGGCTGGGCCTGCTCCCCGCTGCCGGTGATCGCCGCCGACGAGTTCAACTGGCCCGAGCTGTACGGGAAGAAGGTGCGGTTCAAGGGCCGGGAGTACGGTCCGCAGGGCCCGACCGGGGGCTACTACTGGGTGACCGGCACGGTGGTCGGCCCGTACCCGGACAACGGGCGCGGGGACGACTCGCTGTGGCCGGTGCTGGAGCTGGAGCGCTCCGACGCCGGGTACCAGGGCCGCACGCCCATCGCGCCCCGGGAGTGGCTGGCCATCGAGGTCGTCGAGGAGGAGGGCCGGTGAGCGCCGCCGACTTCCGCCGGGTTCAGCCGGCTTTCCAGGCGCTGCGCCCCAGCACGGTGCGCCGGATCGGCATCGAGGCCGAGGAGCGGCTGCTCCCGGCGATGGTGACGCAGGACCCGGCCCCGCTCGCCTCGGCGGCCTGGCAGATGGCGATCGCCTTCCGCTCGATCGGGGACCTGATGGAGGCGGAGGGCGGCGACCACGAGGCGCTGGCGGTCATCGGCGAGGACGTCGCCGACCGGCTGCTCACCGCGCTGGAGGAGGTCCACCGGCACGTGGGCCGCAGGGTCCCGGCCGAAAAGCTGGCGAAGCGGACCTTCGAGCGGTTCGGCGCCCGAGTCGAGACCGGCCAGGCCGCCATCGGCGCGGCCACCGTCGAGGTGGTGCTGCCGGAGGGTGAGTTGGCCGCGACGGTCCACGTGGGCCAGGAGCGGCCCGACGCCCCGGTGCAGATCCGCGGGGACGTGACGGCGGGCCAGCTCGACGGCACCGCCCACCTCGGCGTCCTGGCCGCGCTGTCCAGCCTCGCCGAGGCGCTCACGCCGTACCTCTCGGAGTCGGCCGCCCGGCCGCTCTGACCCCTGCACACCAAGGTGCGCACCCCGGTGCGCACCTGCCATGACCAGCACGTTCACCACCACGGCGGAGCCAATCCGGGCTCCGCCCCATCGGAGGGATCATCGTGACCGGCATCTACTTCAACGACCCGAGCTTCCCGCACCAGCCGTACGCCGACGCCGTCCAGTCCGCCTTCGAGGCCGCCGGGATGGGGGCGGTCGAGTACTACACCCACGACACCGAGCGCGGCCTCGGGATCTCCTACCTGTGGCGGCCGTCCGCCGCGAAGGAGGGCGGCACCTCGCTCCAGCCGGCCGAGGGCACCTACCTGGGCCACGGCGTGATGCTGCTCTGGACCGAGGAGCAGGGCTGGGGCTTCAACGCGCTGGACGCTGAGTCGGACCCGGCCTGGGACAGCGAGGACCCGGTGCCGGTCGCCAAGTTCGCCGACCTGGACGACCTGGTGGAGTTCGCGCGGCTGCTGCTGGCCGGTGAGCCGGACGACGCCTCGGCCTCGGAGCGCGAGTGGCAGCACGCCGATGCCCTCCGTGCCGCGCTGCGCGACCGCGCGGGGCGTGTCTCGCGCTGACCGGCCTGACCCTGCTGCCCGCCCTCGACCGGGGGCGGGCAGCGCCGTTCCCAGGGGCTGCTGCCCGGGGTACCAGGGCCGCTTGCCGCGCCCTGGACCCAGGCCACGGTCGGCGCCCTCCAGCGCGGTCGGCGTGCGTTCGGGGCGGGGCCCGTTCGCGCTGGACGGCACCGCCCACGTCACGGCCGGGGCTGGCCTTCGTCGCGGGGCGGAGGCGGTGTCACGTGACGGTCGGCGCGAGCGTCACGGTGACGGTCGGCAGGCGCGGACGGGCTCAACGCAGGCCCTGGACAAGGGGGGTCGGTCGAGTGTCATGGTGACGGTCTGCGCGGCTGTCACCGTGACACTGGGCCGACCGTCACCGTGACGGCTGGTGCCGTGCGCCTCCGGGCCGGGCGGGGGTCGGGCTGGCAGCCTGGCTGGATGGACGAGACGACGCAGGCCGGGCAGGTCGAGCGGACGTGCCCGGGGTGCAGGAGGGCGTTCACCGCGCCCTCGGCGAGCCGCCGTCAGCACTGCCGCCGCAGCTGCCGACAGCGGGCGTACGAGGCCCGGCAACTCGACGCCGCGCTCGCCCAGGCCGCCGCCGACGCGCGGGGTCGGACCGCGCCGAGACCGACTCCACCACCGCCACCGGCACCGCCGGCGGTGCCGGAGCCCGCCGCCGTTCTCGTGCCCGCCGGACGGCCGCTGCGCCGTCAGCCGGCGGTCCAGATCACGTTCTCCGGAGTCGGCGGCGTGCAGGCCCGGGCCACGGCACCGAACAGCAAAAAGGCCGCCCAGTAGGCGGCCGGGGGGTCACGGTGCTCGATCCGGGCGCCGACAACTTCCCTGTGGACCCTCTGCGGCGGCGATCCGGTCGAGGGAAGCGATCACCTGGGCGCCGTCCGGCGTGTCCAGCACGGCGTCGACCAGCCGCACCAGCAGCGGGTCGAGCGGGGTCTCCAGCAGCTCAGCGGCGAGCCGGTCGACGTAGTCCATGCCGCCGATGATGGGCGCCGAGGACCGGTCCGCACGGTGGCCACGCCGAAGGTCGGCGGACCATGCCACCAACGTTGGTGAGCGCCCGTTCACCAACGTTGGTGGCAGGGTCCCCACGCCTGCGCGGACCATGATCAGAACCATCTGCGAGAGGTGTCTGGTCCCCGGTCGGGTCGTGATGCATAGGAGTGGGTGGTCGGTCGGCGGCCTTGATCATCTCGGAGTGCATGAGGTGTGAGCGACTTGGGTGGGGTCGATCCGTGCCTCTGGGCGAGGCTGGTGCCGGAGGCCCCGCCGGCGCGGCGCCAGCACCGCAAGCCGCGGCCGGAGGAGCTGCCGCCGCCCGTGGTCGAGGCCCGGGTGCTGGCGGAGGAACTCGAGGATCGGGAGCCCACGCCGGTCGTCTCGCTGAGCGGCTACCGGCTGCGGCGTGGTCGCGGACGGCTCGCCCCGTAATCGGGGTGGGGGAGGGCGGTGGGTGTCACCCGAAGTCGCCGCCGCGCCCCTCGGCGGCCCGCTACGGTCGGCGCATGACTGATGCCCCCGTGTACATCCTGATCCACCCTGACGGCCGCGCCGAGTGGGGCGACCGGATCTCCGTCGCCGAGAAGGCGATGGGCTCGTACGGCGTCGGCCGGGGCTGGCTCACCGACGCCTCGCTCGGCCTGCGGCTGACCATGTCGGACTGCGCGGCGATCATGCCGGAGGTGTTCCCGGCGAACCCGTACGCGGCCTCCGTGCTGGCCCACGTCGCGGGGCTCCCGGCCGGGGAGCTGCCCGTGACGCGCGGCCCGGTGGCGCTGTGGGCCTACGACCCGCGCAACGAGTGGGACAGCACCAGGGCGTTCACGGACTCCGAGCGGGCCCTCGTCGAGGTGGCGCTGACCGCCGCCGGGTGTTCAGCCGGCTGACTTCGCCGAGGACGACCAGGCCGGGGCCGTCCGGGGGGTCGTGGTGACGACCCCCCGGCGTCGCCGGGAAGGCCGGCCATCGTCCTTCGCCACAGGGTCGGGGCTCGCGGAGCTCCCCCGGTGGACGGCTCGCGGTGGTGGCCAGCTCCCGGCCGGGCCCGAACGACTCGGCCGCCGCCGAGGCGGCCGACCCGGGCGGAAGTTCTGGCCGTGGAGCTTGCGGAACGGGCAGAAGTTCTGGCCGGGCTTGGTCGGGCGGGTCCGGCCGGGGGATGGCAGGGTTCGGAGGCGTCCGCCGGGGGAGCTCCGCGTCCCGGCCCGCACCACCCGCCCACGGTCAGCGCCCAAGATCACCGAGCCCCCTCCCTCGGGGAGGCTCGGCCCGCCGGAGGCGCCGTGAGGCGAGCCGGAGCACCCTCCGGCGGGCAGGGGAGGGGGCAGGGGCGAAACCGGGGCGAACCGGACCCGACTTTCCGAACCCGTTACGTAACGGGTTTGTGGGTTCAGCCCCGGATGCCGAGGAGGTAGAGCACCACCAGGGCGATCACCACGAGCAGCCACGGGCGGCCGAGGAGGCCGTCGAGGAAGTCCGGCCCGTCCTCCCCGGGCATGATCACCGGCTCGGCGGCGCGGAGGTGGACGCGGCGGTGGTGGTCGCTGCGGGCGGTCTCGACCGCGCCGGGGGAGGAGCAGGGGACGGTGGTCCCGCAGACCTTGCACCGGTACTCGTACAGCTCCACGCGCTCCCCCTCGACCCCTCTCGGGAGGGGTGTAGTCGACCCCTGTAGTCGGGGCTGTAGTCGAGCCCCGTAGTCGGTAGTTACGCAGGTCAGCGCAGGTCTGTAGTCGAGGCCGGCGGGGCCTTGGCCGCTCCCGGGGGAGGGGCCCGAGAAGGGGCCCTCCGAGCATGGCAGAGGCCCCGCCCGGCGGGTGCCGAACGGGGCCTTCTGGAGGGTGCGGGGAGGGGGCGGTCAGGCCGCCTCGACCGGGGTGCGGTCGACGGCCGCCTGGGGAGGCAGTGCGGGCACCCGGCCGAGGGTGGCGTGGAGGTACTCGACCGTCCACCCGGGGGAGGTCTTCCGGGAGGCCCCGGAGCCGACCCCCACCGAGGGCTTCGGCTTCATCCCGGCGGCCCGCACCGCGGCCCCGAATTCGCGGGTGTCGTAGCCCTCGAACTGGCGGTGCCGCTGGAGGGCGGTGAGCACCTCGCCGATGAGCACGTTGCCCGCCCCGCCGTCCTTGGTGGCCCGGATCGCGACCATGTGCTCGATCGTGGCCACCAGCTCCGGCGCGGTGAGCGGGCGGGGAGCGGGCTTGGCGACCGGCTCCTGGTCGTCCTCGACGTCGTCCGGCTCCTCGCCGCGGTCGACGTCCTCGACGGCCTGGTCCTCGACCTCGGGGACGGAGGAGGGGGAGTGGGCCATCGCGCCGATGGTCCAGGCGACCAGGACCAGCACCAGCACCCACCGCAGGAGCGAGCCGAACACGGCGAGCACGAACACGGCGATCACGACGCCGAACACCACGGCGTCGGCGGTCTTGCCGCGCCGGGCCTTGCGGTGGGCCAGCTCGGCGGCGAGCCGCTGCGGCTCGTCCAGCTTCTGCCACTCCCCCTGGAGCGCCTGGAGCTCCAGCTCCTTGAGCCGGGCGGCCTTCTCGCGGGTGTCCGCGCCGAGGCCGCTCAGGCGCCGGGTCAGCACCGGGGAGCCGTCGAGGACGGCCTTCACCGGCACCATGGCGGCCTTCACGGCCGCGCCGAGGGCGGCCCACACCTTCGCCGCCACGGCGGCCTTCTCCTGGTCCTGCTCGTCCAGCAGCTCGTCGTGGTCGTCGTGCATCAGGCACCGACCAGCGAGCGCAGGATGTTGCCGAAGATCGAGGGCACGATGGCCCAGACGCCGCCGGCCGCGAGGAACGCGCCGGGCGAGATGAGGCCGCAGACGATGTCCTTCCACGGCTTGGCGCTCAGGCCGAACCCGGCCCAGAGCATCAGGGCCGCCGTCGCGCCGAGGCCCCAGCCGCCCATGCTGGTCTGCATCGACTTGCTCAGGGTGTCGCCCACGGTGCCGACCTGGGCGAACGCGCTCGCGGTGCCGGTGACCAGCAGCCCGACGCCGAAGCTCGCGTAGATGATGTTGTCCTGCTTGATCCGCAGGCGGCCCGCGCCACGGGCGCCGCTGACCAGGAAGAGCATCCCGACGCAGGCCGAGCCGTTGACGCCGAGGGCGAGAAGTCCACCGTTGTCCATGATCGTTCTCCAGTCAGCTTAGAAGTGCGGGAAGAGGGAGCCGGGGGTGTAGGTCAGGAGGGCGGTCAGCGCGGAGGCGACCGGCACGCGGGTGACGACCAGCAGCGGGATGCGGACCCTGCCGCGCACCTCGGTGACCGAGACGGCCCCGCCCTGGCGGGTCGCGCCGCCGCGCAGGTACCAGTCGACGGCGTAGCCCAGGCCGGTCAGGAAGAGGCCGGCGCCGACGCCCATCACGGGGTCGCTGCTGCTGCGGATCACGGCGCCGCAGATCTGCACCAGGCCGGAGTGGAAGCCGAGCGCGGCCGAGGCCGCGGTCAGCAGGAGCCAGCGGTTGAACCGCTTGGCACGGAGCGCGGAGTCGAACAGCTCGCGGCCGATCTGGCGCCGGCGGGCCCGGGTCTGCCGGGCGTGCTTCTCGCGCTTGTGCCGCTCGGTCTTCTGGCGCTGGGTCTCCCCGGCGCGGGCGAACGCGGCGTCGCGCTCGGCCTGGAGGCGCTCGGCGCGCTCCTTGTTGGTCTCGGAGAGGATCAGCGCGATCCGGTCGGCGACGCGGTGGGTGGCGTCCGGCTCGGCGTCGGGCTGCTCCCAGCCGGTGACCGGCGGCAGGACCGGGTCGTCGGTCAGGTGGGCGTCGGGGCCCATCGCCTGGTGCCAGTCCTGGGCGATCTTGCGGGCGGGGGCCCAGAACCGGCGGGCGGCCTCGTCCAGCGCGGCGGCCTGCGCGGCCTGGTGGGCCTGCGCGTCGGCGGCCTGCGCGGCCTTGGCCTCCGCCTGGGTCGGGGTGATCGGGGTCGGGATGTAGAGCGGGAGGTCGTCCGGGTCGCTGCCGCCGGGGCCGATGGCCGGCGGGTAGCTCGGGGGCGGGGGGGTCGTGGTCACCGGTTCCCCCCCTTGCCCAGCAGGAGGACGCAGTAGATGGTGAGCGCCGCGTCCCCCGCGATCAGGAGGATGCAGATCAGGTCGCCGATCATGTGAATCTCCAGGTCAGGGCGGGTGCGCACCCCGTGGTGTGCAGGGGTGCGCACCCGCTGGTGGGCGGTCAGGAGGAGCGCCACCAGGCGCGGGCGGGCGGGTTGGTCTCGACGGCGGTGCGTCGGCGCGGCGCGCGGGAGTTGATCGCGGCGTGCCCGGCGCGGTCGGCCTCGCGGATGGCGGCCGCCCGGCGCTGCTGGCCGGACCGGGTGTCGGTCTTCTTGCCGAGGCCGAACATCAGCTGCCCGCGATCTGGCCGGTGATGGTGAACGACTTGCCGTTCAGCTCGCACGAGGCGTGGAACTCGGGGGCGCCGCCCTGGCCGTCGCTGACCTGGACGGTGTGGACCCACTTCTGGTGGATGAGGGCGCGCACGGCCCCGACGCTGATCGGGTCGTCGGCGCGGTAGTTGGTCTCGTCGGTGGGGTGGATGAGGCCCAGGCCGGGCAGGTTGATCGGCTTCGTGCTCACTCCGACGCACCGCCCGTCTTGCTGGTGACGGCGTCCAGCGCGCGGCCGGCGGCGTCGGTGAAGTCCTTGGGGTTGATCGGGGGGACGGGCGGGCGGGCAGTACCGTGGGCCATGGCTGGCTCCTCGTTCACGGGGATAACTGCTGGTCAGTGGCCCCGCCCGCGATCTGTGGAAGGTGATCGGGCGGGGCTTTCGCATGCCGCAGCGAGGTCACCTTCCGGAGCCGTTCGGCCTCGGTCGGTGGTGGCGACGAGTAAGAGACTCCCGTATTCCGATATCGGAAGTCAAGCCCCGATGTCGGTATCGCGTTCCGTTGTCGGATGTGCCATGCTGTGGGCCACCACCGGCTGAGACCGGGACCGACCAGAGAGGGAGAACTCGGTGTGACCAAACAGCCGACCAAGTGGGAGAAGGCGCTCGCTGACCTGCGGCGCCTTATCGAGACCGACCACTACCCGCCGGGCACGGTCCTGCCGAGACACCCGGACCTGGCCGCCCAACTCGGGTGCAGCGAAGGCACGGTGCGCCGGGCCCTCGACACGCTCGCCCGTGAGGGCTTGGTCAAGGGCACCCCGGGCAGGGGCACCGTCGTCATGGCGCGAGTCACCAAGGTGCTGCGCACCGACGCGAACCGGGCGAAGGCCCAGACCGAGCGCGGCTTCTACGCCGACGTCCGGGATGCCGGCCTTCAGAGCCACGTCGTCACGGCCCGGGAGTACCGGCCCGCACCCGAGCACGTCGCCCAGATCCTCGGCGTGCCGGTGAGGTCCCCGTTGCTGGTCCGCGACCGCGTGCAGGGCGTCAAGGCGGAGGAAGACGGGCCGGTCACCGTGCTGCAGACCGCGTGCAGTTGGTATCTGCCGGAGATCACGGAGGCCCTGCCGATCCTCTGGGAGGAGGTCACCGGGCCCGGCGGCATGCTCGCGCGGTTCGAGGACCTCGGCCTGACGATCGAGCAGAAGGACGACATCGTGCCCGCGCTGGCCAACAAGCAGCAGTGCGAGGTGCTCGGCCTGACGGCCCCTGCGCCGGTAGCCCTCGTGACACGCACCACCCGAGACCAGGACGGTCGAGCCCTTGAGGTCACTGACCTGGTCGTCAGCGCCCGCAACGTCCTCAGCTACACCCGCTGAACCCACATCCGAACACCGAAAGGCGCGACCAGTGACCACCGACCAGAACACCACCGACACCGTCCAGCGGACGGCCGAGCACCTCGCGGCCCAGGCCGCCCAGCGCGGCTTCTACGCCGACGTCGCCGCCACCGGCCAGGCCGCCGCCGCCGAGGTCGCCATCGAGGAGCGGCCCGCGCCGGACCACGTCGCCGAGCTGCTCGGTGTCGCCTCCGGCACCCCGGTGCTGGTCCGCGACCGAGTCCAGGGCGCCGAAGGCCAGCCCCCGCTCCAGCACGCCGTGTCGTACTTCCTGCCGGCCATCGCCGAAGCGCTGCCTGTGCTGCGCGAGCCCGACACCGGGGCCGGCGGCTACCTGGCCCGGCTGGAGTCCCTCGGGCTCCAGATCGACCAGGTCGACCACATCCGCCCGGCCCTGGCGACGGCCGAGCAGCGGGCCCTGCTCCAGCTCCCCAACCCGGCCGCCGTCGACCTGATCGTCCGGGTAGACCGCGACCAGAACGGCCGCGTGGTGCACGTGATGGACCTGGTCAGGACCGATAGGAACGTCACCGTGACGGCGGTCAACCGGGTGAGCAGCGCCGCGTAGCCCACGCCCGAACAGAACAGCGGCCGACCCCGTGCAGCCGGGGTCGGCCCGCAGAGTCCACGAGGAAGAGGCCACGTGAACCGCACCATCGAGTATGACCCGAGCACCGAAGTGCACACCCCCGCGCACCCGGGTGCGCAGGAGGTTCCCACCCCGCGCACCGAGGCGCACACCGATGAGCAGATCCCCCTCACGCTGCTGATCGCGCTGATCGCCGGCGCCAGCGCCGTCGCGGCCGTCGCCATGGCCGCCAGCTCCTTCACACTCGCCGCGCTGGGCACGGCGATCGGCTGGACCCAGTGGCGCGGCTGGCTCGCCTGGGCGCTGCCGATCAGCGTCGACCTGCTCGCTGCCGTCGCCGGTGTCGCCTGGCTCGCCAAGGGCGTCCCCGAGCAGGCCCGCCGCCTCGCCCGCACGATCACCCTGGTCGCGGTTGGCACCTCGGTGCTCCTCAACGCCGTGTCGCACCTGGTGGAGTCCGGCGACGTCCACGTCGGCCCCTGGCTGCGGATCAGTGTCTCCACCGTCCCGCCGATCGTCGCCGCAGTCGGCCTGCACCTGATCGTCACCGTCGTCCGCACCAGCAGCGGCCGGCGGACCGCCCCAGCCCCCCGCCGAGGCCGCAAGCGCCGCCGGGCGGAACGTCGGGAGGCGGCCCAGGCCCCGGCCCAGGTGATGCCAGTGGTGCTGTCGAAGCCGGAGGCCCGGCCGAAGCCCGTGCCGGTCGTCCCGGCCGCGATCGAGCAGCCGCCCGCCGCCGAGGCGGAGCCGGAGGTCGTCACCGGCACCTACGCCACCGACTGGATCGCCAACGGCACCGGCACGTGGCAGCCGGACCCCTCGGTCTACGCGGCGTCCTACCCGGAGGCGGAGATCGAGGAGGACCAGGCCGCCGAGCCCGAGCAGCCCCAGCCCCCCGTCGACCGCTGGCTCAAGTCGGTCTCGGACGAGGTGCGCACCCAGGTGCACACCGACGTGCACACCAGCTCTGACCAGCCGGTCGACGCCGAGGACAGCCAGGACGAGGCCGACGACCAGGAGGAGCCGGAGACCACCGGGGAGATGACGGCCGAGCAGCGCCGCCAGATCATCCTGACGGCGATCTCCGAGGGCAAGAGCCAGCGCGCCACCGCCGCCCTCGCCTCGTGCTCGCCGACCTACGTCCGCAAGGTCATCGCCGGGGAGGCAGCATGAGCACCTGGCCGAACAAGCCGGTCTCCGAGTTCACCGACGAGGAGCTGGCCGACGCGATCGAGCAGCACCAGGCCGACACCGACCCGGTGACCCGAGACCTCGTCCGTGGCTGCACCCGGGAGTGGGAGCGCCGCCGCGGACTCGCCCCCGAGGAGGCGTGATGGTACCCAACTCCGAGCAGCACCAGGCCGACATCGACACCACGGCCGACGACTGGCCGTTCACCGAGGACCCGTGCTCCGCCACCCCGTCCTGTCCCTGTGACTGGCACGACCGACCGGTAGCGGGCTGACCAGTAGAAACGCCGCAGGGCCCGTCCCCCTGATGGGGGACGGGCCCTGACGGTCTTCTAGGTCACATCGGGCACTTTCGCGCCGTGTGCCTCACGTAGAGCTTCCGTAGGGCATGATCGAGCCCAATACGAAAGCTGGACTTAAGGGCCCTGGCAGGCCCCGCCGTCCGGCCGAACCCCCCGAACTGTCGCCACTGACTAGGCGAAACGACAGCAGAGGAACCCGACGCTGACCAGCGTAACGGGTGGAGCCCACTTCGGCGCAACACCCCACCAGACTGGTGCACACCAAGGTGCGCACCCCGCGCACCCCGTGCGCCACCAGGCCACCGGCCCAGACGTCGCTCCCGCACGCGCAGTCGAGCACCCGGCCGTGGTCGCCCCGGCGACCTTCACCGGCGAGCCCGCCCCCGCCGCCCGGCCCGAGCACGCCTCCCACCGCCACGAGGGCAGCCAGGCGCGGGCCGAGGTCCGCCCCGACCGGCTCGGCCGTCCCGGCCTGGCGGCCGTCGCCGCCGCCGAGAAGGCCGGCGGGCTGCACCTCACCCGCGAGCAGGAGGCGGAGTTCCTCGCCCGCACCGCCCGGGTGTTCGACCTGCTCAAGGCCAACGACCCGTCATATATCGCCCCAAACCCCCCGAAACGGGCAGAGACGGCACCCGGGGCGGCAGGGCACACGGTGCGTCTCGGGAAGTTGGGAAAAACCGCAACCCCCCTGGACGGCACTGGGGGCCGTTCCCGCAGGTCAGACCGGCAGGAGACGTCGCGTCAGAGGGGCGCGAAGGTCGCCGCCGAGAAGGCCCAGCGGAAGGCCGAGAACGCCCGCAGGGACCGCCTGGACGACTTCCGCGAGCAGATCCAGCCCTACACCCCCGACGAGCCGTTCCGGGCCTGCAACCGGCTGCCCGTACCCGTTGCTGCCCGTACCCGCGCCGACGTCCCGATGACCTACGACGGGAAGCGGGCCCGGTGGACCCAGCTCCGGCAGTGCAAGCGCGTCCACACCTGCCCGACCTGCGGACAGGGCATCAAGGCCCAGCGCCGCGCCGACCTGGAGAAGGCCAACGGCCAGTGGGCGGACGAGCGGCACGGCCTCGCCATGGGCACCTTCACCCTGCGCCACTACAGCCGCAGCAGCCTCAAAGACCTGATGAAGATCCAGCGTCTGGCCTGGGCATACGCCTTCGGCAGGCACGCCGGGCGGCAGTGGCAGAAGATCAAGGCCAAGTACGGGATCACCTTCGACGTCCGGGTGTGGGAGACCACCTACGGCACCTCGAACGGCTGGCACCCGCACTTCCACGTGCAGTACTTCCTCGACCAGCCGCTGACGGCCAAGCAGGCCGCCGCCCTGGAGGACGTCCTGTACGCGCGGTGGTCGGCAGGCGTCGCGAAGGCTGGCGGCTACCTGCCCAGCCGCGAACGCGGCGTCAAGCTCCTCGTGCCCAAGCCCGGCGAGGAGAGTGCGTTTGCGAAGTACATGGTCAAGGAGATGACCGGCTCCGACACCAAGACCGGCAAGAAGGGCCGGCGGACCCCGCACCAGATCGCCGAAGACTGGCTGGAGCGCATCGACGGCCTGGACGCCGAGGCCCGCAAGGCGATGCCGGCCAAGGACCGGCACGACCTCGCCCTGTGGCGCGAGTACGTCGCGGCGGCCCACGGCCAGCGCTACATGCGCTGGTCACCCGGCGCGAAGGCGTACTTCGGCATCGACACCCCGGACGACGACGAGAAGGTGAAGACCCAGGAGGAGAAGGACGCGGAGGCCGCACCCGTGGTGCTGACCGTGGCCCTCGCCGCCTGGTTCGCCGGGGTGATCAGCCGTCGCGGCAGGTCACTGGCCATGCGCAAGGCCGTGGAGACCGGCGGCACCAGCAAGGTGCAGGCCCTGCTGGTCGAGTGGAACGCGGAGGAGGTCGAGCGCTGGTCGGCCACCGAACCGGCCAAGCGCCGCCGAGGAGGACCAGTACAGCTCGTCTGGGGCCGCGACGTCTGGCTCCCTGGTGAAGAGCCCGCCCCCGACACGCCCCCGTCCAACGCCGAGCTGTCCGGCTCCGACCCCGGAGCCGACCTGCTCGCCGAGTTCCGCGCCAGAGCCAAGGCCGAGGCCGACGCGAAGCCCCAGCAGCTCGTGCTGTGCTGACCGAACACAGGTGCGCACCCTGCTGCGCACCAGCTCTGACCAGCGCACACCCAGGTGCGCACCCCGACCCGAGGAGACCCCGATGACCACCCGCCGCCCGCTCGGCCCCGGATACGACCCGGAGCACCAGGCCGTCGCCGACGTCCCGCGCCGCCGAGGCCGGACCGTCGCCGAGCAGGCCGCGCTCGCCCCCGCCGATCCGCCGGCGGTCCCGGCCGCCGCGACGCCGACCAGCCGCCGCCCGCTCGCCCTGCGGACGCCGGAGGACCAGGCGCCGTCAGCCGGCTGACGGAAGGTGGCCGCTCCCTCCGGCGCGAGCGCCGGAGCCCGGGGCCGAGGGCCCCGGGCGCGACGGCCGGTGACGTGCGATCAGGCATCAGCCCTGGTGAGGCCCGAGTCGTCGGCAGGGCAGGGCGTTGGCCGCCCTGCCCTGCCGA
>NZ_JBICYZ010000123.1:0-16137 GCF_043201465.1 Kitasatospora sp. NPDC048298
AGCTTCACAGGCCCCTGGGCCGTCCGGTCCTTGCGGATCTCGAAGTCCAATGCATCCCCTGAACTGGGGTGTTGCAACGACTCCTAGAACCCAAGTCGGATCCTCGGACGCGGCCCTTTTCCGTCGTGTTCCGTCAGCCGTGTTCCGTCAGCTGCGGCGGAGGGCCTCGGTGAGCCGGTTGGCGGCTTCGATGATGGCCTGGGCGTGCAACCGGCCCGGGTGGCGGGTCAGTCGCTCGATGGGGCCGGAGACGGAGACGGCGGCCACCACGCGGTTGGAGGGCCCACGGACGGGGGCGGAGACGGACGCGACGCCCGGCTCGCGCTCCCCGATGGACTGGGCCCAGCCGCGGCGGCGGACGCCGCTGAGTGCGGTGGCGGTGAAGCGGGCGCCCTGGAGGCCCCGGTGGAGGCGCTCGGGTTCTTCCCAGGCGAGGAGGACCTGGGCGGCGGAGCCGGCCTTCATCGGCAGGGTGCTGCCGACGGGGACGGTGTCGCGCAGGCCGGAGAGTCGTTCGGCCGCGGCGACGCAGATGCGCATCTCGCCTTGGCGGCGGTAGAGCTGCGCGCTTTCTCCGGTGACGTCGCGCAGGTGGGTGAGGACGGGGCCCGCGGTGGCGAGCAGTCGGTCCTCGCCGGCGGCGGCGGAGAGTTCGGACAGGCGGGGGCCGAGGATGAACCGGCCCTGCATGTCACGGGTGACCAGGCGGTGGTGTTCGAGTGCGACGGCGAGTCTGTGGGCGGTGGGGCGCGCCAGACCGGTGGCGGCGACCAGCCCCGCCAGCGTGGCGGGGCCCGACTCCAGTGCGCTGAGCACCAGAGCGGCCTTGTCGAGAACGCCGACGCCGCTAGTGTTGTCCATACCATGATATTGCAGTCTCAGTTGGCGAGACGCAAGTCTGTTTCGACGTTCGCCATCCTCTCAGATCCCCGCAAAGCGGCTCTTCCGGGACCTGATGTCTCACATGCCGGATGCGCCGGAGCGTGCGCCGCGGCGCGAGGGGCGGCGGGAAAGCGAAATGGCAGAGGAAATGCCGGGAAATGAAAAAAGCCCCTGCCGTGTCTCTGTCGGACACGGCAGGGGCCGTAAGAAGAATTCGGCGGCGTCCTACTCTCCCACAGGGTCCCCCCTGCAGTACCATCGGCGCTGTAAGGCTTAGCTTCCGGGTTCGGAATGTGACCGGGCGTTTCCCTCACGCTATGACCACCGAAATGATCGGGCCGGGCAATTGCTCGAAAGCACTGCCTTCGCCTCGACACAAATCATAGCAGGGGGAAACGGAGGGATTCCGCCCCTCAGAAGCCGATGGCCTCGCGCAGCAGCAGCACGGTCCCCGGGGTGAGCCGGGCCGGGGCGTTGAGCACCAGGAGCTGGTTCACGGCGCTCGGCCGACCGTACGCGGCGCGGGCGCGGGCGGACTCCAGCGGGAGGACGTGGTGCTCCAGGCGGCGCAGGGCGGCGGGGAGGTCCGGGACGACCTTCTGGGCCCCGACGACCCAGATCGCCCGCCCGGCGCCACCGGCGTAGCCGGGCAGCTGGCTGCCGGTGGCCGAGGCGACGACCAGGGCGCCGGTCTCGGTGACGGCGGCGACGCTGCCGAGCGCGACGTCGGGAGTGGCGACCGTCCGGCGGATGTCGTCGGCCTCGGTGGCCCGGTCCATGGCCAGCGCGCGGGGCTTCACGGCCCGGTAGTGGTCGCCGCCGTTGACGTCCTCCTCGATGCCGGAGAGCCGGAGGGTCTCGCCGGCCCCGGTGAAGACGGTGGCGCCGGCCGGGATCAGCTCCGCGACCCGGGTGCGCGCGGCGGCGGCGTCGTCCAGCAGCTCGACGGTGAAGCCGTTCGCCGTCAGCGCGGCGGCCGCCCGCTCCAGGCGGTCGGCGGGCGCCGGGTCGGTGTGCGTCGGGTCGGTGTGCGTCGGGTCGGTGTACGCGGCCGGACGGGTCGAGCCGGGCGCCGAACCGGTCGGGCCGGCCGGGCCGGCCGGGCCCGGCGCCGAGCCGGTCAGCGGGCTGCGGTCCAGGTACCGGGTCTCGTAGACCCGCTCGGTGAACCGCCAGCCGTCCGCCGTGCGCCGGTAACGGTCGTGGTAGACGGCGTAGTTGAGCCCCTGGAAGCCGTTCTTCAGGCGGGCGATCTCATGCATGTGGGCGCGGCCGGTCGCGGTGTCGCCGTCGATCCGGATCGCGCCCGGGTGGGTGTTCTGGATGAAGAAGTCCCACTGCTCCTGGAGCTTCTCGCCGCCGACGCGGATCTGCTCCGGGCCGGTCAGCTCGACGGGGACGTCGGGCATCCGCAGCACGCCGTCCGGGGTGAACAGCGCGGCGAGGCGGGCGCGGTCGCGCATCATCACCGCGTCGGTGAACTCGGCCTGCAGGGCCGTGATCTCGACGCGGTCGGCGATCGCCTGGAAGTCGTTCATCGGGTTCTCCGTTCCGTGTGACCGGTGCGTGCGTACGACCGGTGCGTCCGTGCGACCGGTGCGACGGATACGACAGAACAGTCGCCCGGATTGTGAGGTCGCGGGCGAAGGGCGCGGGGGAGGTGTCACATTCCGGGCCGCCGCCCTGTCATAAGGGGAGCGGGGAACCGTCGAGTCGAACGAGTCGAACGAGGCGAAGGGGTGGGACACGGTGCGGGAAGCAGAGGGCGGCACCACGACCGAGCCGGGCCCGGGCGCGATCCTGGGCGAGCAGCGCCGGCTGACCAACCTGGCGTACCGGATGCTCGGTTCGCTGGCCGACGCCGAGGACGTGGTGCAGGAGACCTACGCCCGCTGGTACGCGCTGCCCCGGCGGGAGCGGGAGGCGATCGTCTCGCCCGGCGGCTGGCTGACCACGGTGGCCAGCCGGATCTGCCTCAACCTGCTCGGCTCGGCCCGGGTGCGGCGGGAGCGCTACGTGGGCGAGTGGATCCCCGAGCCGCTGCCGGACAGCCGGGAGTGGACGGACCCCGCCGGCGGCCCGGGGACGGATCCGGCGGACCGGATCACCCTGGACGAGTCGGTGAGCATGGCGTTCCTGGTGGTCCTGGAGGCCATGACCCCGGCCGAGCGCGTCGCCTTCGTCCTCCA
Source organism: Kitasatospora sp. NPDC048298 (assembly GCF_043201465.1). Taxonomy (NCBI): domain Bacteria; kingdom Bacillati; phylum Actinomycetota; class Actinomycetes; order Kitasatosporales; family Streptomycetaceae; genus Kitasatospora; species Kitasatospora sp. NPDC048298. The sequence continues at coordinate 3,072 of NZ_JBICYZ010000123.1, forward strand.
CGACGTCTTCCGCTACCCCTTCGCCGAGGTGGCCGCGATCGTCGGCCGTACCCCGGCCGCCTGCCGTCAGCTGGCCACCTCCGCCCGCCGCCGGATCCGGGCCGGGCGGGCCCCGGCGGCGCCGACGGGCGCGCAGGCCGGCGTCGTCCGGGAGTTCAAGCGGGCCTGGGAGGCGAAGGACCTCAGGTCGCTGATGGGCGTCCTGGACCCGGAGGCCACCGTGATCGCCGACGGCGGCGGTCTGGTCGGCGCGCTGCCGCACCCGCTGACCGGGCGGGAGCGGATCGCAGCCGCCCACCTGGACTCCGACCGCTTCGCGCCCGGGATCACGCTGCTGGAGTGCACCGTCAACGGCGGGCCCGGCCTGGTCGCCCAGGTGGACGGCGTCACCGTCACGGTGTTCGCGTTCCGGATCGCCGAGGGGCTGATCACCCACATCTGGGCGGTGCGCAACCCGGAGAAGCTCCGGCCCTGGACGGAGGGGCGTTCGAGCGGGAGCGGGGCGCAGAAGTGAGGCGCGTCATGCCCGGCACGCGCCTGCTGGACGTGTTCACGCCCGTACGCACACCACCGAGCCCACCCCGGTGCGTCTCTCGCCCAAAAACCGACCGATAAGGTGTTAATCCAACATTCATCCATGCCGCATAGCCTCCGGGGGCTAGCCTCATGCTGAACGTCATCGTCCGACCGGGAGGCGAAAGCCCCGTGCAAGGCACTGTCACCACACCAGGCGGCTCCACGGTGGCCGGGGGCCAGGGCGAAGCGTTCCTGCTCGTCGTGGACGACGAGCCCAACATCCGCGAACTGCTCTCCGCCTCGCTGCGCTTCTCCGGCTTCCGCGTCGCCTCCGCCGCCAGCGGCACCGAGGCGCTGGAACTGGTCGCCGCCGAGCGCCCCGACCTGGTCGTCCTCGACGTGATGCTCCCCGACCTCGACGGCTTCACCGTCGTCGAGAAGCTGCGCGAGCGCACCAGCCGCGGACAGATAGCCGGACCGGCACACGGGCACCCCGGCGACCACCTGCCGGTGCTCTTCCTCACCGCCAAGGACGGCGTCGGCGACAAGGTGCAGGGCCTGGCCGCCGGTGCGGACGACTACGTCACCAAGCCGTTCAGCCTGGAGGAGCTGATCGCCCGGATCCGCGCCATCCTGCGCCGGGCCGGCGGGCCCGCCGAGGACGGCCGGCTGGTCGTCGCCGACCTCAGCCTCGACCCGATCGCCCACGAGGTCACCCGGGGCGGCACCCCCGTCTCGCTCTCCCCGACCGAGTTCAAGCTGCTGCACTACCTGATGGCCAACGTCGGCCGGGTGGTCTCCAAGTCGCAGATCCTCGACCACGTCTGGGCCTACGACTTCGGCGGGGACCTCTCCATCGTCGAGTCGTACATCTCCTACCTGCGCCGCAAGCTCGACTCCGGCCCGGCGCACGGCCCCAAGCTGATCCACACCGTGCGCGGCATCGGCTACGCCCTGCGCCGCCCCCCGCAGGGCTGACCGGCCCGCCCGTGCTCGCCCGGTTCTCCTCCCGGCTGTCGCTGCGCGCCCGGCTGCTGGTGCTGGCGCTCGCGCTGGTCACCACCGGGCTCGTGGTCAGCGACACCTTCGTGCTCGGCACCGTACGGAGCCAGCTGGTGCAGCAGCTGGACGAGCAGCTCCAGCGGTACGGGCCGCCGCTCTCCCGCAAGCCACCGGGCCAGCTGACCGCGCCGGCCGCCGGAAAGCCCGCCGTCGCCGGTCGGCGGGTCAGCCTGCCCAGCCAGTACCTGGTGCAGTACCTCTCCTCGGACGGCAAGGTCCAGGCGCTGATGCGCCAGCCCGTCTCGGACAGCGACCCGGCGCCCCAGCTGGCCGGGCTGGACCCGACCAGGACCGCCCCCGACGTCCCCTTCGACCTGCCCGACCAGCGCGGCCACCACCGCTGGCGGGTGCTGGTGCTGCCGCTCCAGCCGCCCCGCGGGCAGGCCGCCGCCCCCAGCGCGTACGCCGCGCCCGCGGTCACCCCGACCCACGTCATGGTGGCCGTCTCCCGCGAGGACATCGACGCCACCCTCGGCAAGCTGAACACCTCCTTCCTGGCCATCGGCGGCGGCGTCCTGGTGCTGATCGCCGCGCTCGGCTTCTTCGCGGTGCGGGCCGGACTGCGGCCGCTGCACCGGATCGAGGAGGGCGCCGAACGGATCGCGGCCGGCGAGCTGTCGCACCGGATGCCGGAGCTCTCCCCGGGCACCGAGGTCGGCCGGCTGTCGATCGCGCTCAACGGGATGCTCACCCAGATCGAGGCGGCCTTCGCGGCCCGCGCCGAATCCGAGGCCCGGATGCGGCGCTTCGTCGCGGACGCCTCGCACGAACTGCGCACCCCGCTGGCCGGGATCCGCGGCTTCGCCGAGCTCTACCGGATGGGCGCGCTGCCCACCGAGGCCGACGTCAAGCGGACCATGACCCGGATCGAGAGCGAGGCCGACCGGATGGGCGCCCTGGTCGAGGACCTGCTGGTGCTCGCCCGGCTGGACGAGGAGCGCCCGCTCGACCTCGCCCCGATGGACCTGCGCACCCTCGCCGCCGACGCGCTGCACGACCTCACCGCCCTCGACCCCAGCCGCCCGGTCGCGCTCACCGGCCCGGCCGGCACCGGCGCACCCGGCGCCGCGCCCGTCATCGGTGACGAGGCGCGGCTGCGGCAGGTGGTCACCAACCTGGTCGGCAACGCGGTCAAGCACACCCCGGCCGGCACCCCGGTCCGGATCGGGGTGGGCGCGGGCCCCGGCGGCATCTGCCTGCTGGAGGTCGCGGACTCCGGTCCTGGCCTCACCGAGGAGCAGGCCCAGCGGGTCTTCGACCGCTTCTTCCGGGTCGACCCCTCCCGCAGCCGCGACAACGGCGGCGGCGCCGGCCTCGGCCTCGCCATCGCCACCGCCCTCACCCGCGCCCACGGCGGCACCCTCACCCTGCACACCGCCCCGGGGGAGGGCGCCACCTTCCGCGTCGAACTCCCCCGCCAGCGCTGACCGGATTTCCTTCCGTTCCGCCCGAATGTCGGGAATCCGGGTGTTTTGGGAGGCCGGATCGACTGCGAATTTGTCGACTCGTCAATTCTCCGGGGAACCGGGAAGATTCGTCGCCCGATCATTGCCGGAATCCGGCATGGAGCGTCAAGAATGCGTATGCCTAAGATCGGCGCTGCCCGGACATCGGAACTCCTCCGGGTCAAGGCTTTTGCCTTGCTTTAGACCCGAAAGGGGTCATCGTGAACCTCCGCCGTTCGCTGGTCTCGGCCGCCCTCGTCGCCGCCGTCGTCTCGCCCGCCGCCGTGCTCTGCGCCACCCCCGCCCTCGCGGCGCCGGCGTCGGCGGCGCAGATCCGGAGCGACAACGGCTCGATCGCCGAACTGGAGCGGGCCGCCGCCGAGGCCGCCAAGGCGTACACGGCCGCCGTCGCCAACGAGTCCAAGGTGCAGGCCGAGTCCGCCGCCTTCCTCGAGGACTCGCAGCCCTACCTGGGCGAGTACCAGGCGGCCAAGGCCGCCGCGGTGAAGGCCGCCTCCGCCAAGGAGGCCGCGCGGAAGGAGGCCGAGGCGGCCTCCGAGGCGTACCGCCTCGCCACCGACGAGGAACTGCCCGCGGCCAGGGAGCGGCTGACCAAGGCGTACGCCGCCGCCAACGAGGCCTCCGCCGCGGACGAGAAGGCCAAGGCCGCCGTGACCGCCGCGCGGACCGCCATGGACGACGCCAGGGTCGCGGTGTTCCGGCGGCTCCACGAGGCGCAGCAGGCCACCAAGGCCGCGGCCGCAGCCAAGGCCGCCGCGGACCAGGCGCTCGCCGACGCCAAGGCGGCCCCCGAGCAGCCGGTCGAGCAGCCCACCGAGAAGCCGGTCGAGCAGCCCACCGAGAAGCCGGCCGAGCAGCCCGCCGCCGTCACCCCGGTCTCGGACAGGACCACCGGCACTGCCAAGACCTCCTCCACCGCCGACAGCGGCACCGGGAACAAGTCGGCCGCCTCGACCACCACCCGGGCCACCACCGGCTCGGCCACCGAACTCGCCGACACCGGCTCCGACCCGGCCACCCCGTACCTCGCCCTCGGCTCCGGCCTCGCCCTCAGCCTCGGCGCCGCCGCCCTCTACGTCTCCCGCCGCAAGCCGGCCACCCGCACCACCTCCTGACCCACCCGTTCGCGCCCACTCGGGAGGAGGGCGCGACCACCCCGGAACCGCAGGACAGGCCCCGGCCCGTCCTGCGGTTCCGCCGTTCCCGGCCCCCAAACTCCCGATCGAGTGAACCTGCCCCGTTCACCTGGTCGGCCCCCTCGGCCGTGTGCGACCGTCCAGCCATTGCTTGTGCGGACTCGCGCGGGCTGATCACACCGGACGGGGAATGGGGTGTTCCGATGAGCGCGGTTGCTGTCGAGGAGACCGGCGTGGACCTGGACCAGGCGCTGTGGGAGATGTGGAAGTCCGCGGATGTGCCCGAGGGCTATCGCCTGGAGATCATCGAGGAGAACCTCGCGGTGTCACCCACTGGCGGAACTCGCCATCTCACTGTCAACAGGCGGCTGGGGCGCGCCCTGCACGACCACCTGAGCGGTAGCGGCTACGGGCCCGCGCAGGACGGGAACGTCATCGCCGGTCTCAAGGTGCTCATTCCGGACGTCTTCGTGGCGCCCGACGACACCGACGAGATCGAGCACCCCGAGGGCCTGGGCCTGCTCGCCTCGGGAGTCCCGCTGGTCGCCGAGACCGTCTCCCCCGGCGCCGAGAACCGCCGTCGTGGCCACGTCCTCAAGCGCCGTGCCTACGCCGCCGCCGGCATCCCGGTGTACGTGATCATCGACGACCACGACGGCGGCGGCGCCGTGACCGTCCTCACCGATCCTGATCCCAAGCTCCGTGACTACGCCTCCTCGACCAAGGTTCCCTACGGCAGGGAGGCCGTGATCCCGGAGGGCCCCGCCAGGGGCTTCGTGATCGGCCCCGACATCACCGGAGAGCACCGTGGCTGACCGCGGCGCCTCGTTCCGGCGGGACCTGTCGGAGTGGCGGATCGCGCTGGTCGCCTGGCGGCTGCTGGTGCTGCAGGCGGCGGACCCGGTGGTGTCGGCGGGGATGGCGGAGCACTCGACGTACCGGGCGCACCCGTGGCGGCGGGTGGAGCACACGCTGGGCAGCGGGCGGCGGCTGTTCTACCAGGACGAGGAGACGCTGCGCCGGGAGATCGCGCGGCTGGAGCGGGCGCACAAGCGGATCCGGGGGGCGGGGCCGGACGGGCGGCCGTACGACGCCGGGGACGCGGCGACCAGGGCGTGGGTGCTGCTGACGCTCTTCGAGTGCGTGGTCGCGATGCGCCGGCTGGGCGGGGACCCGTACGACGCGCAGGAGTTGGAGCTGGCGTACGCGGAGTTCCGCGGGGCGGTCGCCGCCTTCGGCCTGCCCGGGGGCGAGATCCCCGGCACCGCGGGGGAGTTGTCGGCCTACTTCGCCCGGTACGCCCGGGAGCGGCTGGAGTTCACCGAGGCGGCGCGCTACCTGCTGGGCGATCTGCTGCGCGAGGCGCCGCGGCCGCGCCGGCTCCGGTTCCTCGGCGACGCGGGGTGGCGGGCGGTGCGGCTGGTGGTCGCCGCGGTGATCCGCGAGCTGACGGTGGCGGACCTGCCGCCGGCGGTGCGGGAGCGGCTCGGACTGGTCCGCACCCGGCGGGCCGCGCTGCTGTCCGCCGTGCTGCACCGCGGCGCCGGCGCCGTCGTCCCCCGTCTCCCGGACCGGCTGCGCTACCGCTCCCCGGAGCCGGCCCGGCCGAAGCGCCGCCACCCGAAGCGCAGCCACCCGCGGCGGGACGGCCGCGGGCCCCGGCTGGACCGCTTCTTCCGCGAGGTGCTGGACCAGACCGGCGACGGCTCGATCACCGTGCACGACCTGCGGGCGATGGCGCACAACGTGTGCTGGCAGCTGGAGCTGGACGAGGCCGGCGAGGCCCGGGTGTACGAGGCCTTCGACAGCTGGTGGGAGCAGCTGCGCGCGGTGATGGACGCCGACGGGGACGGGAGGGTCAGCCGGGAGGAGTTCGTGGCGGCCACCCTGGCCGGCTGCGACCGGGACGAGGCCTACCTGGAGCGCGGCCTGCTGCCCGCGCTGCGGGCGGTGTTCGCGGCGGCCGACACCGACGGCAGCGGCTTCCTGGAGTTCGACGAGTACCGCGCGGTGTTCGGCGGGCCGCGGGTGCACCCGGCGGAGCTGTCGCACGGTTTCCGCCGACTGGACACCGACGGGGACGGGCGGATCACCCGCGAGGAGTTCCTGGCCGGTTTCACCGGCTTCTTCACCGCCCGCGCCGACTCCGTCCCGGGCACCGAGCTCCTCGGCCGGGCGTAGGGCGCAGGGCGTCAGGGCGTAGAGCGCCGCAGCTGGAGCGCGCGCCTAGCACGCAGATCGAGCGGGCGCGACCGGCTCGGGCGCCTGTCAAGCGCCGGTTCGGCCAACAACTTCCGGCCATCCGCCCGGTCGTTCGTTGCCCCGGCCCCGGGGGGGGGGGGGGGGGGGGGGGGGGGGCGCCCCCCCCCCGCCCCGCCCCCCCCCCCCCCCCCCCCCCCCGCCCCCCCCCCCCCCCCCCCCGCCGCCGCCCCCCCGCCCCCCGCGGCGGGCGGCCCCCCCCCCCCCCCCCCCCCCCCCCCCCGGGCCGTGACGCACCGCACGGGGCCGTCAACCGGCTGTCAACCCCACCCCACCTGCAGTTCCTCCGTAAGGATGATGGATACTGCTCCTTGTGAACGTGTTCACGTTCACAAGCGGACAAGCTTGCGTGGTTGCGCAACGGTCTACGGCTATAGATGAAGTTTGTCCGGAAGATGCCCGTCATCACGCGGGCAGGTTGGGAGAGAGGGCGACGTGGAACTGGCAATCGCTCACGAGACCATCGCGCGATGGCAATTCGGCATCACCACCGTCTACCACTTCCTCTTCGTCCCGCTCACGATCAGCCTGGCCGCGATCGTTGCCGGTCTGGAGACCGCCTGGGTACGGACGAACAAGGAGAAGTACTTCCACGCGACCAAGTTCTGGGGAAAGCTCTTCCTCATCAACATCGCGATGGGCGTGGTCACCGGCATCGTCCAGGAATTCCAGTTCGGCATGAACTGGTCCGACTACTCCCGCTTCGTCGGTGACGTCTTCGGCGCCCCGCTCGCGATGGAGGCGCTGATCGCCTTCTTCTTCGAGTCCACCTTCATCGGCCTGTGGATCTTCGGCTGGGACAAGCTGCCCAGGAAGATCCACTGTGCCTGCATGTGGATGGTGTCGCTGGGCACCGTGCTCTCGGGCTACTTCATCCTGGCCGCCAACTCCTGGATGCAGCACCCGGTCGGCTACGCGATCGACCCGGTCACCGGCAAGGCCCAGCTCACCGACGTCGTCCGGGTGCTGTTCCAGAACACCACCCTCGTGGTCGTCTTCCACACCCTGACCGCCGCGTTCCTCACCGGCGCGGCCTTCGTCGTCGGCATCGCCTCCTTCCACCTCTGGAAGGCCAAGCGCAAGCCCGAGACCGCCGACCCGAAGCGGACCGCCGCGATGCGCACCTCGCTGCGGCTCGGCCTGGTGCTCGCGGTGGTCTTCGGCCTCGGCACCGCGCTCAGCGGCGACTCCCTGGCCAAGGTCATGTTCGAGCAGCAGCCGATGAAGATGGCCGCCGCCGAGGCCCTGTGGGACACCCAGGCGCCGGCGCCGTTCTCGGTCTTCGCGGTCGGCGACGTCAGCAAGGGCCACAACTCGGTCGAGCTGGAGATCCCCGGGATACTCTCCTTCCTCGCCCACAGCGACTTCAGCTCCTCCGTCCCCGGCATCAACGACACCGCCGCGGCCGAGGCCGCCCAGCACGGCGGCAACCCCAGGGACTACATCCCGAGCATCTTCGTGACCTACTGGGGCTTCCGCCTCATGATCGGCTTCGGGATGACCTCCTTCCTGGCCGGCCTGATCGGCCTGTGGACCACCCGGAAGAAGCTCTTCCTGCACCCCGAGTTCCGCACCGGCGAGACCGAGGTGCCCAGGCTGATGCTTACCCCCAGGCGTGAGCTGGGGCCGACGCTGACCAAGTGGAGCTGGCGGATCGGCATCCTGACCATGGGCTTCCCGCTGATCGCCAACAGCTTCGGCTGGATCTTCACCGAGATGGGCCGCCAGCCCTGGGCCGTCTTCGGCCTGATGACCACGGCCAGCGCGGTCTCCCCCACCGTCGGCATCGGCACCCAGATCGGGGCGCTGGCCACCTTCACCACGCTGTACGCGATCCTCGCCGTCGTCGAGGTCAAGCTGCTGGTCAAGTACGCCAAGGCCGGCCCGGTGGTGACCGAACAGCCGCCCACCAAGGACCCGTCGCTGCGCGGGCCGTCCTCGGACGAGGACGCCGACAAGCCGCTCGCCTTCGCCTACTGAGGCGCCGGGACCACCGGGGAACTGAGGATCTGACATGCAACTCCACGACGTCTGGTTCGTGCTGATCGCGGTCCTGTGGATCGGCTACTTCTTCCTGGAGGGCTTCGACTTCGGGATCGGCGTGCTGCTCAAGCCGCTGGCCCGCAACACCGCCGAGCGGCGGGTGCTGATCAACACCATCGGCCCGGTCTGGGACGGCAACGAGGTCTGGCTGCTGACCGCCGGCGGCGCCACCTTCGCGGCCTTCCCGGACTGGTACGCGACGCTCTTCAGCGGCTTCTACATCCCGCTGCTGGTCATCCTGGTCTGCCTGATCATCCGCGGCGTGGCCTTCGAGTACCGGCACAAGCACGACGGCGCCCGCTGGCAGCGGAACTGGGAGGAGGCCCTCTTCTGGACCTCCCTCCTCCCGGCCTTCCTCTGGGGCGTGGCCTTCGCCAACATCGTGCGCGGCGTGGACATCGACGCGCAGAAGAACTACGCCGGCACCCTCTGGGACCTGCTGAACCCGTACGCGCTGCTCGGCGGCCTGGTGACGCTCGCCCTGTTCACCTTCCACGGCTCGGTGTTCGCGGTGCTCAAGACGGTCGGCGAGATCCGGGAGCGGGCCCGCACGGCCGCGCTGATGTCCGGGCTGGCCACCGCCGCGCTGGCGCTGGTCTTCCTGATCTGGACCCAGGCCGACCACGGCAACGGCCGCAGCCTCGCCGCGATGATCGTCGCGGTGGTCGCCCTGGTCGGCGCCCTCGCGGCCAACCGACTGCGGCGCGAGGGCTGGGCGTTCTCGCTCTCCGGAGTGACCATCGTGGCCGCGGTCGCGATGCTCTTCCTGGCGCTCTTCCCGGACGTCATGCCCTCCACCCTGAACCCGGAGTGGAGCCTGACCGTCAGCAACGCGTCCTCCTCGGCGTACACGCTGAAGGTGATGACCGTCGTCGCGGCGATCTTCACCCCGCTGGTGCTGCTCTACCAGGGCTGGACGTACTGGGTGTTCCGCAAGCGGATCGGCGTCCAGCACATCCCCGGGCACGACCCGGCCGCCCAGCTCGAACAGGGCTGACGCCGTGAAGCCCGTCGACCCCCGACTCCTCGGGTACGCCCGCACCACCAGGGCCTTCCTCGCCGGATCCGTGCTGCTCGGCGCGGTCGGCGCGGCCCTGGTGGTCGCCCAGGCGAGTCTGATCGCCGAGATCGTCGTCCGCGCCTTCCAGCGCGGGGCGACGCTCGGCGAGCTGACCACGCCACTGCTGCTGCTCGCCTCGACGGCGGTCGGGCGCGGGCTGGTCGGCTGGCTCACCGAACTCACCGCGCACCGGACCGTCGCCCGGGTGAAGTCCACCCTGCGGCGCCGGCTGCTCGACCACGTCACCGCGCTCGGCCCGTCCTACCTGGCGGGCCGGCGCACCGGCGAACTCACCACCCTCGCCACCCGCGGCATCGACGCGCTGGACGACTACTTCGCCCGCTACCTGCCGCAGCTGGCGCTGGCCGTGGTCGTCCCGGTGATCGTGCTGCTGCGGATCGTCGGCGCCGACTTCACCTCGGCCGCGATCATCGCCGGGACGCTGCCGCTGATCCCGCTGTTCATGGTGCTGATCGGGATGGCCACCCAGTCCCGGATGGACCGGCAGTGGAACACCCTGTCCCGGCTGTCCCACCACTTCCTCGACGTGGTCGCCGGACTGCCCACCCTCAAGGTGTTCAACCGGGCCCGCACCCAGGCCGCCACCATCGCCCGGATCACCGCCGACTACCGCCGGGCCACCCTGCGCACCCTGCGGATCGCCTTCGTCTCCTCCTTCACCCTGGAGCTGCTCTCCACCCTGTCCGTCGCGCTGGTCGCCGTCACCGTCGGGTTCCGGCTGGTGGACGGCACGCTCGACCTGGAAACCGGGCTGCTGATCCTGGTGCTCGCCCCCGAGGTGTACTTCCCGATCCGCCAGGTCGGCGCGCTCTACCACTCCAGCGTCGAGGGGCTGACCGCCGCCGACGAACTGTTCCGGGTGCTGGAGACCCCGCTGCCCGCCGCCGGCACCACCCCGGCGCCGGACCTCGCCGGCGCCGTGATCGCCGCCGACGGCCTGGTCGTCCGGCACCCCGGGCGCACCGAGCCCGCCCTGGACGGCGCCGCACTGACCCTGCGCCCGGGCTCCAGCACGGCGCTCACCGGCCCCAGCGGCGCCGGCAAGTCCACCCTGCTGGCCGTGCTGCTCGGCCTCACCGCCCCCACCGCCGGCACCGTCCGGATCACCGCCGCCGACGGCCGTCCGTACGACCTGGCCGAACTGGAGCCGGAGAGCTGGCGGCGGCAGATCGCCTGGGTGCCGCAGCACCCGCACCTGTTCGCCGGGACGGTCGCCGAGAACCTGCGGCTCTACCGGCCCGACGCCACCGACGAGCAGCTGTGGACGGCGCTGCGGGCCGCGCACGCGCTCGACTTCGTGACCGACCTGGCGGCCGTCCTGGGCGAGGACGGTGCCGGGCTCTCCGCCGGACAGCGCCAGCGCCTCGCCCTCGCCCGGGTGCTGCTCGCCGACGACCGGCCGCTGGTGCTGCTGGACGAGCCGACCGCCAACCTGGACGGCGCCTCCGAGGAGGCCGTGGTGGACGCCGTCCGGGCGCTCGCCGCCGACCCGGCGCGCACCGTGCTGGTGGTCGCGCACCGACCGGCGCTGCTGGCCGTCGCGGACCGGCGGGTACGGCTGGCGGGGCCCTTGTCCGGGCCCGCGGAGCCGGTCACCCCGCTCGCCCACAGCGGCCGCCCGACCCCCGCCCCCGCCGCCGCGGAGGAGCCCGGGGCCGAGGGCGGCAGCACCCCCCGACTGGCACTCTCGATCCTGCTCGGCGCGCTTGCCCTCGGCTGCGCCGTCGCGCTGATGGCCACCTCCGGCTACCTGATCTCCCGGGCCTCCGAGATGCCGCCGGTGCTCTACCTGATGATGGCCGTCACCTCCGTCCGGGCCTTCGGCATCGGCCGCAGCGTCTTCCGCTACGCCGAGCGGCTGGTCTCGCACGACGCGGTGCTGCGCACCCTCGGCACCCTGCGGGCCGCCGTCTACCGGCGGCTGAGCGCGCTCGCCCCGGCGGGGCTGCCCGCCTTCCGGCGCGGCGACCTGCTCTCCCGGCTGGTCGCCGACGTGGACGCGATCCAGGACCACTACCTGCGCTGGCGGCTGCCGGCCGCGGTGGCCGGGCTGGTCGGCCTGGCCTCGACGGTGGCGATGGCCGCCTTCCTACCCGCCGCCGGGCTGGTGCTCGGCCTCGGGCTGCTGCTCGCGGGCGTGCTGGTGCCCGCGCTGGCCGCCCGCTGGTCGGCCGGCGCCGAGCGGCGCCAGGCCCCGGCGCGCGGACGGCTGGCCACCACCGTGGTGGACGCCTTCACCGGCACCGCCGAGCTGACCGTGGCCGGCGCGCTGCCCGGTCGGCTGGCCGCCGTCCGCACCGCCGACGCCGCGCTGACCGGGCTGGCCGCCCGCTCGGCCGCCACCACGGCGCTCGGTACCGGGCTGATCGCCCTGCTCACCGGGCTGACCGTGGCCGCCGCGGCCGCCGTCGGCGTCCAGGGGGTGCGCGACGGGGCGCTGGCGCCGGTCTGCCTGGCGGTGGTGGTGCTGACCCCGCTGGCCGCCTTCGAGGCCGTCACCGGGATGCCGCTCGCCGTCCAGGCCCGCCAGCGCAGCCGCGCCGCCCGGGCCCGGCTGGACGAGGTGCTGAACGCCCCGGAGCCGGTCACCGAGCCCGCCGAACCGGCGGCGCTGCCCGAGCAGCCGCTGCCCGTCGCGGTGCGCGGACTGACCGTCCGGCACCCCGGGCAGCCGGTGGACGCGCTCACCGGGGTGGACCTCGACCTCACGGCCGGGCGGCGGATCGCCGTGGTCGGCCCGTCCGGCTCCGGCAAGACCACCCTCGCCCAGGCGCTGCTGCGCTTCCTGGAGCCGAGCGCGGGGACGGTGCGGTTCGCCGACGGCGGCCCCCGGGCCGTGGACGCCCGCGCGCTGGCGGGCGAGTCCGTCCGCCGGGTGATCGGGCTCTGCGCCCAGGACGCCCACGTCTTCGACAGCTCGCTGCGGGAGAACCTGCGGCTCGCCCGGCCGCAGGCGCGGGAGGAGGAACTGCGCGCCGCGCTGGCCGCCGCCCGGCTGCTGGAGTGGACCGAGAGCCTGCCCGACGGCCTGGACACCATGGTCGGCGAACACGGCGCCCGGCTCTCCGGCGGCCAGCGCCAGCGGCTGGCGCTCGCCCGTGCGCTGCTCGCGGACTTCCCCGTCCTGGTCCTGGACGAGCCGGCCGAGCACCTCGACCTGCCCACCGCCGACGCGCTCACCGCCGACCTGCTGGCCGCCACCGAGGGCCGCACCACGGTGCTGATCACCCACCGGCTGGCCGGGCTGGACGACGCCACGGTGGACGAGGTGCTGGTGCTGGACGGCGGACGGGTGGCCGAGCGGGGCCGCTGGTCGGAGCTGGTCGCCGACCCGGACGGGCGGCTGCACGCGATGTGGCGGCGGGAGCGGGAGGCGGACGGGCTGCTGGAGGCCGTCCCCTCACACCGCTAGGGCACGTATTTGGTCGTGATCAATCTGAGGGATTCACCCTCGCGACGGGTCCTGATCCGGTAGACCGTGTTGCGTGACGCGAGCGCAACTT
>NZ_JBICYZ010000124.1:0-15018 GCF_043201465.1 Kitasatospora sp. NPDC048298
GCTTCCACGACGGTGTCCGGGCGCTGGAGGCCGCGGGCGTCACCCGTTTCGTGGAGCTGGGCCCCGACGCGGTGCTGACCGGGCTGGCCCGCGAGTGCCTGGACTCCGAGGAGGCCGTGCTCGCCGCCGCCACCCGGCGCGAGCGCCCCGAGCCGGACACCCTGCTCACCGCGCTGGCCCAACTGCACATCGCCGGCTGCTCGCCCGACTGGGGCACCCTGTTCCCGGGGGCCGCCCGGGTTGACCTGCCCACCACTGCCTTCCAGCGCAGCCGCTTCTGGGTCGAGCTCCCGGCCTCGGTCGGTGACGTCGCCTCCGCCGGCCTGGACTCCACCGAGCACCCGCTGCTCGGCGCGGCCACCATGCTGGCGGACTCGGACGGCGCGGTGCTCACCGGGCGGCTCTCGGTGCGCACCCACCCGTGGCTGGCAGACCACGTGGTCGGCGACCGGGTCGTGGTGCCCGGCACCGCCATGGTCGAACTGGCCATCAGGGCCGGCGACCAGGTCGGCTGCGGCCACCTGGAGGAGCTCACCCTTGAGGTGCCGCTGGTCCTGCCCGAGCAGGACGGCATCCGGGTGCAGGTCACCGTCGGCACCCCCGACGCCGCCGGCAGCCGTACGGTGAGCGTCTACTCGCGCGCCGAGAGCGCGGCCGCCGAAGTCCCGTGGACCCTGCACGCCTCCGGCCTGCTCGGCCAGGCGCCCGCGCGCATGGGTGAACGCCTCACCGAGTGGCCGCCGGCCGGTGCCGAGATGCTGGAGACCGCCGGCCTCTACGAGCGGCACGCCGCCTCAGGCCTGCACTACGGCCCGACCTTCCAGGCCCTGCACGCCGCCTGGCAGCGCGGTGACGAGTTGTTCGCCGAGGTCCGCCTGGCCGATCGCCCGGCCGCCGACGCGGGCCGGTTCGGCCTGCACCCGGCCGCCTTCGACGCCGCACTGCACGCGCTCGCCCTGCTCGGTGACGGCTCCGACGACGAGACCGCCCGCCTGCCCTTCATGTTCTCCGGCGTCTCGCTGCACGCGGTCGGCGCCTCGGTGCTGCGGGTGCGGCTGCTCGCCACCGGAGCGCACTCCTTCGCCGTCGACCTGGCCGACGCCACCGGCGCCCCGGTCGCCTCGGTGACCTCGCTGGCCTCCCGCCCGCTGACCAACCTGCGCCGGCAGCAGAGCCCTTCGAGCGACGCGCTGTTCCGGCTCGGCTGGAGCCCGATCCAACTGGCCGAGACGGCAGACGAGGCCGACTACCGCCTCCTGCACAGCGTGGCGGGCAACGACGCCGAGGCCGTCCGGGCGGCCGTCCACGTGGCGCTGGCCGCGGCACAGGACGAGGACCCACGGCCGCTGATCGTGGTCACCCGCGGCGCGCTCTCGCTCGCCGGGGAGGAGGTGGCCGACCTGGCGGGCGCCGCGGTGTGGGGCCTGCTGCGCTCGGCGCAGTCGGAGAACCCCGACCGTTTCGTGCTGCTGGACCTCGATGCGGACGCCGACGCCGAGGCGCTCGCCGCCTCCGTACTGGCCAGTGGTGAGCCGCAGGTGGCGATCCGCGCCGGCGCGGCCCGCGCCGCCCGGCTGACCGCCGCCGAGCTCACCGCCGAGGCCGCGCCGGAGCTCGACCCCGAGGGCACCGTCCTGCTGACCGGCGCGACCGGGGGCCTCGGCCCGGTGCTCGCCCGGCACCTGGTCACCGCCCTCGGCGCGCGCCACCTGCTGCTGCTCAGCCGGCGCGGCGGCGCGGACGAGCTGACCGCCGAACTCACCGGGCTCGGCGCGCAGGTCACCGTCCGGGCCTGCGACGTGGCCGACCGTGCCGCGCTCGCCGAGGTGCTGGCCGAGATCCCGGCCGAGCATCCGCTCACCGCCGTGGTGCACGCCGCCGGGCTGCTCGACGACGGCGTGGTCGCCTCGCTGACCCCCGAGCGGATCGACGCCGTGCTGCGGCCCAAGGTGGACGGCGCGCTCAACCTGCACGAGCTCACCGCGGACGCGCCGCTGCACGCCTTCGTGCTGTTCTCCTCGGTCGCCGGGCTGGTGGGCGCACCGGGTCAGGGCAACTACGCGGCCGCCAACTCCTTCCTGGACGCGCTGGCCGCCCGGCGCCACGCGCTCGGCCTGCCTGCCCTCTCGCTGGCCTGGGGGCCCTGGGCCCCGGTCGGCGGCATGACCAGCTCCCTGGAGGAGGCCGACCGGGCGAGGATCTCGCGCGGTGGCATGACCGAGCTGTCCGCCGAGGACGGCGTGGCGCTCTTCGACCTGGCCCGGGCCACCGGGCTGGCGGCCCTGGCCCCGGTGCGGCTGAACCTGGCGGCGCTGCGCCGCCAGGGCGCCGCGCTCGCCCCGGTGTTCCGCTCCCTGGTGGGCCGTACGGTGCGCCGCGAGGCGGTGGCGGTCGAGGGTTCGGAGTTCTCCTTCGCCGACCGGATGGCCGAACTCGGCGAGCAGGAGCGCGCGGACGCGCTGCTCCAGCTGGTCCGGGGCCAGGTCGCGGCCGTGCTCGGGCACGCCTCCGCGGAGGCGATCGACCCGGGCCGGGCCTTCCAGGACCTCGGCTTCGACTCGCTGGCCGCCGTCGAACTGCGCAACGCCCTGACCGCCGAGACCGGCCACCGGCTGCCCGCCACGCTGGTCTTCGACTACCCGTCACCCGAGGCGCTGGCCGGCTACCTGGTCACCCGGTTCAGCGGCGTCAAGTCCGGCCCGCGCAAGGCCGCCCGGGCGAGCGCCGCCCGTACCGACGAGCCGATCGCGATCGTCGGCATGGCCTGCCGCTACCCGGGCGGGGTGACCTCGCCGCAGGAGCTGTGGGACCTGGTGATCGGCGAGAACGACGCGATCAGCGCCTTCCCGGACAACCGGGGCTGGGACATCGACCGGATCTACGACCCGACCCGCGAGCGCCCCGACACCAGCTACGTCCGCGAGGGTGGGTTCCTGCACGAGGCCGGCGCGTTCGACGCCGGGTTCTTCGGGATCTCGCCGCGTGAGGCGCTGTTGATGGATCCGCAGCAGCGGTTGCTGCTGGAGAGTTCCTGGGAGGCGTTGGAGGGTGCGGGGATCGATCCGGTCTCGCTGAAGGGCAGCCGCACCGGTGTGTTCGCCGGGGTGATGTACCACGACTACTTCGGCGCGTTCGGCAGTGGCAGCATCGTGTCGGGTCGGGTGGCTTACACCCTCGGTCTGGAGGGGCCGACGCTGTCGATCGACACGGCGTGCTCCTCCTCGCTGGTGGCGCTGCACCTGGCGGCGCAGTCGCTGCGCGGCGGCGAGTCCACCCTCGCCCTGGTCGGCGGCGTCGCGGTGATGTCGACCCCGGACCCGTTCGTGGAGTTCAGCCGCCAGGGTGCGCTCGCCCCCGACGCGCAGTGCCGCCCGTTCGCCACCGGAGCCGGCGGCACGGTCTGGGGTGAGGGCGTCGGTGTCCTGGTCCTGGAGCGCCTGTCGGACGCCCGCCGCAACGGGCACCAGGTGCTGGCCGTGGTCCGCGGCACCGCCGTCAACCAGGACGGTGCCTCCAACGGGCTGACCGCGCCCAACGGGCCCTCCCAGCAGCGGGTGATCGAGCAGGCCCTGGCCAACGCCGGGCTGTCGGCGAGCGACGTCGACGTGGTCGAGGCGCACGGCACCGGTACCACGCTGGGCGACCCGATCGAGGCGCAGGCCCTGCTGGCCACCTACGGCCAGGACCGTGGTGAGGACCGACCGCTCTGGTTGGGCTCGGTCAAGTCGAACATCGGTCACACCCAGGCGGCGGCCGGTGTGGCCGGCGTGATCAAGATGGTCCAGGCGATGCGCCACGGCGTGCTGCCCAAGACCCTGCACGTGGACGAGCCCTCCACCCACGTGGACTGGTCGGCCGGCGAGGTCCGGCTGCTGACCGAGGCCCGGGCCTGGCCCGAGGTCGAGCGGCCGCGCCGGGCCGGGATCTCCTCCTTCGGGATCAGCGGCACCAACGCCCACACCATCATCGAGGCCGTCACCGAGCAGGTCGCCGAGCAGCCGGAGACGAGCGCGGCGCCGACCGCGGCCCCGTGGTTGCTCTCCGCGAAGTCCCGGGCGGCGCTGCCCGCCCAGGCCGAACGGCTGCTGGCCTTCGTGGACGCCAACCCGCAGCTCGCGCCCGCGGACCTGGCCCACGCACTGGCCACCACCCGTACCCACTTCGAGCACCGCGCGGCCATCGCCGGCGCGGACCGCGCCGAGCTGCGCGACTCGCTGGCCGCGTTGGCCACCGGGCGCACCGCTCCCGGGCTGGTCGAGGGTACCGCCACCGGCTCCCGCCCGGTCTTCGTCTTCCCGGGCCAGGGCTCCCAGTGGCAGGGCATGGCCACCGAGCTGCTGGCCTCCTCGCCGGTGTTCGCGGCCGCGATGGCCGAGTGCGCCGCCGCCTGTGCGCCGTTCACCGACTGGGACCTGCTGGCCGAGCTGAACGGCCCGCTGGACCGGGTGGACATCGTCCAGCCGCTGCTCTGGGCCGTCATGGTCTCGCTGGCGCGGACCTGGACCTCGTACGGGGTGCGCCCCGCCGCGGTGATCGGGCACTCCCAGGGCGAGATCGCGGCGGCCGTGGTGGCCGGTGCGCTGTCGCTGGAGGACGGCGCCCGGATCGTCACCCTGCGCAGCCAGGCCATCGCCCAGGACCTGTCCGGCGGGGGCGGCATGATGTCGGTCGCGCTGCCCGTCGACCAGGTGGAGGAACGACTGGCGGCCTTCGACGGCCGGCTCTCCGTCGCCGCGCGCAACGGGTCGGGATCGGTCGTGGTCGCCGGCTTCGTGGACGCCCTGGACCTCCTGCAGGCCCAGCTCAAGGACGAGGGCATGCGGGTCAAGCGGCTGCCGGTGGACTACGCCTCGCACTCCGCGCAGGTCGAGGCGATCCGGACCAGGTTGCTGGAGACCCTGGCGGACGTCTCGCCGCTCCCCGCCGAGGTGCCGTTCTTCTCGACCGTCACCGGCGGGCTCGTCGACACCACCGAGCTGAACGCCGAATACTGGTACACCAACCTGCGCCAGACCGTGCTCTTCGAGCAGGCCGCCGGGGCCGCGGTCGGCAAGGGCCATGGCGTGTTCATCGAGTGCAGCCCGCACCCGGTGCTCACCGTAGGCCTCCAGGAGACCTTCGACGGCGTGCGGGCGCTGGGCTCGCTGCGCCGCGAGGAGGGCGGCCCGGCCCGGTTCGCCGCCGCGCTCGGCGAGGCCTTCGCGCACGGCGTCGCGGTCGACTGGCGACAGGTCTTCGAGGGTCTGCGCCCGCGCCGCGTCGAGCTGCCGACCTATGCCTTCCAGCACGAGCAGTACTGGCTGGACAGCGTCTCCGGCAACGCCGACGTCACCTCGGCCGGTCTCACCCGGACCGACCATCCGATCCTGAGTGCGGCGATGACCCGCGCCGACACCGACGGCACCGTCCTCACCGGCCGCCTCTCGCTCGGCACCCACCCGTGGCTGGCCGACCACGTGGTCGGCGGGGAGCTGCTGTTCCCCGGCACCGGCTACCTGGAGCTGGCCCTCCAGGCCGCCGATCAGGTGGGCCTGGGCCGGGTCGCCGACCTCACCCTCCACGCCCCGCTGGTCTTCCCCGAGCACGGTGCGGTGCAGCTGCAGGTCGTGGTCGGCGCGGTGGAGGAGTCCAGCCGCCCGGTCGGCATCTACTCCCGCCCCGAGAGCGAGGCCGACGACGAGCCCTGGATCCGGCACGCCGACGGTGTGCTCGCCCCGGGCGGCGCGCCCGCCGAGCCGGAGCTCACCCTCTGGCCGCCCACCGGCGCCGAGCCGATCGATCTCGACGGGGTGTACGAACAGCTCGCCGAGGCCGGACTCGCCTACGGGCCCGCCTTCCAGGGCCTGCGCGCCGCCTGGCGCCTGGGTCAGGAGGTCTACGCCGAGGTGGCCTTCGCCCAGCAGGTGGACGGCTACGGCCTGCACCCGGCCCTGGCGGACGCCGCCCTGCACACGGTCGGCCTGACCGGTGTCGCCGAGGACGAGGCGCTGCTGCCGTTCGCCTGGTCCGAGGTGCGCCTGCACGCGACCGGCGCCAGGGAACTGCGGGTCCGGGTCAAGCCCTTGGGCCAGAGCGGCGCGGTGGAGCTGACGCTCGCCGACGCCGACGGCGCGCCGGTGGCGAGCGTCGGCTCGCTCGCCCTGCGCCCGATCCCGGCCGAACAGCTCGCCGCCGCCGCCAAGTCGGCGCGGGCGGGCGCGCTCTACCAGGTGGAGTGGATCACCGCGCCGACCCCGGCCGTCGACCCCGCCCACGACCCGGTGGTGCTGCGCAGCCCGGCGGGTACCAGCGCAGACGAGGTACGGGCAGCCGTGCACACCGTCCTCGACCAGCTGCGCGAGCAACTGGCGGGCGAGGCCACCGTGCTGGTGGCCACCGGCGCCGACCTGGCCGGTGCGGCGGTGGCCGGACTCGTCCGCTCGGCGCAGTCGGAGAACCCCGAGCGGATCGTCCTGGTCGAGCTCGACCAGGACCCGGCCTCCGAAGCGCTGCTGCCCACCGCCTTGGCCGTGGGCGAGCCGCACCTGGCGATCCGGGGCGGCGTCATCCGGCTGCCCCGGCTGGTCCGGGCCGAACCGGCCGCCGACCAGGAACGGTTGGAGCTCGACCCCGCGGGCACCGTGCTGCTGACCGGCGCGAGCGGCGCACTGGGCACCCTGATCGCCCGACAGCTGGTCACCGAGTGGGGGGTGCGGCACCTGCTGCTGCTCAGCCGCCGCGGCGCGGCCCCCGAGCTCGTCACCGAGCTCACCGAACTCGGCGCCGAGGTCACCACCGCCGCCTGCGACGTGGCGGACCGCGCGGCGCTGGCCGAGGCGGTGGCGAAGGTCCCGGCGGAGCATCCGCTGACCGCGGTGGTGCACGCGGCCGGGGTGCTCGCCGACGGCGTGCTCTCCTCGCTCACGCCCGAGCGGCTGGATGCCGTGCTGCGCCCCAAGGTGGACGCGGCCTGGTACCTGCACGAGCTGACCGCCGGTCTCGACCTCAAGGCGTTCGTCCTGTTCTCCTCGGCCGCCGCCACCCTCGGCTCGCCGGGGCAGGCCAACTACGCCGCGGCCAACGCCTTCCTGGACGCGTTGGCCGGCCACCGCCGGCGGCTCGGCCTGCCGGGCCAGTCGCTGGCCTGGGGCCTGTGGGCGCAGGCCGGCGGGATGACCGGCACGCTGGACGACACCGACCTGTCCCGGATCTCCCGGGGCGGCGTGGCGGCCCTGGCCACCGATGAGGGCTTGGCGCTCTTCGACGAGGCGCTGCACTCCCGGCACCCCGCCGTGCTGCCGATGAAGCTGGAACCGGCCGGACTGCGGGCCCAAGGCGACGTCATGTCACCGCTCTTCCGCGCCCTGGTGCGCTCCCGGCGCCAGGCCGTCTCCGGTCAGCCGGCCGCCGGCGCCGACTCGCTGAGCGGCCGGCTGGCTGCCCTCGCCGAGGCCGAACGCAAGCCCTTCCTGGTGGAGTTGGTGCGCAGTCAAGCCGCCTCGGTGCTCGGGCACCGCTCGGCTGAGGCGGTCGAAGCGCACAAGGCCTTCCGTGAGCTGGGCTTCGACTCGCTGGCCGCGGTCGAGCTGCGCAACGGCCTGGCGGCGGCCACCGCGCTGCGCCTGCCGGCCACCTTGGTGTTCGACTACCCCAACCCCCGCGAACTGGCCGGCTACCTGCTTGACCAGCTGGTCGGCACCCTGGCGGCCGTGCCGGTGCAGGCCGCGCCCGCCCGCTCGGAGGAGCCGATCGCGATCATCGGGATGAGCTGCCGCTACCCCGGCGGCGTGAACTCGCCCGAGGATCTGTGGAAGCTGGTCGTCGGCGAGGTGGACGCCATCGGCGA
Organism: Kitasatospora sp. NPDC048298; assembly: GCF_043201465.1. Lineage (NCBI taxonomy): Bacteria > Bacillati > Actinomycetota > Actinomycetes > Kitasatosporales > Streptomycetaceae > Kitasatospora > Kitasatospora sp. NPDC048298. The sequence goes on from NZ_JBICYZ010000124.1 coordinate 7,826, forward strand.
GTTCCCCACCGACCGAGGCTGGGACCTGGAGTCGCTCTACGACCCGACCCTGGACCGCCCCGGCACCAGCTACGCCAAGCACGGCGCGTTCCTGTACGACGCGGGCGACTTCGACGCCGACTTCTTCGGCATGGATCCGGAGGAGGCGCTGGTCACCGACCCGCAGCAGCGGGTCCTGCTGGAGACCGCCTGGGAGGCGCTGGAGCGGGCCGCCATCGACCCGGTCTCGCTGCGCGGCAGCGCGACCGGGGTGTTCGCCGGCGTGATGTACCACGACTACTTCGAGAGCTACGGCTCCGGCAGTGTGGTCTCGGGCCGGGTCGCCTACACGCTCGGTCTGGAGGGGCCGACGCTGACGGTGGACACCGCCTGCTCCTCCTCGCTGGTCGCGTTGCACCTTGCGGTGCAGTCGCTGCGCCAGGGTGACTGCACCCTGGCACTGGCCGGCGGGGTGACGGTGATGGCCACCCCGGGGACCTTCGTCGAGTTCAGCCGGCAGCGCGGCCTGTCGCGCGACGGGCGCTGCCGCCCGTTCGCGGACGCCGCCAACGGCACCGGTTTCGGCGAGGGCGCGGGCGTCCTGCTGCTGGAGCGGCTCTCGGATGCCCGCCGCAACGGCCACCAGGTGCTGGCCGTGGTGCGCGGCACCGCGATGAACCAGGACGGTGCTTCCAACGGCATCACCGCCCCCAACGGTCCCGCCCAGCAGCGGGTGATCCGCCGCGCGCTGGCGGCGGCGGGCGTGCCCGGCGGCGAGGTCGACCTGGTCGAGGCGCACGGCACCGGCACCACGCTGGGCGACCCGATCGAGGCGCAGGCCCTGATCGCGACCTACGGCAGCGAGCACACCGAGGAGCGCCCGCTCTGGCTCGGCTCGATCAAGTCGAACATCGGACACACCCAGGCCGCGGCCGGGGTGGCCGGCGTGATCAAGATGGTGCAGGCGATCCGCCACGGGGTGCTGCCCAAGACCCTGCACGTGGACGAGCCGTCCCGGCACGTCGACTGGACGGACAGCCACGTCCGGCTGCTCACCGAGTCGTTGGCATGGCCCGAGTACGACCACCCGCGCCGGGCCGGGATCTCCTCGTTCGGGATCAGCGGCACCAACGCGCACGTGGTGATCGAGGCCGCGCCCAGCGCTCCCGGTGAGGAGGCTGCCGTGCTGGTGGAGCAGCAGCCACAGGCTCCGCTGCTGCTCTCGGGCCACAGCCCGCAGGCGCTGCGCGCGCAGGCCGAGCGGCTGCTGAGCCACCTGGGCGAGCGGGCCGAGCTCGATCCGCGCCAGGTCGCGGCGGCGCTGGCGAGTGCCCGCGGCCACCACGCCCACCGGGCGGCGGTGAGCGGCGGTGACTGGGACGAGCTCCTGCGCGGCCTGCGGTCGTTGACCGAGGGCCATGCCTCGCCGAGCGTGGCGCTCGGCACTGCGACAGCGGGTCGCACCGCGTTCCTCTTCTCCGGCCAGGGCTCGCAACTGGTCGGCATGGGCGAGGAGTTGATCGATACGTTCCCGGCCTTCGCGGCCGCCTTCGAGGAGGTGTGCGAGCGGCTGGATTCGCTACTCGACCGGCCGCTGCGCGAGGCGCTGTCCTCGGCCGAGCTGCTGGACCGCACCGAGTACACCCAGCCCGCCCTGTTCGCGCTCGAAGTCGCGCTCTTCAGGCTGCTGGAGTCCTGGGGCATCCGCCCCGACCTGCTGGCCGGGCACTCCATCGGCGAGTTCGCCGCTGCCCACGTGGCCGGGGTCTGGTCGCTGGCGGACGCCGCCCGACTGGTCGCCGCGCGCGGCCGGCTGATGCAGGCGCTGCCCGCCGGCGGCGCGATGGTGGCGATCAAGGCCACCGAGGCCGAGATCGAGCCGCTGCTGACCGAGCGGGTGAGCATCGCGGCGGTCAACGGGCCGAGCTCCGTGGTGATCTCGGGCGAGGCGACGGCGGTGCGCGCGATCGCCGAGCGGTTCGAGCGGACCAGGGAGCTGGCGGTCAGCCACGCCTTCCACTCGCCGCTGATGGAGCCGATGCTCGCCGAGTTCCGCGAGGTCGCCGCCGGGCTGGAGTACCACCCGCCGCGGATCGCCGTCGTCTCCACCCTGACCGGCGCGCAGGCTACCGCGCAGGAGCTGTGTTCACCGGAGTACTGGGTGCGCCACGTGCGCGAGGCGGTGCGCTTCGCGGACGGCGTGCGGGCGCTGGAGGAGGCCGGTGCGTGCCGGTTCGTCGAGATCGGTCCAGGCGGGGTGCTGACCGCGCTGGCCGCCGAGAACCTGGCCGAGGGTCCGAGCGGTGACGCCGCGCTGATCCCGCTGCTGCGCAAGGACCGGCAGGAGTCGGCGGCGGTGCTCACCGCCCTGGGCGCCTTCCACGTTCACGGCGGCGCGGTGGACTGGGCGCGGCTGCTGCCGGCCGGTGCCGCGGTCGAGTTGCCGACGTACGCCTTCCAGCGCCGCCGGTACTGGATGGCGAGCGAGCCGGCGGGCTACCGGGCGACGGTGGACCACCCGCTGCTGGGCAGCGCCGTGGACCTCGCGGGAGGCGAGGGCACGCTGTTCACCGGACGGCTCTCGTTGCAGAGCCATCCCTGGCTGGCCGATCACGCGGTCGGTGGGGTGGTGCTGCTGCCCGGCACGGCGTTCGTCGAGATGGCGCTGGCGGCCGGCGCGGACATCGGGGCCGGCGCGGTCGAGGAGCTGACCATCGCCGAACCCCTGCTGCTGCCCGAGCAGGGCACGGTCCGGCTGCAGTGCACCGTGCGTCCGGCCGATGCCGGGACCTGGACGTTCCAGGTGTACTCCCGCACGGCGGACGAGCTGGGGGCACCTCCCGGCCGCCAGGCCGGGGGACCGTGGACCTTGCACGCCACCGGGTTGCTGCGGGCCGCTTCGGCCCCGGCGCCCGGCACGTCGCAGGCCTGGCCGCCGGTCGGCGCCGAGGCGCTCGACCTGGAGGGGACCTATGAGCGCCTGGCCGAGCTCGGCGCCGAGTACGGCCCGCTGTTCCAGGGGCTGCGGGCCGCCTGGCGGCTGGCTGACGAGGTCTTCGCCGAGGTCGAACTCCCGCTGGAGACCGATCGGTTCGGCATTCATCCGGCACTGTTCGATGCCTCGCTGCACGCCATCGGACTGCGGGCGGGTGCGGCGGGCCGGATGAGCCTGCCGTTCGCCTGGAGCGGGGTCGAGCTGTACGCCGTGGGCGCGCGGGCGCTGCGGGTGCGGATCAGCCCGGCCGGCTCGGACGCGGTGCGGATCGAGCTCGCCGACGGGGCCGGTGCCCCGGTGGCCCGGGTGGAGTCGCTGGTGCTGCGCGAGGTCGCGGTGGACCGGCTGGCCACGGCCGGCGGCAACGACTCGCTCTTCGCCCTGGAGTGGACCGGGCTCACCGGCGGCCCGGTGCCCTCGGGCGGACACTGGGCGGTGCTCGGTACGCACCGGCGGCGGCTGCTGGACGCCTTGGCGGTGCAGGTCGCCACGGTCAGTACGGTCGCCGACCTCGACGAGCTCGCGGCGCTGGCCGACCCGGTGGACGTCCTGGTGCTGCCCTGGGCGGGCGGTGACGATCCGCGGGCGGTCCACGAGGGCCTGGCCGCGCTGCTCGGCCGCCTGCAGTCCTGGCTGGCCGACGATCGGTTCGCGCAGGCGACCGTGGTCGTGGCGACCAGTGGCGCGGTCTCGCCGACCGGTGAGGACGTCACCGACCTGGCCGCCGCGGCGGCCTGGGGGCTGATCCGCACGGCGCAGTCGGAGAATCCCGACCGGATCGTGCTGATCGACCTGGACGACCACGACGCCGACGACGAGGCCGACCCGGGTTGGCACCTGCTGCCGGCCGCCGTCGCCTGCGGCGAGGCGCAGATCGCGGTGCGTTCGGGTGTGCTCAACGTGCCGCGGCTCACCAGGGCGGCGAAGGCCGTACCGGACGCCCCCGTCGAGTGGAGCGGCCGGGTGCTGCTCACCGGCGGCACCGGGGCACTGGGCCGCCTGGTGGCCCGTCACCTGGTCACCGAGCACCGGGTGTCGAGCCTGCTGCTGCTCAGCCGGCGCGGCGAGGCGGCGCCCGGCGCCGCCGAGCTGCACGCCGAACTCGCCGGCCTGGGCGCCGAAGTGACCATCCTGGCCTGCGACCTGGCCGACCGGGAGGAGCTGGCCGCAGTGCTGGCGCGCTACCCGGTCTCCGCGGTGGTGCACTCCGCGGGCGTGCTGGACGACGGGACGCTCGCCTCGCTGACGCCCGAGCGGTTGTCCGCCGTGCTGCGACCCAAGGTGGACGCGGCCTGGCACCTGCACGAGCTGACCAAGGACCGACAGCTGTCGGCGTTCGTCCTGTTCTCCTCGGCGGCCGGTCTGCTCGGCAGCCCCGGGCAGGCGAGTTACGCCGCCGCCAACGCGTTCCTCGACGGCCTGGCCCTGCACCGCAGGGCGGTCGGCCTGCCGGCCACCTCGCTGGCCTGGGGCGCGTGGTCGGGCAACGGCGGCATGGCCGACCGGCTCAGCGAGGCCGACAGCCGCCGGATGGCCCAGTCGGGGGTGGGCAGCCTCAGCGAGGAGGCCGGCCTGGCCCTGTTCGACGCCGCGGTCGGCCGGGCGGAAGCCGTCCTGATGCCCGCACGGCTCGACCTGGCCGCCCTGGCCCAGGGCAACCGGGTCCCGCCGCTGCTGAGTCGGCTGGTGCGCTCCTCGTCCGCGCGGCGGGTGGCGCAGGCAGCCTCCACGGCCTCGGCCGCGCTGCGGCGCAGCCTGGCCGGGCTGGTCGGCCAGGAGCGGATCGCGCTCCTGCTCGAACTGGTCGGCACCCAGGCGGCCGGGGTGCTCGGGGTCACCGAGGTGGCACTGGACCGGGCATTCAGCGAACTCGGCTTCGACTCGCTGACGGCGGTGGAGTTCCGCAACCAGCTCAACGAGGCCACCGGGCTGCGGCTCTCGGCCACGCTGATCTTCGACTACCCGAACCCGATGGTGCTGGCCCGGCACCTGGAAGCCGAACTGGCCCCGGCCGAGGGCTCGGCCGACGAAGTGCAGGAGACCGCGGTGCGCCAGGCGCTGGGCGCGATCCCGCTGGCCCGGCTGCGCGACGCCGGCCTGCTGGACAGCCTGCTCGAACTGGCCGGACTCAAGGCCGAGTCCGCCGCCGAGTCGAAGGGCGACGACGGCGAGAGCGGCGAGTCGATCGACACGATGGACATCGAGAGCCTGATGAACCTGGCCCTTGACGACTTCGGTGGACAGGAGGAGCTGTGACAGGGGGTACTCCGGTGGCGAAGAGTGGGAGCAAGGAGCAGCCGCAGAACCCGGGCACCAGGATGGTCGACGCCCTGCGGGCCTCGCTGAAGGAGACCGAACGGCTGCGGGAGCAGAACCGCAAGCTGACCGCGGCCCTGCGCGAGCCGATCGCGATCGTGGGCATGGCCTGCCGCTATCCGGGTGGGGTGACCTCGCCGCAGCACCTCTGGGAGCTGGTGACCGAGGGCGGTGACGGCATCACGCCGTTCCCCACCGACCGGGGGTGGGACGCCGACCTCTACGATCCGCGGCCGGGTCTGGAGGGCAGGTCCTACGTCCGCGAGGGTGGGTTCCTGCACGAGGCCGGCGCGTTCGACGCCGGGTTCTTCGGGATCTCGCCGCGTGAGGCGCTGTTGATGGATCCGCAGCAGCGGTTGCTGCTGGAGAGTTCCTGGGAGGCGTTGGAGGGTGCGGGGATCGATCCGGTCTCGCTGAAGGGCAGCCGCACCGGTGTGTTCGCCGGGGTGATGTACCACGACTACTTCGGCGCGTTCGGCAGTGGCAGCATCGTGTCGGGTCGGGTGGCTTACACGCTCGGTCTGGAGGGGCCGACGCTGTCGATCGACACGGCGTGCTCCTCCTCGCTGGTGGCGCTGCACCTGGCGGCGCAGTCGCTGCGCGGCGGCGAGTCCACCCTCGCGTTGGCCGGCGGTGTGACGGTGATGGCCTCGCCCGGCACCTTCGTGGAGTTCAGCCGCCAGCGCGGGCTCTCCCCGGACGGCCGCTGCAGGGCGTTCGCGGAGGGCGCGGACGGCACCGGCTTCGCCGAGGGCGTCGGTGTCCTGGTGCTGGAGCGGCTCTCGGACGCCCAGCGCAACGGGCACCAGGTGCTGGCCGTCATCCGTGGCTCCGCGGTGAACCAGGACGGTGCCTCCAACGGGCTGACCGCGCCCAACGGGCCGTCCCAGCAGCGGGTGATCCGTCACGCGCTGGCCGCTGCCCGGCTGTCGGCCGCCGATGTCGACGTGGTCGAGGCGCACGGTACCGGTACCACGCTGGGCGACCCGATCGAGGCGCAGGCGCTGCTGGCCACCTACGGTCAGGACCGCTCGGCGGATCGGCCGTTGTGGTTGGGGTCGGTCAAGTCGAACATCGGTCACACCCAGGCGGCGGCCGGTGTGGCCGGGGTGATCAAGATGGTGCAGGCGATGCGCCACGGTGTGCTGCCCAAGACCCTGCACGTGGACGAGCCCTCCGGCAAGGTGGACTGGTCGGCGGGTGAGGTCCGGCTGCTGACCGAGGCCCGGGCCTGGCCCGAGGTCGAGCGGCCGCGCCGGGCCGGGATCTCCTCCTTCGGGATCAGCGGCACCAACGCCCACGTCATCCTCGAACAGGCCCCGGCCGCGGCCGAGCAGCCCGAACCCGACCCGGCACCGCCGATGGCCCTGTGGCCGCTCTCCGCCCGCACTCCGCAGGCACTGTCGGCCCAGGGCGAGCGGCTGCGCGCCTTCGCCGCCGACCATCCTGAGCTGGAGGCGGGCGCGGTGGCCAGGTCGCTCGGCACCGAACGCGCCGTCTTCGAGCACCGGGCCGCCGTCCTCGGCCCGGACCGCGACCGACTCCTCGACGGGCTGGCGCTGTTGGGCGCCTCGGACGACTCGCCGGCGGTGCTGCGTGGCCGGGCCCGCACAGGGGCCAAGACCGCCTTCCTGTTCACCGGGCAGGGCGCCCAGCGGCTCGGGATGGGCGCGGAACTGCGGGCCCACTACCCGGTGTTCGCCGAGGCCTTCGACGAGCTGAACGAACGACTCGGGGTCGGCACCGCCGAGGTCCTCTTCGGCACCGACCCCGACCGGGTCGATCGGACCCTGTACGCGCAGACCGGTCTCTTCGCTTTCGAGGTGGCGCTGTTCCGGTTGTTGGAGTCCTGGGGTGTGGTGCCGGACTTCCTGGCGGGGCATTCGATCGGTGAGGTGGCGGC
>NZ_JBICYZ010000125.1:0-14546 GCF_043201465.1 Kitasatospora sp. NPDC048298
TCGACGCTGGGGAAGATGTTGAGGACCTTGCGCTTGCCGGCGAAGTCCTTCAGGGACACGTCGGCGAGTCCTTCGCCGACGAGGGTGAATGCGGGTGCCTGGGTGCCGGTGGCGGGCAGTGCGCCGCCGATCTGTACCGGGTTGCCCTTCAGCGTGACCTGAGCCATGAAAAGTCTCCTACCAGCGGTATACGGGATACAACGCGCCGATCCTACTGCCCGCCCCTGTTCCCGCCAGGGGGCGGCCGCCGATCCGGACACCCTGGTACTCCTGACACCCCGGCCCCGTCGCTGGAGCACCGTCTCCACCCCGCGTTCCACAGCCGCCGGACGGCCGCCTTGGACCACGAGGTCGTGGGCGCCTTCGTCCGGACCACGGAGCGCAACGGCGTCAGGCGGCGCAACCGCTGTGCGGTTCAAGCCAAGTCGGGGTGCCGGCGGCGGTCGGTGGGCGGCTCCGCTTCCACGCGCCGGAGCGCGCGATCTCAGGCATGTCCCTGACAGGGGCGGTGCGGTGATGGTGGCCGGTCCGCTGGGGGGCGGGTGCGGGGATTCCGGCCAAGGTCCCGGCGCGACGACGGCGACGGCGCCGCAGTGGGTCGGGCACTTCACGGTCAACCAGCGGGTGGGCGATCCGGGGCCGGCACCGACCGACCACCTGGGGCCGGTGACGGTGAACCTGTTCAACGGCAACGCACACGTCGAGGCCGCCGGGCCCGCGTTCCAGACCGTCGGCGGATCGGCCGGGGTGAACCTCGCGTACAACTCCCGGCAGGGCGCCCCGCACGGCGTGCGCGCCTCGTACTTCAACGACTCGCGGCACGCGGGCACCCCGGACGCGACCCCGGTGATGGTGCGCGGCGAGTCCCAGGTCAACCTGGACTGGGGCATCGCGTGGACCGGCAACCCGGACAACCTGCCGTGGCGGGACAACCCGATGCCGCCCGCGCTGGACAAGAACTGGTTCGTCGTGCGCTGGGAGGGTCAGTTCAAGGCCCCGGTGACCGGGGCCTTCCGGTTCGCGGGCGCGCACACCGACGGTGCGCGGGTCTGGCTGGGCGACAAGCTGGTCTACGACAACCCCGATCCCGGCGATCCCGGCGACGACTTCCTGCTGCCCGGCCCGCACAGGGCCCAGGAGGTCGCGCTGAAAGCCGGTCAGCTGGTGTCCGTCCGCGTCGAGTTGTACCACCACTCCGACCAGCGCCCCCGCATGGTGCTGTGGGCCAAGAGCAGCATCGGCGCCGACGACCAGCGCAGCCACAACCTCGAACCGCGGATCGTGCCGCCGGAATGGCTGCTCTCCTCGGACTCGGAGTCGCTGCCGCCGGGGTGGACGCTGTCGGCCCAGTCCAGCGGCTACAGCCACGCCGAGATGCTGGACGGCTCGGTCGTGCTCACCGATGCCGCCGGCGGCAAGCACACCTGGGCCAAGGCCTCCACGGGCGGCTACACGCCCCCGGTCGGGGAGGACGGTGTGCTCGCCTTCGACGGCGCGGGCCGGATCTCGGTCACCGAGGGCGACACGGTATCGCTGTTCAACCCCGACGGCACGCTGGCCGCCGTGGAGTCGGTGCTGGACGGCACGAAGCCCGCGGCCCTGCAGTACGTCTACAGCGGGACGCCGCCCCGGCTGACCCGGATCAAGGACCCGGTCTCCGGCCGATCGCACCAGCTGTTCTACAACACCGACGGCGGCGACAGCTGTTACGGCGGGGTGCCCCGCCCGCCGGGCTCGGACCCGGCCCCGGCGCAGATGCTGTGCCGGATCCGCTACTGGGACGGCAGCGAGACCCGGCTGTGGTACCAGATGGGCACCCTGGCCCGGATCGAGAATCCCGGCGCGGCCATGCAGGACTTCGACTACGTCGGCCGGGCCTCGGCCAAGGAGCGCTACGACCAGGCCGGCGACAACGAGGAGGAGAAGCAGAAGGCCCTGGACAGCATCGGGCCGCTGGCCACCCTCCGCGGCAGCCTGGCCTACGACTGGGTGGCCCGCCAGGCCCCGTCCGCGGCGAACGGGTGCACCAACACCGGTGACACCGCCGCCGCCTGCACGGTGATCGGCTACGACTCCGTGGTCGAACAGCCCCAGGAACCGCCCGCCCTGCGCGCGGTTCAGGTACTGGCACCGGCCCCGGACGGCCGGTCGAGCGGGCTGCGGGCCGAGCACTTCTACCAGTACTATCTCGACCGCAAGCAGGCCACCGTGGCGCTGGCCGGGGTGTACGACTCGACCCGTTCGCGCACCGTGACCTACGACGACGCCGGCCGCGCCCTGGTCACCACCGACTTCACCGGGGCGAGCATCTCCGCGGAGTGGAACGCCAAGGACCAGGCCACCGCCGCGGTCGACAGTGCCGGCCGACGCTCCACCACGGTGTACGACCACGCCGACCGCCCGGTCGACAAGTACGGGCCCGCACCGGCGTCCTGCTTCAGCGGACCGACCCCGACGGCCGCGTGTGCGGCGAAGATGCCGCACAGCCACACCACCTACGACGAGGGGCTGACGGGGCTGTCGGCCGCCTTCTACGACAACCCGGAGCCGTCGGGTGTTCCGAAGGTCTTCGCCACCGGGGTCGGCGCCGCTGACGGATCGCTGGCCCGGTCGTGGGGAGCGAGCCCGCCGGTGGCCAACACCGGTGGCTGGTCGGGCCGGTTCACCGGCGAGGTCCGGTTCCCCGCGACCGGGGACTACGGCCTCGGGTTCACCGCGGTCGACGGCGTTCGTCTGTGGGTCGACGACGTTCTGACCGTCGACAGCTGGAGCGACAAGCCCGCCACCGCGGTCACCGGCAAGTACACCAACACCACGGCCGGCAGTCGGCACCGCGTCAGGGTCGACTACTACAACCGCTACGGGACGACCGGCGCGCTGGCCTTCACCTGGACCCCGCCCGGCGCCGACGCGCCGGTCCCGGTGCCCGGGACGAACCTCGCCCCTCGCTATGGCTGGGCGACCAGCACGACCACCGAGGACACCTCCGGCGGCGACGAGGAACGGGCGCCGTCCAGGCGCACCGCCACCAGCTTCTCCGATCCGGCGGCGGGAATCGACCCGGTGTACGGGCTCGCCGTCTCCACAACGGCTGATCCCGGCGGGCTCAACCTCACCGCCCACTCCACCTACGAGCGGCCCGGCGAGAGCTATCTGCGCAAACTCGCCTCGGCCATGCCCGCCGGCGACATCACCGACCCCGACAAGCGCACCACGACCCTCTACTACGGCGACTCCGAGACCCGTGCCAACCCCTGTGATCCGAGCGCGACGGCCGCCAACCAGGGCGGCATGGCCAAGACCACCACCGCGGCCAAACCAGGCAACGGGCCAACCCTCACCGGCGAGACGGTGTACGACGAGGCAGGCCGCGTGGTGGCCCAGCGCGTCAACGACGAGCCGTGGGCCTGTAACAGCTACGACGCACGTGGACGGGTGGTCAAGAAGAGCGTTCCCGCCTACGGGGGCAAGCCGGGTCGTACGGTCATCACGGACTGGGCGGTCGGCGGTGATCCGCTGATCTCGAAGACGACCGACGAGAACGGGTCGATCACCACTGGGATCGACCTACTCGGCCAGGAGGTCCGCTACACCGACGCCAACGGCGTCACCTCGACCTCCACGTACGACCAGGTCGGGCGGCTGGTCAGCGACACCACCACCGTCAAGGGCGTGTCCAGCACCGTGGCGTACGCCTGGAACGACGCCAACCAGTTGACCAACGTCAAGGTGGACGGGGCCACCGTCGCCAGGCCCGCCTATGACGCCGCCACCGAACTGGTCGGCGTCGCCTACGGCAACGGATCCCGCCTGGACTCGCTGACGCGCAACAGCACGGGCAAAGCAACGGCGTTGACGTGGAAGACCGCCGCGTCCACGGTCGTCGACACGGTCACCCGGTCCCGTGACAACCGTGTCACCGACGACGTGGTGACCGCGGACGGGAAGTCCGTCGCGACCTACGCCTACACCTATGACACGGTGGGCCGGCTCGTCGCGGCGAGCGTCCCGCACCACCGGCTCACCTACCGGTTCGACCCGACCGACGGCTGCGGGACAGCGAAGGCCGCCGGGCTGAACACCAATCGCACCGCGTCCACCGACAGCCTCGACGGTGCCCCGGCGGTCGCCACCAGCTACTGCTACGACGGTGCCGACCGGCTGACGTCCACCAGCGGCGGCACCGCACTGTCACTCGGCTACGACAACCTCGGCGACACGGTCAAAGCCGGGGCGACACCCTGGGTTACGACGCCGCCAAACGGCACGTCCAGACCACGACCGCGTCCGGGACCACGATCTCGTACACCCGGGACCCGGCCGACAGGCTGACCGCCCGCACGGTCACCGGCGCCACGGACGTGTCGAAGAACGGGACCACCCGCTACTCCTACAGCTCCAAGCACGACGACGCGGACCTCATCCTCAGCAAGGACGGCGGACTGCTCCAGCGGATCGTGGCACTGCCCGGCGGCGTGCTGCTGACCAAGAACTACGACCAGAGCGCCAGCACCAACTGGTCCTACCCCAACATCCACGGCGACGTGCTGTTCACCGCGGACGGGGCCGCCACCCGCACCGGTGACATCCGCCTCTACGACCCCTACGGCCAGAACATCGACCCCGCCACCGGCTCCATCACCGACGTCCCGATCCCCGCCACCGCCGCCGGCGGGATGGACTTCGGATGGCTGGGCCGGCACGAACGGCCGGTGGAACACCTGGCCGACCATCAGGCCATCGAGATGGGCGCCCGCGTCTACCTGCCGGTACTCGGCCGCTTCCTCCAGGTCGACCCCGTCGCGGGCGGATCGGCCAACGACTACGACTACGTCAACGCGGACCCGGTCAACGGCCTGGACCTCGCCGGTACCTTCGGCTGGAAGTCCGTCGTCTCCACCGCCACCAAAGCGGCGGAAGTCGTGGCCTACGTGCCAGGCCCGATCGGAACGGTCGCCTCCGGAGCAGCCGCGGCCGGGCAGCTGGCGCAAGGACACTACAAAGAAGCCGCCATGGACGCGCTCGGTGCCATCCCCGGTGGCAAGCTCGCCGGCACTCTCGCCAGAACCGCCGGAAAGGAAGCCTCGACGGTAGGCAAAGCCGTGCAAGCCGCGGAGAAGTGCAACTCCTTCTCCACGGAGACCCCGGTGGTGATGGCCGACGGCTCGACCGAACCCATCAGCGTCATCCAGGTCGGCGACCGCGTCCAAGCCACCGACCCCAGCACCGGCGCAACCCTGGACGAACCCGTCACAGACGTCATCGTCGGCCACGGCACGAAACACCTCATCGAGATCGGTCTCGACGCCCGGACCCCCGGGACCACGATCACCGCGACCGCCAACCACCCCTTCTGGGTGGACGGCCCGGGCTGGACCGACGCAGGGGACCTGAGACTCGGCGACCGCATCCGCAGCGGAGGCCGCGTCGACGTCGTGACCGTCACCAGCGTTCACGATCGCGGTGACGTCGACGGCCAGACCGTCTACAACCTCACCATCGGCCACGTCCACACCTACTACGTACTGGCAGGGCCCACCCCCGTCCTGGTGCACAACAACAGTTGCAGCCTGCCGCAAGGGGGCGTCTACGCGTTCAAGGACAGGGCGGACCCGCAAGGGCGAACGTACGTGGGACAGACCAACAACTTCGACCGTCGACTGGACGAGCACGCCAGAAACGGCAGGACGGATAAGGGGGACGACGTCCTGCTCGTCCACGTGCCGGGTGGCAAAGCAGATCGCGAGAAGGCGGAAGCCTCTCTCATCGTCGAACTCGGAGGCAAGGACAACCTTTCGAACAAGGTCAATTCTCCGGGGCGCAGGCCGTAAGGACCCGGCAGGTCACGGCGAAGAGTGCCCGACTCCCCTCGATCGTGACTTCGAGTCGGACGGCCTTTCACGTGATATAGGCGCTACGAAAGGAACGCACCGGTGACAACCGAACCATCAAGGCCGAGACGGACCTTCTGGAGGAGGGCCACCGTCATCGCAGCGGTGTTGTGCGCGGCGGTGGGGATCATGGTGTCCCCTGCCGCCGCACGCGAGGAGAGCGGCGCGTCGGTCACCGCACTGATCCAGCCGACGTTCACCAACGTCAGCAACGGAAGACTGCTGGACGTCCAGAACGGCAGCTACGACGACAACGCGCCCATCTCCGTCAACCCGGCGCCGGGGTCCGCCACGACGTGGCGGATCAACACGGGCACCAGCCTCGGCTCGGGCTTCGCCATCGTGAACACCACCACCGGCAAGTGCATGGACCTGACCACCGCCCGCTACCAACTGCGGCAACAGCCCTGTGACGGACGCGCGTCCGAACAGTGGTACTTCCAACCGGTCGGCGGATCGGCACAGAAGGCGTTCAGGATCCGCCAGGTCGGCGACAACTCCTGCCTGACCGTCCAGATACCTCCCGGCACCGACAACTGGGTGTACACGTACCGCTGCGACAACACGCCGTACCAGCAGTGGACACTGCCCACCGAGGTCTACCAGACGGCGTGGAACACCGCCGTGGACTACGCGGCCGCCCGGTGCAACAAGGACACCTCGACCTGCTCGTGGTCCACGACCAGCCAGACACCGCCGTTCACGCTGCCAGAGGCGTGCGTCTCCCCGATCTGGTTCAACGACACCTCCACCACGATCCCGTGGGAGTTCTCGCTGACCACCACCACGGGGTGGACCAACACCATCGGCTTCAAGCTGGGGGGAAGCCTGAGCGTCGGTGGCGACATCGGTCTCGCCAAGCTCCAGCTCGAAGTCACCGCCGAGGTCAACGGCGCGACCACGGTGGACCTCAAGCAGGAAATGGGCAACAAGCTGACCGTGAGCGTGTCCCCGCGCCAGTACGGGTGGGTCACGCTGTCCGAACTGGCCACCAAGGCCACCGGAACCTGGACGTTCGACGCCCAGGGCTTCCCGTGGACCGCCGAGGACACCATCACCGTGCCCCTCAAGTACGACGTCAACGGCGGCGCGAGCATCTACAGCGCCCGCACCCGGCCGACGTTCACCAACTGCGCCGGAACGGCGTAACAGCGCGCCCGAAGGCCGCTGTTCGAGCACGTCGGCCCGACCGACCCGTGGATCGGGTCAACGACACCGGGCTGTCCGGCCGCGACCGGCCGGACAGCCCCGGGACGGGCGTCCTGCGGGCGCTGCGAAGGTGCTCGACGCGGGCGCGCACGCGCCGGTGTTCGGCGCTGGGCGGTCGCTGGGGGTGCTCCTCGGCGGTGGTGCCTCGGGGTGGTGCGCGTCGTCGGCGGGGTGGCGCGCCGTTACGCTGTGGTCAGCTCGGTCAGGTCGGCGATCATCTCGGAGGCGGTCACCGGGTCGAGTTCGGCGAAGGTCGGGAAGGTCCGGCCGCGGGTCCAGTAGTCGCCCGGGCGGACGTCGAGCCACACCGTCTCCACCCGCTGCTCGGGGTACGCGTCGTGCGCGCCGACGGCGATGCCGTCCTCCGGGGCGAGCACCACGTACCGGTTGGGGCCGACCCGGCGGGACAGCCAGCGCTCCACCCCGGCGTCCTGGGGCTCGCCGCGCTGCCAGCCTCGCCGTTCCATGCCGAGCAGCCGGGTGGTGGGCAGGACCGGGCCGTTCTCGAAGCGGGTCAGGCGGTGGCCCGCCCGCTCCTCGTCGCTGAGCGTGTACACGGGGCGGGCGAGCTGACGGAACGGCTGCGGGATCCCGTCGTCGGTGAACAGCTCCGACCAGGCGGCCAGGCCGTCGCCGAGCAGCAGCGGGTGGGCGATCCGGACGGCGGCCCCGGCGGGCAGGGTGAACGCCTCGTCCCGCACGTCCGCCAGGGTGCGGTCCTCGGCGACGCGGAACGCCGTGTCCGTGCCGTTCGTCTCGGCCAGCCACACCAGCCGGCGCACCAGGTGCCACAGCAGCGGGTGCCCGAGGAGGAACTGCTCGAACTCCTGCGCCGTCCACGACCGCCGGGTGACCATGGCGTCCTCCAGGCGGCGGATCTGGTCTGCCGCGACCGTGCGGACGTCCTTCTTCAGCGCGGCGAAGCGCTTGCGCCCGGCCGGCGCCAGCTCGGCGTCGTCCCGCGCGCCCGGGGCCGGCAGGTCCTTGCGACGGACGCCGGCCGCGTCCAGCACGTACGGCTTGAGCTGTTCGTCGAAGCCCACCGTGAAAGTCCGGGCGCCGTAGTCGACGACGGTCGTCCCGTCGGCGTCCAGCCCGAGGTCCGGCACCAGGCGGTCGGACAGCTGATCGCCGGAGAGGCCGAGACCGGCGGCCACCTCGGCGATCTTCTCCTGCGCCCGCGCCTTGAGGGCCTTGAACTTCACCCGCTGCGCGACGCCGTGCAGGTGCAGCAGGGCGACGTCGCTGCCGATCCCGGCCAGCACCTCCAGGCCGTCCACCGCGCGGTGGTGCGCCCCCTCGCCCGGCCAGGCGCGGAGCAGCGGTGTCAGCCGGCGGACCGTTTCGTCGTCGCCCAGCCGGCCGAGGGCGTGCAGGGCCCAGCCGTCCTGGGCCGGCATGCCGGCCAGCCGCCACTGCTCGAACACGGCCCAGCCGAAGTCCGTCAGGGACCGGGGTTCGCACTCCTCGGCCACCTGGTCGAGGCCCGGGTAGAACTCCCTGGCCTTGGACAGCGCGAGCATGGTGAGCACGTGCCGGACCGTCTCGGCGGGCAGCGCGCCCTCGCCGCCGCGTACCAGCAGCTGGGGCAGCAGCACCGGATCCGCCCAGTCACCGGGCTGGGGCAGCTTCGTCGGCAGCGTGCTGAGCAGCGGATCGGCCGACAGCAGGGCGGCCACCACCTCCTCCGCCTCCGGTCCGTACTCGGCGGCCACCGTCCGCACCGCCGCGACGCTCTGCGCCGCGGCGATCAACCGGAGGGCGTGCTCGGCGTTGCGTCGGGCCGCCCTGGTCTTCCCGGCCGCGGAGGGGACGAGCACCCGGGCGGCGTCCAGCCCGTGCCGGGCGAACCAGGAACGCGCGGTGTCCCCGGCCGCCTTGAGGCGCACCAGCCAGTCCGCCATCGTCTCGGCCAACGGGACGTCCAGGTACGGCAGCAGCAGCGAGGAGTGCGCGGCCGGGTTCTGCAGTGCGGCGGCCCGGATCGGCTCCAGTGTGTCCGGACCGAAGCGGGCGGCGATGCGGCGCAGGGCGTTCTCGGCGTCCCAGATGTGTGCGGCGCCGCGCCACTGCGGGATCAGCGGCCGGCCCAGCTCTTCGTCGCCGTAGGAGAACAGCGCCGCCTCCTCGTGCAGGCCGGAGCGGAACCGGGCGTTGTCGGACTGCCCGCTGCTGGCCCGTATCGTGCCGGCGATCCGCTGCCAGTCGCCGTCCGAGCAGCCGTCGTACCAGGATTCGGCCGCCGCCCAGGCCTCCCGCTCGCCCGGCAGCCACCGCAGCCGCGGCTCCTGCGGCGCGGTGAGTCCGGTCAGCATGCGGGGATTGCCGGTGGAGCGCGGCCGTGTCCACGGCGGGCTGGTGAACAGCTCTGGCAGCGACTCGGTCGGGACGTCCGATACCCGGTCGCCGAGTTCGGTGAGTGGCTCGACCAGGGCCGCCTGCTCCGGTGGCAGCCGCGGCAGCAGGTCGAGCGCGATGGCGCGGTGCGCGGCGACGTGGCCGGTCAGGAGCTGCTGGGCGAGCCGCTGCAGGGCCGGGTCGGCCGGGGCCGCCGCGGTCTCCGCGAGGAGGCGCAGAGCACGCTGGGGGAAGCGGCGCCCGGCGTTCAGCAGGGCCCCGCGGGCGGCCTTGTCGTCGTTCTGATGGGCCAGCAGCCCGCGGAAGCCGTCGTCGGAGGGGAGCTCGGCGATCGCGTTCAGCAGCTGCTTCCGCTTGTCGCTGTAGAAGCAGCCGGTGGCCAGGGTGTGCAGCAGCAGAGGGGCGGCAGCGCCTCCGAGGCCCTCCGCCACGGTGGCGACGATCTCGGCGGACCAGCCGTCCCAGCCCAGGCTCGGCAGCTGGGGGAGTTTCTCCAGCGGCTTGGCCGAGGAGAGCGAGCACAGCAGCATCGACCACTCGGCGGAGCCCAGCCGGACGGCCGACTCCACGCACTCCTCGGCCCAGGCGGACTCGGACGGCACCAGGTAGGCGGCCGCCACCAGGCGGGTCAGGCTGCTCCGGCGGCCGGCCAGGGCCTCGGCCGCCGCGCGGTGGGTCTGCTCGTCGCACGCCGCCAGCAGCGACCGGACCCGGTCCGCGGCGGGACGGTACACCGCGGTCCTGGGGTCGGTCCCGCGACGGACGCGGGGATTGACGCTGCGGGAGTTGTGCCAGTCGGTCTCGACGGACACCGTGAACAGCTCGACGGTGGCCCTGGCCGCGAACGGCAGACCGAACTCCGCTGCCCAGGCGTCCACGGCCGTCCGGATCTTGTTGTCGGCCGGGCTGGAGAACAGCGCGGCCAGCACCGCCGCACCGAGCGGGTTCCGGCTGCCGTACTGGTGGGCACGGGCGGCCTCGACCAGCTCCGCGTCGCTGCGGTCCGAGGTGAGCGCCTGCTCCAGCCAGTCGTCCATCTGCCGCAGCGCGGCGTGGTACGCGTTCACCGCGTCCTTCACCGGCGTGGCCGGCGGGCGCAGGACGCCGCCCCGGCGGGGGATCAGAACTCGACGCCAGGCGTCCGGCAGCACGAAGGTGTCCTCGTCGGCCGGGGCGTGGCCCGCTGCCCCGGCGGCCACGCAGCGCGCCCCTGCCCCGGCGGGCCCGCCGTCGCCCTCTGCCAAGGCGGCCGGTTGGTCTCGAAGCTTCCCGCACACTCCCGGCTTGTACGCTTGCGCTTGCCTGGAAGATCTGCGGTTCTTGGAGGGAGGGCCCGGTGCGCGTCCGTCGGTGGATATGTGGGGTCGCGGGAGCAGTTGCGCTGAGTAGCCCGACGGTCGCCTATGCCCGCGGTGGGGGTGGCGGTCACGGGTTCGGGGGCGGCGGGGGCGGTGGCAGCCATGGCGGTGGCGGCTTCCACGGGTCGACCGGCGGCGGTTTCGGATTCGGCTTCGGGGCCGGTTTCGGAGCCGGTAGCGGTGGGCTCGTCGCCGTGCTGGTGATCGTGGCCGTGGTCCTGCTGATCCTGTGGCTCAGGTCCCGGCGCCGCAAGGCGGCGCTGGCAGGCGACCTGAACACGGTCTCGGACCGTACGGCGCACCGTGCGGACGCGCAGGCGCGGGAGCGCTCTGCCCGGGTCTCTGCCCGGGTCGATGCCATCGCCGACACCGATGCGACCTTCGACCGCGCGGCGCTCGAGCGCCGCGCCGTGTGGCTGTACGAGACGGCCCAGCGGGCCTGGACCGGACACGATCACGCCACGCTGCAGCGGATCCTGTCCCCGGTGCTGTACGGCAAGTGGGCCGAGGAACTGCGCGACTACGAGTCGCGTGGCGAGGTCAACGTCGTGGAGATCGTCGACGGTCCGGTGGTCGAGCTGGTCGACGTCGCCAACCGAGCGGGTGAGGTGAACGACACCGTCACCTTCCGGATCACCGCGACGCTCCGCGACTACGTACGTCGCGGCGACGGCCGGCAGACCACACGCAAGGACGGCTCGACGCGTCCGGTCGAGTACTGGACGCTGCGCAAGAGCGCGGCCGGCGAGTGGATCGTGTCCTCGCTCGAGCAGGCCACCGAGGGGGCGCACCACCTGAGCAGCGCCATCGAGACCGACGGCTGGGACCAGAAGGAGGTCGCCCGGGACGCGGTGCTCGAGGTCGCGCAGAAGAGCACGGTCACCGGGGCGAGCGACATCCTCTCCCTCACCAACATCTCGTGGAGCACGGACGCCGACACCGCCGCCGGCGATCTGAGCGTCGTCGACGGCCGCTTCGACAGAGCGGTTCTCGAGGTCGCCGTCGAGCGGTTCCTCGAGGAGTGGGTCATGAACGACGGCAGCCTGGACTTCACCCCCGTCCGCACGGCCCGTCGGACCGTCCTGCGCGAGGCCGCCGTCACGTCGGTCACGGTGCGCTCGCTGGTCTCACGCGACCCGGTCGTCTTCCGCGTCGCGGTCGACACGCTGGGCGTCTACTACGAAGTCGACCGCCGAACCGAACAGGTACTGCGCGGTGACGCGCACAAGCGCAGGCCGATCGCCTTCACCTTCGACCTGCGGCTGGACGACACTTCGGCCCAGGCATGGACCGTGATCGCCACCGACACGCAATAGCCACACCTCCCACCGCCAGGGTCACCTCCCGCACCGGCGACGTGAAGCTGATCTCGGAGAGAAAGCGGCTGAGCCCGATCGGGCCACCTCCCCGCAGGAGGAGCGGACACCGCGGTGAGCCTCCAGCCTCTGATGCTCCAGCGGGCCACCTCCGCTAGTTCGGAGAAGCTTGTGTCCGTTGCTCGCTGCTCCGCCCAGACCCTGCCCAACGACCCCGTCTCGAAGAGATCCGCGATAACCTCATCGCCCGCATTGCCGAGGCCGAGCGCGAAGGCTGGCTCGGCGAGGTCGAAGGCCTCCGCGTCAGCCTCGCCGGCGCCGAAGCCAAACTCGCCCAACTCGACCGGGTCCCTCCGGCCGCGGTGCCGTCGAACTCGGCATCCCGAGATCACGTCCCCCGGCTCCGCCATCGGACAACCCCGTTCAGCGGAAGCGGACTGACGCCCGTGTCGGAGCAGCGGGTGCACTGCACGGAAATTCAGAGAAGCAAGATGCTCCAATCGCACTTACGTCTCCCCGGCTGTGACGCCTACTGTGAGCGAATGAGTGAGGAGTCGAATCCGCAGGTGTTCTCGAACCGCTGGGCTGAGGCCGCCGGGCCCGGCGGCCTCGGTTCGCCTCTCGATCTCTGCAGGTGCATCCAGCACATCAGCACCAGGCCGCAGCGACCGACCCGCTTCCATCGGGAACGCCAGGACACCACCGCACCGGGATGGATCCGCCTTCTCGAACTGGTTGAAGAGGCGGCAGCCGACGGACGGGAAGTCTTCAAGCCGCTGGCGGAGCTCACAGCGGAACAGCGGCGCCAGGTCGTCACACTCCCACCGACTATCGCCAAACTCACCTCGGTGAAGCACCTCGTGCTGTACGGCAGCAACCTGGTACGTATCCCACCTGAGATCGGCGCGATGAAGAGCCTCGAGGAGTTCACCCCGTACACCTCCTACCGCCTGCACTGGTTCCCGTACGAGATCACCCGGTGCCCCAACCTGCGGCGCAGCACGGTGAGTACCCGTGCCATCTACGGCAATTACAAGACGCGGCCGCCGTTTCCACCGCTGCCCGCCGCAGCAACAACCGGCACTCAAGGCGTTGACTTCGAAAACCTCGACCCCGGCGTACGGGGTGCCGCAGCCATCCGCACATGCAGTGTTTGCGATCAGTGCATCAAGGGCGTGAACCTCCGCCAGGTCTGGATCTCACTATGGGCGTCGGGCGCTGACGTCCTGCCACTGCTGGTCAACGCCTGCTCGACCACCTGTGTTGAAGCGCTGCCCAGTCCGGCCGAAGGCTACGTCCAGACACCGCACGCCGGTGGGCTGAGCGTCGGCCAGCCACCAGCTGGCCGACGGCCTCGCTAACCCGGTCCGGATACAGGAGAGCCCATAGTTCAGAGAGGCCACTACCGGAACCGGGAGACATCCACCCGCCCGTCGCCCGCTCCGCCTCCCGCTGCCCTTCCCGAATCACCTCGACGACGGGAGGATGACCCAGTGGACAACGAGCGACAGCAATCTTGGGACTGGCAATTCGAGTGTGCCCGAGACTTCGACGACAGTTGCGACAACGACCGCACATGGCCGCCTCCGATCCTCAGCGCCCTGGTCACCGCCGTCCACGCCACCACACTGCGACGACTGCACCCGTTCACCAGCCACGCCAGACTGTGTCTGAGTACCAGTCCGCGCAGCTGGGAACCCGGAGTCAGAAACGCCCCAGCGTTCATCTCCCTGGATCCGGCAGGCCACTACAACATCTGGTCCGGCGATCCCTACACGAACTCGCCGACCTTGGTCCTTGAAACCCGAGATCCAGCACAAGCCGCCGCCCAGCTCGAACAACTACTTGCCGCGTGGGCGTGAGCCGCCGACAAGATCTAAACCTCCGACTGCCGTAGTAGGTCCAGGGTTGGAGCCCGCGTAAACGGCGAGCATGCAGTAGCTCAGAGAAGGGACGGGGACCAGGTGGTTGCGGCGGGACCACTCGGCGCGCTGCACGTGGCCGGCGCCGAGGAGCCGCCGGGAGCAGGCCCCCGGGGCGGGCGGGACGACGTGGCGCCGTGACCGCGGGGGCCCGGGCGCGCGGCAGGGCGCGGGCGACGGCGTGCCCCCCGGCGTCGGCCCGATGCCGGGGAGGCGGGCCTCCGCTCGACGGCGCCACCCCGGCCGCGGGCCTCGCGTCGGGGGTGCGGGCCGTCCGCCTGCTCCAGCAAGCACGCTCACCTCGCCTGGCGTGAACCTCGCCGCGCCGAACAGCGCATTCTGTCAGCGGTTCTTGGCTGCGGGCTGGGTCTTCTGGTTGTAGATCTCCTTGCCGTCGGCGTTGTAGGCGTGGACGTAGGGGGCCGGGGGGAAGGAGTTCGCGTTGTGGCCGGTGGAGATGGCCGCGGTGTGGACGAACGCGCCGCCTGCCAT
>NZ_JBICYZ010000126.1:0-14319 GCF_043201465.1 Kitasatospora sp. NPDC048298
ACCGCCGTCCCCATGGGGAATTGCGTGAACGTCCGGGTGGGGAATTACGTGACGCCGACACCGCTCCAGGCGGGGAATTCCCTGATCGCCGACACCGCTCGGGTCCAGCGGACCGCAATAGCTCCTGCGGCGCGACCCGCGGGCCTTCGCCGGGAAGTCCTGGCTGCGGGGCGTGTTCGCGCCCGTCCTGGACGCGGGGCGGCTGGCGACGCTCCTGGTGGAGGAAGGGCGGTTCGCGGAGGAGCCGGGCACCGACCACTGGTGGCGGCCCGGCACGGTGCGGACGTACGCCGGGCTCCAGGACTTCTTCGTGCCGGTAAGCAGTGTCGATCCGTTCGGGGCTGTGCTGGTCGAGCAGTACGACGCGCACCGCATCGTCGTCCTCCAGGCCACCGAGAGCGGCGCCGGCCTGCGCGACCAGCGCGTGCGGGTGGACACCTTCGACTACGCGAAGCTCGTGCCGACGAAGTTCACCGACATCAACGACGACGTCAGCGAGGTCCTGCTGGACCCGCTGGCGCGCGTCGTCCGCACCTCGCGCCACGGCGAGGAGAACGGCGTCCTGGTGGGCTTCGAGCCGCTGGCGGGCAAGGTCTGGCCAGAGCCGACGGACCTGGCGGGCCTCGTCGGGGACGCGGCGGGCCTGCTCGGTGGAGCCGAGAGCCTCTACTTCTACGACCTGGCATCGTGGGGCGGGACGGAACCGCGGCCGGCCGCCGTCGCCCGCGTCGTCGCGCAGAAGTACCCCGGGACGGACGTGCCGCCCCCGTGGCTGACGGTCGAGTACGCGGACGGCTTCGGCCGGGTCTTCGAGCGGAAGACCGAGGCGGAGCCGTCGGGCCAGGGCGGTCCGCGGCGGTGGATCACCTCCGGGCGCATCCGCTTCAACGCCGCGGGCTCGCCGTACAAGGCCTACCGGCCGTACTACAGCGACACGTACCGCAGCGGGAAGGGCACCGAGCCGGACCCGGTGGACGCCGCGGTCCTGCTCACCTACGACGCACTCGACCGGCCGGTGCGCATCGACACGCCGCTCGGCGTCCACACGACGCTGTCGGGGTCGGCTTGGAGCGAGGTGGAGAGCGACTTCTGCGACACGGTCCGCACCTCCCGCTACTGGGCCGTCGCCCTGCTCGCCGTCCTCCGGACGAACGGCTTCCTCGACTTCCGCAACGCGCTGACCATCCTGTTCCAGCCCGAGCAACCGGGGTTCAGCCTGGGCCTGCCCCAGCAGTACGAACCGTACGCGGCTGGCATTCTGCACACCCTCAAGGGCCTGCGGGCGCGCGGGGTGCCCCTGACCAGCCGCTTCGGCTACGACACCGCGGACAACCAGGCCCTCGCCGTTGACCCGCGGTTGCCCGCCCTCGGTTCCGGCACGGCGGTGAACTTCCGACGCACCTTCGCGCTCGACGGCAGCGTGCTGCTGGCCGTCGGCGCGGACGACGGAGCGCGGTATACCGTCCCGGACTGCCGAGGACAACCGGTGCTGTGCGTCGACGGAACCGGGGCCGCCACCCAGTACACGTACGACGCCCTCGGCCGCCTGAGCACGGTGACGGTACACGAGGGGACCGGCACCGATGCGCGCCACTGGACTGCGGAACGGTGGATCTACGGCGACTCGACCGAACTGGACCAGAAGACGTCGACCGCCGGGAGCCTGAACGGCCGCCTGTGGCGCGTGTTCGACGAGAGCGGCCTGGTCGAGTACGCCGACTACACGCTCACCGGAGAGGCGAAGCGCGAGAGCCGCCGCTTCCTCAAGGACCCCGCCTCGCCCGACTGGACGGCCGAGAACTCCACGGCGGCCTCGCCGCTGCTCGACACCACCGCCCACACGCTGAACCGCCGGTTCGACGCGCTCGGACGCACCCGCGCGCAGGAGGTCCCCGGCGGCGACCGCCTGGAGATGGAGTACCTCCTGTCCGGACGTGCGGGTGCCACCAGGCTCGTCACCGCCGACGGCCGGACGCTGCCGTGCGTCGTGTCGACCGCCTACTCGGCCGAGGACCAGCCCACCGAGATCGCCTACGGAAACGGGGTCCTCGCCACATACGGCTACGACCGGCTCACCGCCGCGCTGACGACACTGCGCACCACGCGCGCGAGCGACGGAACGGTGCTCCAGGACCTGACGGTCTACCGCGACGTGATGGGCAACGTGACCCATCTGACGGACGCCGCCTTCGGCCCGCTGTTCGGCCTGCCCGCCGGCTTCGACGCCGACTCGGACAACGCCTACGACGCGCTGTACCGGCTCGTCTCCGGGCACGGCATCGAACGCGCCGGCCGCGATGCGGACGCGGACCGCGAGGGCGGCTACACCGGGCTGACCGTGCCATGGACGTCCTCGGGCGTCGACCCCGCCGAACTGGCCTCCTACCGAAGGTTGTTCGCCTACGACACCGGCGACAACCTGTACGCGGTGGTGCACGAGTCGGCGGTGAGCCCGTGGTCCGACCAACTCGTCCTCTCCGACGCGTCCAACCGCGCCGTCGAGTCGGCGGTCTTCGGCGGTCACACCCCGGATCCACTCGTCGAACGGGTCGCGCCGGCCGGGGAGGTGGACGCGTTCTTCGGCCTCAATGGGAACCGGACACGGCTGCCGGGCATCGAAGAGGTGGCCTGGACCTACCGGAACCAGATCGAGATCCTGGACGTGGGTGGCGCCCGCGACCGCTACACCTATGACGGAGTGGAGAACCGCGTCCGGACGATCGCCGAACAGGGAGCCGCCCGGCACGAGGTGATCGAGGTCGGCCCGGCCCGCCTGGAGCGAGAGACCTCGGCCGACGGCACCACGGTCGCGCGCCGCCGGGTGCGGGTGGTGAGCGACTCGCTCCTCGTGGCCGAGTACCTCACCGAGGGCAGCGAGCCGGGGCGTCTGGTCTTCAACCTCGGCGACCCGTTGCGCTCCATCGCCATCCAGACCGGTGACCAGGGCGCGCTGCTTACCTACGAGGGGTACGTTCCGTACGGCGGGACGGCGTTCGCGATCGCTCCGGACGGGGACCGCCTCGACGAGAAGGTGGCGCGGTACAGCGCCCAGCCGCGCGACCGGTCCAGCGGGCTCGTCTACTACGGTGCGCGCTACCTGGCGCCGTGGAGCGGCCGTTGGGTGAGTCCTGACCCCTCGGGGCCCGTCGACGGCCTGAACCTGTACGCGTTCGTGACGGGGAACCCGACCAGCGCGATCGACCTCGGGGGGCGGGTGAGGGGCACGGTTCGGGGCGGGGTGGCGGTCGACGTCAGCGCGGAAGAGATCCTGGAGAGATACCACGTGGCGGCGACTCAGCTGGCGCAGCAGTCGACGATGCGTCCGATCACGCAGACACAGGATCCCAAGGCGAAGACGAAGCTGCCGATCTACGAAGTCTCCCAGCACGGGCAGCTCTTCGGCCTTGCCTACCAGAAGAAGGGCGACCCCATCGGGCGTACGCCCGTGACCTCGTTCCGCCTGTAATTCGGCGGGCTCGAAACCACGATGGGGCAGGCGAGCATGGAGCCCGGTGTCCATCTGGGCACGACGATCAACCCGCGCAACGTGCCCACGTACCGCGAACTGAAGGCGACGGCGCAACCGGCGGATGAGGCCAGGCGCATGATCCGCCTGATGAAGGCCAAGGAGATGCCGGGCTCGGGCTCGAGTGACTACAACAGCACCATGCTGCCGATCATGGCCATCTCCGAAACGGATCGTTCACGCGTCGGCGGGCTGCTGGCGATGACCGAGCTCTACAACATCAAGTACGGTTCGAGGACCTTCGAGGAGGCGTTCAACGAGAACACCCCCCACTTCGTGGGCGCCAAGCGGGGCGGGGCCAAGACGTTGAAGGACATCGACCGAGCGCACCTGAAGCCGAAGAAGCCCCGAAGACCGGCGGCAGGGACGCCGCGTGCCAGGCTCTTCGAAAGCGTGTCGCGGTTCGTCGGGCATCTCGGCAGAGTCGGGGGACGGGGGAGGGGGAAGGCGTCGAAGTTCGGGGCGGCTACGAACAAGGCCGAGGTGTTGGACACGCTGGTCCGGACGCTGGTGAAGCGCGCGGGGTACCCGGCACCGATTACGGCCCAACCAGGCCCGTCCAAACCCCTGAAGAAACCGCATCCGGTCAAACGTCTGAGGAAACCGTGACCGCCAGTGGGCGGCAGGACCAGCAGTGGGTCTGACTGGTGGACCAACGGTGCCCGTCCGCGTGACGCCTCCGGTGGAGGTCCTTCGGACGGTCGGTGCGGCCCGGTAGCCTCCGGGGATGGCGAACTATTCGTATCTCTGTTCCGCGGATGTGGCGTCCCTCTACCCGTCGAGTCAGGTGGCGGGCTTCGATTCGCAGAGCGGGGTCCTCGCTCACGACGTCTCCTGCGTTCCGCTGCTCTGGCTCGCCCTGTTCCGTCCGGCGGACCTCGTGACCGGTGTGTTCACGGTCGACGAGGAGGACGAGGACGAGGAGGAGGCGGAGCTGGAGGCCACCGCACCGCTGGTGGCCAAGGACCGGGCGCTCGCTCAGCTCGACGCCGCACTGCCGGTGTTGAACCGGCTCTTCGCCGCCGAGGGTACGCTCGACGGCCACGCCGCCCTGCTGCGGCAGGCGGTCGAGAAGGCGCCGGATGCCTACCTGACGATCGAGCTGGACGAGATCGAAGCGCTGTGGGAGGAGGGCACCTTCCAGCCGGCCCTTCGTGCCGCGTTGGCCTGCTTCGACGGTGTGAGCGACGGCGGGACCGGCATGGCCGCTGACCGTGCGCGGTTGATCGAGCTGTCGCAACTGCGGCCCGGCCGGCCGTTCCCTCCCGCCCGGCTGCTCATCGACGGGTCGGAGACGAGAAGTGACGACGACTGCTGGAACTTCGTGCGACTGCTCGGCGCGGCCTTCATGGCCGAGGTGCCCTGGGAGACGGCGTACGCGGACACCGAGGCATCCTGAGGCGTGCACCGACGGGGCCCGTAGTGCCGCGAGGCAGCTCTACGGAGGCGCGACCGGTCGTCGGGGTGTAGGGGGCATCGGCAGTGTGCTCCTCGTACGACCGGCACCGGGGCGGGTGGGTCAGGGGCGCGGGCGGCGCAGCCGGTGCGGGCCCAGGTAGTAGGAGAGGGCGGCATGCGACGGCCCGTCCGCGATCTGCCCGCCGACCAGCAGCTCGACCACCGCCGCCTCGGTCAGCCACTCGACCTTGGTCGACTCGGACACGTCCTCGGGCTCGCCGATCCGGGTGCAGCCGGTGACGTGGTACGCGTGGAAGTGGGCGTTCGAGATTCCGGCCATGGCGTCGTACTCGGTCAGCAACTCGACGTCGCCGGGGCGCCAGCCGGTCTCCTCCTCCACCTCGCGGGCCGCTGCTGCCGCCGGTTCCTCGCCGGGCTCGACCCATCCGGCAGGGATCTCCCAGCCCCATCGATCGGTGATGAACCGGTGCCGGTAGAGGAGGAGGAACTCGTCGGCCTCGTTGGTGACGACCGCGGTGGCCGAGCTCTTGGGGTGGCGGATCACGTGGTGCTCGATCCGGCCGAGTCCGGGCACCTCGACGTCGTCCAGCCAGAGTTCGACCCACGGGCTGCCGTAGACCTGTCGCCGTCCGAACGTCTCCCACTTCACGGGGGCCTCCTCATCACACACGCGTACGAGCTGCGCTCCTGACTCTCTCACGTGCGCGGCGAGCTCCCGCACCGGCATCTCAGCCGACCACGGCCGGGGAGAGTGGCAGCGGGTCCCGGAACCGGCGGCCGCTCAGGATCCGGTTGTGGGGTTCTCGGGGTGTTGCGGCTGACCCGCCGGCGCTGCCACCTTCCGCCCCGGAGGAGCAAGTGGCTCCCCGGGTGAGGGGGTTGTCGCGCTCGCTGCGGGGGGGGGGGGGGGGGGGGGCGGGGGGGGGGGCGCCGCCCCCCCCCCCCCCGCCCCCCGGGGGGGGGGGGGGGGGGGGGGGGGGGGGGGGGGGGGGGGGGGGGGGGGGGGGGTGTGGGGGGGGGGCCCCCCCCCCCCCCCCCCCCCCGCCTGTCAGCCGGTGTGGAGGGCGAGGGTCGGGGAGAGGCGGGAGGCCCGGACGGCCGGGTAGAGGCCGGCCACCGTACCGATGAGCAGGGTGGCGGCGAAGCCCCCGGTGACGGCCCACAAGGGGACCACCCAGGGCAGGCCGCCCGAGGCGGCGAAGGCGTAGGTGGCGGCCGCACCTAGGGCCACGCCGGCCAGCCCGCCCAGCCCGGAGAGCAGGAGGGACTCCGTCACGAACTGGAGACGGATCTGGCCCCTGGTGGCACCCAGGGAGCGGCGCAGTCCGATCTCGTGGCGCCTCTCCAGCACTGAGATGATCATCGTGTTGGCGACCCCGACGCCGCCGACCAGGAGCGCCACCCCGCCCAGCCCGAGCAGGAGGTCGGTGAACGCGCCCTCGGTGGCGGCCTTGGCCTGGAGCGCCGAGGAGGGGTCGGTGACCTGCACGTCGCGCGGGTTCTGCGGATCGACGGTACGTGGGATCAGCTCGCGGACCGCGCCGACCGCCTGGTCCGTCGACCGTTCGTAGATCTGGGTCGGGTGGCCGTCGAAGCCCAGCAGCGTGCCGGCGCCGTCCCAGCCGACCAGGGCGGCCCGCTCGATCTCGGGAGCCAACGGCAGCGGGTCGAGGATGCCGATGACGGTGAAGTACCGGCCGCCGATGTAGACCTGCTGGCCGGGGGCGGTGATGCCCAGGCGCTGGGCCGCGACGTGTCCGAGCACCGTCGACGGGTAGCGCCCGTTGGCCTCGTTGAGCCAGGTGCCCGAGCCGACCGCGCCGCGCACGACGTCCAGCAGTCCTTCGGTGGCCGCCTTCACGGTGATGCCGCCGGTTTCGTCGCTGGGGATCTTCTCACTGCGTCTGACGGACTGCGCCAGGTCACCGGTCGCGCCGACCTGCTCGACCCCGGGGACGCGGCTCAGCATGCCGACCGACTCCTTGGGTAGCTTCACCTTCTCGCCGAACAGCCCCTGACCGGGGGATGCCACCAGCAAGTTGGTTCCCAACTGGTCGAGCTGCCGCAGGAGTTGGGCCTTGCTGGAGGAGGAGATGCCGACCACCGCGATCATGGTGGCGATGCCGATGGCGATGCCCAGCGCGGACAGCACCACCCTCAGTGGCCGGGTGCGCAGGCCGGCCGAGCCGACGTGGAGGACGTCGCGGGGGCCGAGCCGGGCCGGGGAGAGCCGTGCGCGGCTCATCGCTGCCCACCCCGATCGGTCGGGTCGGCGGCGCCGGTGCGCAGATCCGCCACGACGCGGCCGTCGCGGATGCGGACCTGGCGCGGCAGGCTGTCGGCGATCTCGCCGTCGTGGGTGATCACCGCGATGGTGGAACCCTCGGCGTTGAGGCCGTACAGCAGCTCCATCACCGCCTCGCTCGAGGCGGAGTCCAGCGCGCCGGTCGGCTCGTCGGCCAGCAGCAGGTCCGGCTCGCCGACCACCGCCCGGGCGATGGCCACCCGCTGCCGCTGGCCGCCCGACAGCTCGTGCGGACGGTGGTGCATGCGGTCCGCGAGCCCGACCCGCTCCAGGGCCAGGGCCGCGCGCCTGCGGCGCTGGGCGCGCGGCAGGCCCGAGTAGAGCAGGCCCTCGGCGACGTTGTCCCGGGCGCTGACCCCGGCCACCAGGTGGAAGGACTGGAAGACGAAGCCGATGTGCCGGGCGCGCAGGGCGGACAGCCGGCGGTCGGAGAGGGCGGCGACGTCGTGGCCCGCCAGGGTGACGGATCCGGCGCTGGGCCGGTCCAGGGTGCCGACGATGTGCAGCAGGGTGGACTTGCCCGACCCCGAGGGGCCGACGATGGCGAGCAGTTCGCCGCGTCCGATGCGCAGGTCCACCCGGTGCAGCGCCGTGACCCCGCCCGGATACTCCTTGGTGACCTGGTTGAGCTCGACCACCGCGCTCATGACTTGGGCACCCCGACCTTCATTCCCTCGGCCAGGCCGGTCCCGCTGACCTCGACCCGGCCCTGTCCGAACATGCCGAGCTCGACCGGGACCTCGCGCACCTTCCCGTCCTCCACGACCTGGACGCCGAAGCCCCCGCCGGACAGCGCGAGCAGTGCGTTGACCGGTACGGTCAGCACGTCCTTGTGGACCTCGCCTTCGAGCTCGACGGTGACCGGCGCCTGGTCGAAGCCCTCCGCCTGCCCCGGGTCGTCGAAGACCACCCGGGCGGTGATCTTGGCGGGCTTGTCCGGGGAGCCCTGTTCCTTGCCGTCCTCACCGATGGTGCGGTCGACGGAGGCGACCTTGCCCTTGGCCCTGCCGCCGCCGGGCAGGTCGACCTCGACCCGGGTGCCGGGCTTGGCGAGGTCGGCCCGGGAGACCTCGATCTTGATCTGCACCTGCCGTTCGGAACCGGTGGTGGTGAGGACCGGCTTGCCGGGAGCGGCCTGGTCGCCGACGGCCGCATCGTTCTTCTTGATCCGCACCGGGCCGGGCGAGAAGGCGATCTGCTCGGGGCCGATCTCGCCGGTCTGGGCCAGGCCGCGGGCCTTCTGCCAGCGCTTGACCGCCTCCGCGGTGCCGAGGGTGAACTCCTCGTCCGCGGCCAGCCCCTTGCCGTAGCCCAGGTCGCGGAGGTTCTCCTTCAGCTGTCTGACGTCCGGCCCCTTGTCGCCGGTCTTCAGCGTCCGGTACATGGGGCGCTCGCCGTTCATGAGCCGGACCTTCCGGCCGTCGACCTCGTAGAGGACCCCGTCGCGTTTCACCTCCGCGCCGGTCTCCGGGAGCCAGGTGATGGTGCCCGGCACACCGGCGTTGAGCCGGCGCTCCTCGGCGTAGCCGAGGGTCCCGTCCACCTGGGTCCGGCTGCTCAGGTCCTGTCGTTCCACCGAGCCCGTGCTCGGCGGCAGCCCGTCCGTGCGGTCCACGCCGGAGCTGCCGCCGCCCCCGGTCTGCGAGAGGGCCGTGACCCCGCCCGCCAACGCGACCGAGGTGGCCAGCACGGCGATCAGGTACGTGCGGCGGCTCCGCCCGCGCTCACTGCGCATTCTGACCACTGCACGCCTTGTTCGCCTTGTCGAACCTGTCCTTCTCGGCGCCCTCCGGCATCTTCATCGCCGTTCCCGACATCGCCGAGTCGCCGTCGAACTTCGGGTCCGGCATGTCCACACCGTTATCGCGCATGCACCGGGCGAATTCGAGGGCCTTGTCCTTGTCGGCCTGGGACATCTTCGTGCCGCCCGAGCCACCGGCTCCCCCGCAGGCCTTGAGGGCTTCCGCCATCTTGTCCTGGCCGCCCTCGAGGACCATGCCCCGCGGGTCCTGGCCCGGCTCGGGCTCCTTCACCTGGGCGCCGTGTTCGCGCAGGCACTTACGGTGCTCGTAGGCCTGGTCCGCCGCCGCGCCCTTGCCCGACGAGTCCGAGCCGCCGCCCCCGCCGGAGCCCGTCGCGCCTCCTCCACAGGCCGTGGCGAACAGCGCCATCCCCGCCACCAGGGCAGCCGCCGCCGCGCCGTACCTGTGCTTCCGCATGTGGTTCCGCATGGAATTCCTCCGTGTCCGATAACGAGTGACCGACGACGCAGAGGCTGGCACGCACCCGCATTTCTCCGCTGTCAGCCGAGACCCTTACGGCAACGAAAGGTGGCTTTCAGGTACACCTGATGTCATGCGTGTACTGATTGTGGAGGACGAGGAATTCCTGGCGGACATGATCGCCGAGGGATTGCGGCGCGACGCCCTGGCCGTCGACGTCGAGTACAACGGCGCCGACGCGCTGAAGCGGCTGAGCCTCACCGACTACGACGTGCTCGTGCTCGACCGCGACCTGCCCGGGGCGCACGGCGACGAGGTCTGCCGGAGCGTCGTCGAGCAGCGGCTGCTGACCCGGGTGCTGATGCTCACCGCCTCCGGTACCGTCCGCGACCGCGTCGACGGCCTGGACCTGGGCGCGGACGACTACCTCACCAAGCCGTTCGCCTACGAGGAGCTGCTGGCCCGGGTACTGGCGCTCGGCCGCCGCACCCACCCCGCCCTTCCGCCGGTCATCGAACGTGCGGGCATCACCCTCGACACCGCTCGCCGCCAGGCCTTCCGGGACGGCCGCTACCTCGCCCTGTCCCGCAAGGAGTTCGGCGTACTGGAGGTGCTGATGCAGGCCGAGGGCGCCGTGGTCGGCGGCGAGGACCTGATCGATCAGGTGTGGGAGCGGAACATGGGATACCGCACCAACGCGGTTCGGGTCGTCCTCAGCAAACTCCGCGCCAAGCTCGGCGAGCCCTCGGTCATCGACACCGTGCCCGGCCACGGCTACCGCATCGGCGTCCCGGCATGAGGCGCTCCGCCTCGGTCGGCCCGAACCGCCTTCCGCCGCCCGGCAGACCACACCCACGGCTGCCGGGCGGGGAGCGAGGCCGGCTGACCATGCTCTACGGCGGGCTGCTCGTCCTCGCCGGGGCCATGCTCATCTGCCTGGTCAACTTCCTGGTCCGGGAGAGTCTGTACACCTCGATCAGCACGGCCGTCGCCGTCGAACCGCGACTGGCCACACTGGCGACCCCGGACCCCGCCGCGGCGCAAACCGTGACGGTCGGAACCGCTTCACCCGCATCCACTCCGCCCGGAACCGACCCCGCCGCCGGCGGACCGTCCCACTTCCAGGCCATCAAGGTCGTCACCCAGGCCGCCGAGCAGGCCGCCCAGAACCAGCTGCTGACCGTCTCCCTCATCGCTCTGGCCGCCTTCGCCGTCATCTCGGTGGCGCTGGCCTGGTGGATGTCGGGGCGGGTGCTGCGCCCGGTGGCAGTGATCACCAACACGGCGCGGCGGCTCTCCGGTGAGAACCTGCACGAGCGGATCGCCCTCGACGCACCCCCGGGCGAGCTCAAACAGCTCGCCGACACCTTCGACGACATGCTCGACCGCATGGAACAACTGGTCGGTGCGCAGCAGCGGTTCGCGGCCAACGCCGCACACGAACTGCGGACTCCGCTCGCGGTGCAGCGGGCCGCAGCCGAGATCGGGCTGGCCACCGAGGATCCGGCCGCCGTCGCCCGGGTGCGCCGCAAACTGATCGAGGTCTCCGAGAACAGCGAACGGCTCATCGAGGGCCTGCTGCTGCTGTCCGTCTCCGACCAGCGGCTGGACCACCGCGAACCGGTGGCACTGGACCAGCTGGCCCAAGCGGTGGCCGCCGAGTGCGCCGCCTCGGAGGAAGCCCGGGAGAACCGCGTCACCGTCCGAACCGACACCGCCCCCGTGTCCGTCGAGGGTGATCCGGTGCTGCTGGCACACCTGGTACGTAACCTGGTCGGCAACGCCCTGCGCTACAACCACGACGGCGGCCGGGTCGAGGTCGGGGTGCACGACGGTGTCCTGGAGGTCGGCAACACCGGCCCCCAGGTGCCGCCGGAGACGGTCCCCTACCTCTTCGAGCCCTTCCGCCGCCTTCAGGAGCGCCGACACAGCCCGCGTGAGGGCGCGGGCCTGGGCCTGTCCATCGTCGCCTCCATCGCGCGCGCCCACCACGCCGTCGTCACCGCCCTCCCCGGCAGCACGGGCGGACTGCGGGTCCGGGTCGAATTCCCCACGGCCTGACCCGGCTGTCCGAGGGCCCGGGCACCGCGACCGGCCCGGTCGGACCCGGGCCATGGGGATCACGTACCGGCGGTGCGGGCTCGGAGGGAGCATGGAGTGGATGTCTTCAAGGCGGCCTACGCCCCGGCTTCCGCGGTTCCTGATGCCGCGACGGATCTGCTCGACGGCTGCGGTCGGCCTGGGCGGCGCCGGCTGCCACGCGGATCCCGAAGTCGTCGCGCAGGAATCGGGATACCAGGGTCGTGTCGTCCATGCCCCCGTCGTGCGGCGGCACCGGTCCCGCTCACCCGACGTTCTCCGCACCGTTTTCGTCGGGTGAGCGTCCGGCCCTTCCCTCCGCCGCGCGCTGGGTGTGTGTGGGGTGCGGCAGGTTCACCACCACCAGAGCCAGTCCCGACAGGGTGACGTTGCGGATCGCCGCGTCCAGGCCGTTCGACGTCTTCGACTGCCACATGGCGAACCACTCGCCACCGATCCCGATGAACCCGGCCCCGAAGAGCAGCAGCATCAACAGCAGGCCGAGACTGCTGAGCCGGCGCGCCAGCTCCGGCCGCAGCCACCAGGCGAACGTTCCCGCCGTCAGCACCAGGGCGCTCAGTGCCTCCCAGGCGATGATCGCGACGTACGCCGCGTTCTGCAGGCCCGGGGAGGTGACGGAGCGCCACATCAGGTTCCGGTCGTGGAAGGTGGTGTCCATCGCCAGCACGTGCTGGACGAACTGCTGGTTGGTGGCGAAGTCGGTGACGTTCCCGAAGACCACGAGCAGCAGGTAGAGCGCGTTCGTCCCGGTGAGCACGGCCGCCGCCGCGGGCAGTGAGCCCAACGCGAGCAGGCGGTCGCGGGTGGTGGGGCTCGGGCTTGCGGGGCGAGTGGTCGGCATGCGGAAAAGGCTAGCTCCTGCGGGGAGTTGGTGAGCGGCGAAATGTCCTCCCGGGGGCGGTTGCTGGGACGCGCGGGCCCCGGGCCGGTCCGGGCCTGCCCGGCGGCCGGACCCCTTTGGCCGCCTGCGACCGTGCGGTTCAGGCCGTCACCCTGCTGGGCGGCAGCGGCGGAAGCGGCGTCGAGGTGTCGTACAGCCTGCCCGGCATCGTCCCCGTCCGTGACAGCAAGGACCCCGAAAGCCCCGCCCTCACCTTCCTGACCGACGCCTGGTCATCCTTCGTCTCCGCCGTCCGCTCCGGCGAGTTCGGCGACGTCTGACGCCCACGCGCCACCCGAGGCCCCGCCACTCCTTCGCCGGAGTGGCGGGGCCGTGGTCCTTCGCACGCCTACTTGGCCGCTCCGCCCCCGGGACCCGATGATGGCGCCGCAAGGGGAACAGACGGCCGGGGGAGACGGCGCGTCGGCGCGCGAACGCTTCGAGAACTGGCGAGACCTGCTGGTGCGCACGCGGGTCTGCGACGCGACCAGCGCCCACGTCGACACCTTCACCGCGCAGGTGCGGCGCTTCGAACTGGGGCCGGTGGCCCTGCTGGGGACCTCCTTCCCCTCGGAGCGTTTCCACCGCACCGAGCGCATGATCCGCAGCTGCGACGAGGAGATCTACCACCTGACCCTGCTGACAGCCGGCCACCACACCCTCACACGCGCCGACGACCAGCGGGAGACCTTCGAGTGGGGGACCTGTCGCTGATCGACAGCTCGCACCCCTACGACGGGCGCTACTCCACCACCGACGACGCACACGTCTCCGGCGTGGGCATCGACCTGCCCGCCTCACTGCTGCCCGTGCCCCCGCACCGCGTGCGCGAACTCATCGGGCGCCGGCTCTCCGGACGGGAGGGCATCGGCGCGCTGCTGGCGGACTTCCTCCTCAGCTTGGACCGCCAGGCCGCCACCCTGGGGCCCGCCGAGGCCGCCCGCCTCGGCTCGATCGTGGCCGACCTGACGGCCGTGTGGATCGCCTGCGAACTCGACGCCGTGAACACGCTGCCCCAGGAGAGTCGCCAACAGGCCCTGGTGGAGAGCGTCCGGGCGTTCATCCGCCACCACCTCCACGACCCCGGCCTCACCCCCGCCACCATCGCCGCGGCCCACCACATCCCCGTCAGCTACCTGAACCGCCTTTTCACCCGGCACTCCGACGGCCGGACCGTCGCCGCCTTCGTCCGCGACCAGCGCCTGAAGAAGGCATGCCGCGACCTCGCCGACCCCGCGCTGCGCGCCCTGCCCGTCCAGGCCGTCGCCGCCCGCTGCGGCATCCCCCGCGCCTCCGACTTCGGCCGCGCCTTCAAGGCCGCCTACGGCCTCTCGCCCCACGAGTACCGCAACGCCCATACCGCCGGGACCCCCTCGGAGGGAGTCCCGGCGGTCCCTGGCAGCGGCCCCGGTCAGGACGTGGTGACACCGCCGGTGTTGAGCGAGGAGCCCACGCTGGTGCAGTAGGCGTAGCTCCAGCTGCCGTTGCCGACCGTCACCCACGACCCGTAGACGGTCGTGCCGTTGTTGCACAGCGCCCAGGCCCGGAAGTAGGCGGAGCCGGGGGCCTTGGCACCGGGTTCCTGAAGAAGGGCGTGCGCTCGGCCGGCGTCCAGCGGCAGTACTCCGGCACCGCCGGCCGCACCGAGAATTGCCAGGTCGGTGTCTTCCTCGCCTACTCGGGGCCCCGTGGCCGGACGCTGATCGACCGGGCTCTCTACCTGCCGAAGTCCTGGACGGACGACCGCGAGCGTTGCCGGGCGGCCGGGATCGGTGACGGGGTCGAGTTCGCCACGAAGGTTCAGATGGCCCGGGCGATGGTCCGCAAGGCGATCGAGGACGGGATCCCGTTCCGGTGGGTGACCGCG
>NZ_JBICYZ010000127.1:0-13005 GCF_043201465.1 Kitasatospora sp. NPDC048298
TTCCGGGGCTTGACGCCCTGTCCGACGTTTCAAACTCTAGCCGATCTCCGCTCCGAAAAGCGAATCCGGCCGCAACCCGATAAAACGAGCACGCCAAATAAGCACTCAGCCGCGACGCGGGAATGCCGACGCGACCCAGCCCGAACCTGGGAAGTGGTGTTTCAGAGGATTGGCCGCCCCGGGACCGTCCGCGCCGATGCGTGTCCGGTGCTCCCTGCCGAGCGACTAGAGAACAGTACTCCTCCTCCGGGCCCATGCCAAACGGCCCAGGACCGGCAGCCGGGCGGGCCGGCCGCCCCGACGCCGCGTTCATCGTTTGTCTACCGCCTCCCGCCATGCTCCTTCCCATCGGACGCCACGAAGACCTCGTCGGCGCCGAAGCACGAGAGCCGACAGCACAAGAGAGGTCCACGGGGACATGAAGGCGACGAAGACTCTGCGACACATGGCCATCGGGATAGCGGCCGGCGTGCTGGCACTGGCCGGGACGATGACCTCGGCCGGGACCGCGCAGGCCGCCACCGCGTACGGATCGACGTTGAGCGAGCCCGGGGTGCTCAACCCGGGCGACTACCTCGAATCCGGCGACACCCGGCTGTACATGCAGGGCGACGGCAACTTCGTCCTCTACAGGTACGCCCCGATGATGCCCCCGAGGCCGGTGTGGGTCGCCCCGGGAGCCCAGAACTGCGGCGTCAAGGCGATCATGCAGGGCGACGGCAACCTCGTCGTCTACGGCGCCGGCAACCGCATCTGCTGGGCCCGTGGCACGTACAAGACCAACTCCCTGCAGACCGCCGTCCTGACGGTGTCCCCCCGGGGCGGCCTCTCGGTCGAGTACGCCAACCCGGACAACCCGCGCAACCCCATGAGCAACCCCTTCACGGACACGCTCCGCAGCTCGGACCCGTACTAAACCGCTCCCCCCGCGGCCCGGCCCTCAGCCCCGCTCGGCGAGCCACCTGACCAGGTCGGCCACCGACCAGCGCGGCCGGGCCGCGAGCCGCGTCGCCGCCGTGCGCAGCAGCGCCGGGAGGTGGCCGCAGAGCGCGGCCACCTCCTCCACCGCCTCCGGCTCCTGCCGGATCCGCTCCGCGCCCGCGATCCGGGCCAACAGCTCGTAGGCGTCGTGCGGCTCCAACGGTCCGACCGTCAGCCGTACGGCGCCCTCGGGCAGGGTGCCCGGTTCCGCGCCCGCGACCACCGCCGCGCAACCCGCCGTACCGGGCAGCAGCGGTCCGGGGTCGGCCACGCCGTCGAGCAGCACCAGTACCCGCCGCCCGGCGAGCGCCTCCCGGTAGCGGGCGCCGAGTTCGTCGGCGTCCGCGTCCTCCGTCGGCCGTTCCCCCAGCGCGCGCAGGAACCCCGCGAGCACCGCGGCCGGCTCGCTGCCGCCCGCGTACAGCTGACCGTCCGGAAAGGCGTCCTGGACGACATGCGCGACATGCACCGCCAGCGCCGACGCGCCACTGCCCGCCGGCCCCGACAACCCCAGCACCGGACCAGGCCCCGACACCGGCCCGGGCCCCACCGAACCGGGCCCCGTCACCACCGGACCGCCCCCGGCCCCCCGCAGCACCCGCTCCGCCTCCCGCACCAGTGCCGCCCGCCCGACCAGGTCGGGGATGTCCGGCGGCAGCTGGCACGGCCGCGGCAGCCGCCGCGGCAGCACCGGGGCGTCCCCGTGCCGGATCCGCTCGGCCAGCTCGACCACTGCGGGCGCCGGCTCCAGCCCCAGCTCACCGTCCAGCCGCTCCCGCAGCGCCTCGTACACCGCCAGCGCCTCCGCGGTGCGGCCGCAGCGGTGCAGGGCCAGCAGGTGCAGCCGGTGCACCTCCTCGTCCTGCGGGTGCTCGGCCGCCAGCCCGGCCAACGGCTCCAGGGCCTCCGCGTGCCGCCCGAGCGTCAGGTCCAGGTCGAGCAGCGCCTTCACCGCCGCGAACCGCCCGGCCGCCAGCCGTTCCCGCGACCGCTCGGCGAACGCCCCCGGGACGCCGTCCAGTGCCCGGCGACCCTCCCACGCGCCGAGCGCCGCCACCAGCAGCTCCCGGGCCCGGAACGCGTCCTGGTGACGCAGCGCGACGGCCTCTGCCACCCCGGCCTCGTAACGGAACAGGTCCACCGCCTCGCGCGGCACCGCCAACCGGTACCCGCCCGCCGACGCGACCAGCAGCCCGGTCTCCCCCAGAGCGCGGCGCAGCCGGTGCGCGTGGGTGCCGATCTGCCCGGCCGGATCCTTCGGCCAGCGGGTGTCGTCCTCCCCCCACAGGCCCTCGACCAGCCGGTCCGTCGGCACCAGCTGGCCCGGGGAGAGCAGCAGCGCGGCGAGCACGGCCTGCTGCTGCGGTCGGCCGAGATCGACCTCCCGCCCGTCGCAGCGGGCGCTCAGCGGCCCCAGCACGCGGAATTCGAGCCGCACAGCCCACCCCTCGATAGCCCTCGTCCCGGTGCACAATCTGTGAGGACTGAGCATAGGTCGCCGGGGTACGGGGGCGCCGCCGTCCGGACGGATGTGGCGGAATCCCGGCGCGGAACGACGTTGAGGGCGGGACATGGGTGACATGGGGGGAGCCGGGCTGCGGTTCGGACTGCTGGGTCCGCTGCGGGCCTGGTACGGGGAGCAGGAGCTGGAACTGGGCCGGCCGCAGCAGCGGGCCGTGCTCGCCGTCCTGCTGTCCGCCGCCGGGCGGACGGTCTCCGTCCCGGTCCTGGTCGAGGGGGTGTGGGGCGGGGCCGCGCCGGCCGACCCGCGCAAGGCCGTCCAGCTCGCCGTCTCCCGGCTGCGCGGCGCGTTCCGGCCCCACACCGGGGACGACCCGGAGCGGATGCCCTTGGTGCGGGTCGGCGACGGCTACGCGCTCAGGGCGCCGGGGGCCGAGGTCGACGCCACCGAGTGGGAGGCGCTGCTGGCCGAGGCCGGACGGCTGCGGGAGGCCGGCGCACCGCCGCGGGACGTCCGGGAGGCGCTGCGGCAGGCCCAGCGGCTCTGGGTCGGCGAGCCGCTGGCCGGCCTGCCCGGGCCGCACGCCGAGGCCGTCCGGGCCCTCCTCGTCGAGCAGCGGATCTCGGCCAAGGAGGCGCAGCTGGAGCTGGACGCCGAACTCGGCGACCGCACCGACCTGACCGCCGAGGCCGCCGCCCTGGCGCTGGAGCACCCGGGCCGGCCCCGGCTCACCGCCGTCCTGATGCGCGCCCTCTACCAGTCGGGCCGCAAGGCCGAGGCGCTCGCCGTGTACGAGGACGCCCGTCCCGCGCTGCCCCCGGACGACCGGGCCCCGGCCGAACTCCAGCTGCGCATCCTGCGCGAGGACGCCGCCCTGCTTCCGGCCGGCCGCACCTCCGAGCCCGCCGGCGCCGAACCCGCCGGGCCCACCGCCGAC
Organism: Kitasatospora sp. NPDC048298; assembly: GCF_043201465.1. Taxonomy (NCBI): domain Bacteria; kingdom Bacillati; phylum Actinomycetota; class Actinomycetes; order Kitasatosporales; family Streptomycetaceae; genus Kitasatospora; species Kitasatospora sp. NPDC048298. The sequence goes on from NZ_JBICYZ010000127.1 coordinate 3,381, forward strand.
ACCCGCTGGGCACCCGACCAACTCCCCTCCGGCCTGCCCGACTTCACCGGGCGCGCCGACGAGGTCGAGACCCTCGTCGACCAGCTCTCCGCGGCCGGCGGGCGGGCCGTCGTCGTCTCCGCGCTGGACGGCATGGGCGGCGTCGGCAAGACCACCCTCGCCGTGCACGTCGCCCGGCAGGTCCGCGCGCGCTTCCCCGACGGGCAGCTCTTCGCCGACCTGCGCGGCGCCGACCGCACCCCGCCCGACCCCGGCACCGTCCTCGCCGGTTTCCTGCGCGCCCTCGGCGTCGACCCCGCCGACGTCCCGCCGGACACCGGCGAACGCAGCGCGCTCTACCGCTCCGCCCTGGCCGGACGGCGCGTCCTGGTCGTCCTCGACAACGCCGCCACCCCCTGCCACGTCGAACCGCTGCTGCCCGGCTCGGCCGGCTGCGCCGTCCTCGTCACCAGCCGCCACCGGCTGGCCGGCCTCGCCGGGGCGCACCAGTTGCGCCTCGACACCCTGCCCGCCGAACAGGCCCTGGAACTGCTCACCCGCATCGTCGGCCCCGAACGCGTCGCCGCCGAACCCGCCGCCGCCGACGAGGTCGTACGGGCCTGCGGACTGCTGCCGCTCGCCGTCCGCATCGCCGCCTCCCGGCTCGCCGCCGACCCGGCGCTCACCCTCGCGGCACTCGCCGAAGGGCTGCGCCACGAGCACCGGCTGGCCCAACTCACCGACGGCGAACGCACCGTCGAGGCCACCTTCGCGCTCTCCTACCACCGCCTGGACCCCGAACTCGCCCGCGCCTTCCGCCTGCTGTCCCTGCCGGACGCCCCCGACATCCCGCTGCCCTGCGCCGCCGCCCTGCTCGACCGCACCGAGACCGAGACCGACGACCTGCTCGAAACCCTCGTCGACCTCAACCTGCTGCACTCCCCCCGCTACGGCCGCTACGGCTACCACGACCTCGTCCGCGACTACGCCCGCGGCCGGCTCGCCGCCGAGGACGGCCCCGCCGAACGCACCGCCGCCACCGACCGGCTGCTGGACTTCTGCCTCGCCACCGCCCGCAACGCCGACCTCGCCGCCCGCAAGGCCGAACCCGCCGAGCTCAGCCTGCTCGGCGCGTCCGTCGCCTCCCCGGGCCGGCCCATCGCCGACGGTGCCGAAGCCGTCCGCTGGATGCGCGACCAGGCCGACATCCACGCCGCCGCCATCGCCCTCGGCTGCGCCGACCCGGCCCTGCCGCTCGACCGCGCCGCCGAACTCGCCGACCGGATGGGCGCCGTCCTGCCCGAACGCACCCAGACCGGCGTCATCGTCGACCTCGCCGGACGCATCGCCCAGCAGGCCGCCGCCCGCGGCGAACACGGGCCGCTCGCCCTCGCCCGGTACCTGCGCGGCAGCATGCTCTGGCACATCAACCGCTACGCCGAGTCCCAGGAGGAGATCCGCCGGGCCGTCGCCCTGTCCGAACAGGACGACCGCACCGAACGCGTCCTCGCGAAGGCCCTGATCACCCTCGGCAGCAACGCCCGTACGCACGGCCGCTTCGCCGAGGCCGCCGAACACGCCGGCCGCGCCGCCGAGCTGTTCCACCGCCTCGGCGCCCAGCGCGCCGAGGGCAGCGCGCTCGGGGAGTTCGCCTTCAGTGCCGCCCAGACCGGACGCCTCGACGAGGCCCGGGAGGCCGCCGAGCGCAGCGTCCGGCTGATGAGCCGCTCCGGCCCGGTCTCCGCCGCGACCGGCCGCTACTACCTCGCCCGGGTCCTGCGGCTGTGCGGCGACCCGGAGGAGGCGCTCGCCCACGCCGTCGGCGCCCGCGAGGAGTTCGCCGCGCTCCAGGTCACCGTCTTCGCGGCCGCGGCCGGCGACCTCGCCGCCCGGATCCACGCCGAGGCCGGCCGCTGGCTGCTCGCCGTCGACGCCGCCGAGGCCGTCCTCCCCCTCGCCCGCCGCACCAGCGCCTCCCTGGAGGCCGCCCTGCTGCGCACGCTCGGCACCGCGCTCACCGGTCTCGGCCGCCCGCGCCAGGCCCGGGCCTGCCTGGCCGACTCCCTGGAGGTGTTCGAGCGGCTGGGGCTCGCCGAGGAAGCGGCTCAGGTCAGGGATCTGCTGGCCAGGTAGACGTCGTACCGACCGGGAAACGTGCTGGTCAGGGAGGTGCCGGCGCGGTAGACGCGGCATCAACAGGGGCCCGGGCTACGCGCGTTGACCGACCGTCTACCGCCGTGCCGGAGTGTCTCTCTCGTCAGGCCACGGGCCGCCGCGCCGGCGGCCCGGGCGACACCACAGACGAGAGGCGCCACCATGCCCACCCTGCCCCAGCACGGCCAGACCTGGACGCTCAAGTCCGCCAACGGAACCGTCGCCGACGTCCGCTCCAGCCAGACCTCCGCCGGCACGGCCATCCAGTCCTGGGGGTCCAACGGCACCACCGCCCAGGGCTGGACGTTCTGGGCCAAGGAGAACGGCAGCTTCCTCCTGGAGACCCAGCTGACCGTCGGCAAGCACGTCGGCGGCCAGGCCATGGTCATGGACTACAACTACTCCATCGGCCAGACCTGGCTGTACAACGAGCACAACCAGCCCAACCAGCACTGGTGCTTCGAGCCCCTGGACAACGACTGGGTCCGGATCCGCACCACCCGCACCAACGAGGGCATGCTCTTCCTCACCGCGGCCGCCCCCGGCTCGCCCCTCACCCTGGCCAGGCAGGACGACGCCAACCCGGCGCAGCGCTGGCAGCTCGTCCCGGCCGGTGGCATCAGCGGCGGCGGCCAGCAGCAGCAGCCCCAGCCGCAGCCCCAGCCCCAGCCCCAGCCCGGCGGGGGCGGCGACTTCCGCACCGAGATGCTGAACGCCGTCAACGCGGAGCGCGGCCGGGTCGGCGCCCCGCCGGTGCGCCTGGACGACCGCCTCAGCGCGGCCGCCCAGCGGCACGCCAACGACATGGCCTCGCACGACCTCACCCAGCACAACGGCACCGACGGCAGCAGCCCCTGGGACCGCATCGCGGCCGCCGGCTTCGTCTCGCGCTCCTCCGCCGAGAACGTCACCCCGAGCAACAGCGTGCCGGAAGCGATGCAGATGTGGATGAACAGCCCCGGCCACCGGGTGAACATCCTCAACCCCGACTACAACTACATCGGCATCGGCTACGCGCCCCGCCAGCGCGGCAACTGGGGCCGCTACGTGCAGACCTTCGGCAAGGCCTGAGACCCCGACCGGCACGCCCCTTCCAGCAACAAGGAGTTCCCCACCCATGTCCTCGAACGCGGCGGACCTGATCCGCATCGCCCGAGACGAGGTCGGCTACCACGAGGGCCGCAGCGGCGGACACTGGAACAACATCCAGAAGTTCTCCCCCGCCGTCGCCGGCCTGGAGTGGTCCCAGGGCGAGGCCTGGTGCGCCACCTTCGTCGCCTGGTGCGCCGAGCAGTCCGGCAACGCCGACCTCTTCCCGGTCAGCGCCTCCTGCGCGGAGGGCGTCGCCTGGTTCAAGGAGCGCGGACGCTTCACCGACTACCCGGTGATCGGCGGCCAGGTCTTCTTCGGACCCGGAGGCGGCAGCCACACCGGCATCTGCGTCGCCTACACCAGCTCCACCATCACCACCGTCGAGGGCAACACCAACGACGGGGGCAGCTCCGAGGGCGACGGCGTCTACCTCAAGACCCGTGAGCGCCGCTCGGACTGGGTCTACGGCTACGGCATCCCGGCCTTCGCCGAGGGCGTGGTCCTCGCCGACCCGGAGTGGAAGGACCGGTCCGGGGCGCTCTACTTCGGACAGGAGGCGTCCGCGGACGACAGCCCCCGCGGCGGCGCCCCGACCGGCCCCGCCCCGGCGGCCGACGGCGGCGACGGCTACGAGCCGTTCCCCGGCGCGGACTTCTTCCAGGACGGCCGGAACAGCGACGTCATCACCCGGATGGGCGAGCGCCTCGTCGCCGAGGGCTGCTCCGCCTACGCCGAGGGCCCCGGGCCCGAGTGGTCCGACGCCGACCGCGAGTCCTTCCGTAACTGGCAGCACAAGCTCGGCGACTCCGGCGCGGACGCCGACGGCATCCCCGGCCCCAAGCAGTGGGCCGCGCTCGCCGTCCCGCGCGGCTGACGCCGGTCCCGTCAACCACACACCAGAAGGAGAAATCCGATGAGCACCATCACCCGTACCCGCAGGCTCCTCGCCTCGCTGGGCGCCGTCGCGGCCGTCGCGGGGGCGGTCGTGGCCGGCGCGCCGGCGGCGCAGGCGGCCACCCGGGCCGACGCCTGCGACCAGGCCCCCGCACCGGCCCTGACGACCCGGTGGGACGTCCACAACGGCTCCGGCGGCGGCGCGCTCGACCTGCTGAACGGCAACGAGGTCAACGGGCAGCCGATCGGCCTGTGGACCGCCAACCAGTCGCCCGCGCAGACCTGGTCGTTCTGGGGCTACTGCGACGGCACCACCGCGATCTCGCACGGGCTGAGCAAGGTGGCCGGCCTCGACACCGGCTCGGGCTCGGTCCGCCTCCAGGACACCCCCGGCGGGCTGGACGGCCTCAACCGGCCGCGGGGCGACTGGATGCCGGCCAACCAGAAGTGGCGGCTGACCGACGAGGACCGCGGCTGGTACCTGATCCGCAACGTCGCCACCGGACAGTGCCTCAAGGCCCCCGGCACCTACCAGGCCGTCTCGATGGCCTCCTGCGACACCGCGGACCCGAACCAGCGCTGGCTGCTGGGCTGACACCGATCACCGGGCCCGGTCCGCTCGTCGACGACGAGCGGACCGGGCCCGTCCTCGTCCGCGTGCCCCTCACCGGCCCCGCTCCGGCGCTCCACGGTTCCGTCACAGTCGCCTGATGTTCCGTCACCATCCTTTTTCGGGGCGAATGATCACGACTCGATATCCCTTGTCACGGTCGCGCGAGGAACTCGTCACGGCGGTGTCAAAGCGGCGCCGAAGCCGTCGCCCCGATCGTTGGCGCTGCGCTATGAACGTCCCTCAGGAGAACCGCCGCCACCCGGCGGTCCGCACCCACGGGGGACATCACGTGAAGACCATCCGCAGCAGTCACCGCGCCCTGGCCCTGGCCTCGCTGGCCGCGGTCGGCGCGCTCACCCTGACCGCCTGCAACGACGACGCCGCGTCGTCCGACACGGCGACGACCGCTCCGGCGACCGGTGCGCCCGCCTCGCAGACCGCCTCGCCGAGCAGTGCCGCCACCACTCCGGTGGCCGCCGGGTCGGCCTCCGTCCCGGCGGGCGGCGCCGCGTCCGGTACGGCTGCCGCGCCCGCGCCGGCCGGCAGCGCCCCGGCGGCCGGGACGACGCTCAAGCTCGGCGACGCCGCCACCATCCCGTTCAGCTCGGGCAGCACCAAGGGCACCATCGCACTCGCGGTCACCTCGATCGAGAAGGGCGACCCGGCCGACCTCGCCTCGCTCAACCTGGGCGACAAGGCCAAGGGCCTGGTGCCGTACTACATCCACTACAAGGTCACCAACGCCGGCAGCACCGACCTGTCCTACACCAGCGTCAACCACGTGAAGGGCCTGCTGGCGGACGACACGGAGGCGCAGGAGCTGATGGTCATCGGCACCTTCCCCAAGTGCAAGAGCGAGTCGCTGCCGAAGGGCTTCGGCAACGGCCAGTCCGCCACCTCCTGTGCGGTGGCGATGTCCCCGGAGGCCTCCAAGGTCGCGGGTGCCGAGTACTGGGGCGAGCCGTACACCCTGGGCAAGGGCCTCAACTGGAAGTGATCCGCGGGTGGTCCGGGCGGGGGCGGCGCGCCGCCGTCCCCGCCCGGGCGCGTTCAGCCCCGCGCCGTCGACGCCGCCGACACCCCGTGGATCCGCAGGAAGGCGTCCACGCCGACGGCCGCGACCCGCCGGACCTCCTCGTCCGCCACCGGGAGCGCGCCCCAGAAGGAGCGCTCGGCGATGCCGTGGAAGGTCAGCAGGGTGAACTGCTCGGCGGCGAGTGCGGCGTCCCCGCCCGCGAGCAGCCCGCGCTCGGCGAGCGCCTCGAAGTGCTGCGCGAGGTCGCGCTGGGAGGCGACCGGGCCGGCCTCCAGCCAGGCCTCCAGGACGTCCGCCGGGATGTTGGCCACCTCGGCCCGGATCGCCCGGCCGAGCGCGCCGTGCTCCCCGGCGGACAGCACGGCGCGGGCCCGCTCGACGGCGAAGTCGGTCAGGTCCTGGCGCAGGTCCACCACCCGGTCGAGGTACTTCGCCATCAACTCGCGGATCCGCTCGGTCAGTTCCGCCGAGTTCCGCAGGGCCACCGACAGGAAGAGGTTCTCCTTGTCGGCGAAGTGGTTGTAGACCGTCCGCTTGGACACCCCGGCCTCGGCCGCGATCGCGTCCATGCTGGCGCGGACGTACCCCTCGCGCCCGAACACCACCGTCGCGGCCTGCGTGATCGCCTTGCGCTTCTCCGGCCGCCCCGCTCCGCCCGTCGTCGCCACGGCGCTCCCCTCCTCCGTCGGCGCATCGGCCGACCGTCTCAAAAACTACCCGGTGTAGTTTATCCGGACCGCAACCAGCCCGGCCTCACCGCCGAACAGGCGTGCTCTATGCTGCGTACGACTTCTACACCCGTGTAGAGACATGCGGAAGCGTCTCCCCGATCTCGGCCGGCCGGACCCCGTGCGGGAACCGGCCGAGCCGGGCCGGCGTCCAGAACGAGCAGTGTCATGACCGGATTTCCGGACATTCGGATGATCCGAGGTTTGGACGTCCATACTTTCGAACGGGTGGGCGGGCGGCGAGCGACGCGGACGCGCCACCGGGGCGCGGGGAACACGGGAACACCGGGGGTGAGGGCGTGGCGGGGCAACGAGGACGGTCGGCCGACCGATGGACGCGACGGCGGGCGACGAGCGGGCCCGTCGGCCACCCCCGCCCCCTTCCCGGCGGCCCCGCACTGCCCGCGGCCCTCGCCGTCGGACTGCCGATCGCCGGCGCCGCGGTCGACGAGCTCTCCGGCCCCGGCATGGGATTGGCCTTCGCGGTGGGCGCGGTGCTCGGCACCGGCCTGGCGGCGGCGCTCAGCGGCCGCAACGGCTGGTGGTGGGTGCTCGCCGCGTCGCCGCTGGTCGTGCTGGGTGCGACGGCCGTCGTCGAACTGGCCGCCAACCGCGACCGGTACCAGGGCAAGGGCCTGGCCACCGGCGCCGCGAAGTGGGTGGTGCACGGCTTTCCCGTGATGGCCGAGGCCGCGGCCGCGGCCGTCATCGTGATCGCGGTCCGGCTGGTCCGGGCGAGGAGGAGGCAGCATGGCTGACAACGCCGAGCACGGTGGCGACACCGAGGCCCCCCGCCCCCACCGCCCCTCCCCCGCGCTGATCGCGGGCCGGGTGGTGGCCTGCACCGTGGGGTTCGCGGTGTTCGCCGCCAGCGGGGTGGTCTGGTACGGGTTCAAGCAGCTCACCGACGGGATGACCACCTCCAACGCGATCGCCCAGACCAAGAAGGACGCCCCCAAGCACCTGGACAACTCGGTCAACCTGCTGCTGATAGGCCTGGACAGCCGCAAGAACATGGACGGCACGGACCTCCCGCCCGAGTTCGTCCAGGACGAGCTGCACGCCGGCCACAGCTCCGACATCGGCGGCTACAACACCAACTCCCTGATCCTGCTGCACATCCCGGCGAACGGCGGCAAGGTGCAGGCCGTCTCGATACCCCGCGACGACTACGTCATGACCTACAGCGGCGACGGCAAGCAGGTCGGCATGCGCAAGATCAAGGAGGCCTACGGCGAGGCCAAGGACAAGGCCACGCCGGCCCTCCAGGCCAAGGGCCTCAAGGGCGCGGACCTGGAGAAGGCCGGACGCGACGCCGGACGCGCGGCCACCATCCAGACCGTGCAGAAGTTCCTCGACCAGCCCGTCGACCACATCGCCGAGGTCAACCTGATGGGCTTCTACGACATCGCCAAGGCCCTCCAGCCGATCGAGGTCTGCCTCACCCACGACACCAAGGACCCGGCCATGGAGGGCCAGGGCTCCGGCGCCGACTTCCACAAGGGCGTCAACAAGCTCAACGCCTCCCAGGCGCTCTCCTTCGTCCGCCAGCGCCACAACCTCGACGGCGGCGACGGCAACGACAGCGACTTCGCCCGCACCCACCGCCAGCAGGCCTTCATCTCCTCCGTCGTGCACAACCTGAAGCAGAAGGGCGTCCTCGGCGACCTCGGCAAGATGCAGGAGCTGATGGGCGTGGTGCAGAAGGACCTCGTCATCGACAACGAGTGGAACGTCCTGGACTTCGCCCAGCAGGCCCCCAACCTCACCGGCGGCAACGCGGAGTTCCGCACCCTCCCCGTCGCCGACCTCAGGAAGGTCAACGGCCAGGACGTCAACATCGTCAGCCCGCCGCAGGTCCAGAAGATCGTCAAGCAGCTCTTCGGCTACGCCGACACCAGCCCGGCGCCGGCCCCGACCGACGAGGGCCCCGCCCCGACGACCGCACCCGCCGCACCCGCCCCGCCCGTCGCGACCACGCCCCCGGCCGCAGCCAGGAGCGTCACCGTGGACGTCTTCAACGCCTCCTCCACCCCCGGCGTCACCTCCACCGCGGAGTCCAAGGCCCTGGTCGCCATGGGCTTCAAGGAGGGGAGGACCGGCTCGGCGGCCACCAAGCCGAAGACCACCACCGTCACCTACGGCAAGGGCGCCAAGGAGGCGGCCGAGCAGATCGCCGCCCGCTACGGCGTGACCGCCACCGAGTCCGCCTCCGCCGCCGCCGACCACGTCACCGTCACCCTCGGCAGCGCCTTCACCGGCGTCGCCGCCGACAAGCCCGCCGCCACCGGCACCCCGGCCGCACCGCCCGCACCGGACACCAACGTGCCCCAGCAGGGCCCCATGGTCGACGCGGAGTCCGACGGCGGCATCCCCTGCGTGTTCTGACACGCCCCGCTCCGACCTCCGAGGGAGGCTCCCCACCCGGGGAGCCTCCCTCGGCCGTTCTCCGGCAACCCTGAGCAGATTCCTGGGCAACCCCTGGCGGGATTCTCCGTACTATGTATAGTGTACTGCGTACGGGGTAACCGTACAGGTATCGACGAGAGGGCTCCGCCATGCAGATCACCAAGACCGCCGTCTCCCTGACCGTCGAGGACGTCAGCACCTCGGCCGCCTTCCTCCAGCGGCACTTCGGCTACACCGAGGAGATGTCGGCCGACGGCTTCGTCTCGCTCGCTCACCCGGACGGCGGATTCAACGTCGTCTACCTCCGGCGCGGCCTCGAGGTCCTGCCGGAGGAGCAGCGCCACCGGATCGCGGACGGCGTGATCCTGGCGTTCGTCGTCGAGGACGTCGCCGCCGAGGAGCGGCGCCTGCGCGAGGAGGGGGTCGCGATCACCCTGCCGCTGCGCGAGGAGCCGTGGGGCGAGAAGCTCTTCCAGGTCACCGACCCGAACGGGGTGCTGGTCCAGCTGACCGAGTGGGCCAAGCAGTAGGCGCGGCCGAGCGGTAGGCAACGCTGAGCGGTGAACGACGGAGCCCCCTGTCCGGCAGGACAGGGGGCTCCACTCGATCCGGCGGACGGTCAGTCCACCGTCCAGGTGTCGTTGCCGGCGAGGAGTGTGGCCAGGTCGCCGGGGCCGCGTTGGGTGGTGGCGGTGGCCAGCTGCTCGGCCATCAACTCGT
>NZ_JBICYZ010000128.1:0-12071 GCF_043201465.1 Kitasatospora sp. NPDC048298
GGGTGGTGGGCGCCCCCCCCGGGCGGCGGGGGCCCCGGCTGCCCGCGCGGGGCCCCGGGGGGCTCACCCCGGGCCGCGGGGGGGCCCCGCCCCCCGCTCCCGGGGGGGGCCCGGGCCCCGCTGCGTTCTCCCGGGTGACACCCGTCTCAGATAGTAGGAAATCCAAGTATTCGTGCAGACACGGCCGGGGCGCGGCCTTACCGTGGAAGGGCCATACGGTGTGCCGCCCCTGTAGCCAGGGCCTGCGGCCCGTGTAGGCGTGCGCCTTCACGAGCAGGCGATCCCTGCTCCCGCGCTCCCTTCCCCTCTTCGCGCCCGCCTCCTGCGGCGCCGCTTCCAAGGAGCCCGGTATGTCGCCGACCGCCGACCGTCACGCCACGTCCGCCCCCGCCGCCACCCCCGTCCGCGCCCCGCGCCGCCGGCGGGCCGCCGAGCGGAACCCCTTCGCGGCGGCCGCGCTGCAGCGCTCGCTGGACCGCCGGGACAACGGCGGCGTGACCGGCCACCACTGAGGTCCGGCGGAGCGGCCGGCGGTGGCGTTCATCCGCCGAATGGGCCGTACGGGTCGTCGGAATGTCACCCAGTAGAGTGCAACCCCGGTCCGTCCGAGGGAAGTTGCTCGTCCCCGGCGGCGCGATCATCCTAATTTGGGGCCCTCGGAGGGGTGATCGACGTTCGCGTGGGCGGGCGTCAGCGACACGGAGTGCGGATCAGTCCCCCTGCCGGGGGAGAGGGCCCAGTGCGTCTGCCATCCGTCCGCCGACCCGCCGCCCGGATCGGCCTCACCCTGGCCCTGCTGGCCGGAAGCGCCGTCCTCGCCGCCACCCCGGCGGCGGGCGGTCCACCGACCGCGGGGCCACCGTCCGCCGGACCGCCGTCCGCCGGACCGCCGGGGCCGGGCCGAACGGCCTCCGTGCTGCTCGAACTCACCACCGAGGCGGCCGGCCCCGCCTGGCGGCGCGCCGCCGACGGCGCCCGGCGGGCCCAGCGCTCCCCGGAGGCCGTCCGCCGGGAGGCCGCGCGGGCCGGCGCGGACCAGCGCGCCCGGGCCGGGGACGCGCTCGACCGGCTGGCCGGCGCCGTCCACCGGGCGGCACCCGCCACCCGCGAGCTCTACCGCACCCGCACCGTGCTGACCGGACTCGCCGTCAGCGCGCCCGCCGACCGGCTGCCCGCGCTGCGGGCGCTGCCGGGCGTCCGCGCCGTCCACCCGATCGTCGCCAAGCGGCGCGACAACGCCCACTCCGTCCCGCTGACCGGCGCCCCGCAGGTCTGGGCCGGCGACCGGGCGGCCGGCACCGGGCAGGGTATGCGGATCGGGATCGTCGACAGCGGCATCGACTACACCCACGCCGACTTCGGCGGCCCCGGCACCGAGGAGGCCTTCCGCTCGGTGGAGCGCGGCAAGCCCGCGCCGCCCGCGCTGTTCCCCAACGCCAAGGTCGTCGGCGGCAGGGACCTGGTCGGCGACGACTACGACCCCGACCCGGCCTCCCCGCACCACCAGCCGGTGCCGCACCCCGGCGACAACCCGATCGACTGCGTGCGCAACGGGCACGGAACCCACGTGGCCGGCACCGCCGCCGGGTACGGCGTCACCGCCGACGGCCGCCCGTACACCGGTCCGTACGGGCCCGGGCTCGACCCGGCCGGCTTCCGGATCGGCCCCGGCGCCGCCCCCGGCGCACAGCTGTACGCGATCCGGGTGTTCGGCTGCGACGGCTCCACCGACCGGGTCACCGAGGCGCTCGACCTGGCCGCCGACCCGAACGGGGACGGTGACCTGAGCGACCGGCTGGACGTCGTCAACCTCTCGCTCGGCAGCCACTTCGGCAGCACCGACGACACCGAAGCCCTGGCCGTCGACCGGCTCGCCGAACTGGGCACCGTCGTGGTCGCGGCGGCCGGCAACGACGGCGACGTGTACGGCATCGGCGGCAGCCCCGGCACCGCCGCCCGGGCGATCACCGTCGCCGCCTCGGTGCACGGCCACGCCGACGTGGACGGTGTCACCGTGCTCGCCCCCGCCGCCCGGGCCGGGGTCGTCCCGGCGCACTGGAGCGAGCGCTACCGGGGCTGGTCCACCGCCGACGTCAGCGGTGAACTCGCCCTGCCCGTCGACCAGTCGGACGGCTGCGCGGACTTCGGCGAGGCCGACCGGCAGCGACTGAAGGGGAAGATCGCGCTGCTCACCTGGCGTACCCGCGAAGCCGACCGGGCCTGCAACTCCGGCCCGCGCGCCGACCACGCCGCCGACGCGGGCGCGATCGGGGCGCTGTACGCCGCCGACTCCGACCACCTCGCCGAGATCTCCGGCAACGACCGGATCCCGGCCGCGCTGCTGGCCCGCGCCGACGGCGAACGGCTGCGCCAGGCCGCGGCCGCCGGGCCGGTGCGGGTCCGGCTCGCCGCGCCCGGCAACACCCTGCACGCCTCCGTCGCCCAGGACCAGCCGGAGCGGGTCGACACCCTGACCGACTTCACCTCGCGCGGCATCGGCGTCCCGGGCGTGGTCAAGCCCGACCTGGCGGCCCCCGGCGAGAGCATCCGGTCCGCCCTGGTCGGCAGCGGCACCGGCGGCCAGCGCGAGAGCGGCACCTCGATGGCCACCCCGCACGTGGCCGGGCTCGCCGCCCTGGTCCGTGCCGCGCACCCGGACTGGCCGGTCGAGCAGGTCAAGGCCGCGCTGATGAACACCACCGTGGACACCTTCCTCGGCGACGACCGCAGCGGGCCGGCCTACGGGCCCGAGCGCACCGGGGCCGGGCGGGTCCGGGTGGACGGGGCGGTCCGCACCCCCGCCGTCGCCTACGCGGCGGGGGAGGGTGCCGTGGCGGGCGCCGTCGGGGTCTCCTTCGGGCCGGTCGAGGTGGCCGGGCCGACGGCGCGGACCCGGGAGATCGAGGTGCGCAACACCTCCGGCGCGCCGCTCGCCTACCGCACCTCGTACGCGGCGGCCACCCGACTGCCCGGCGCCTCCTACCAGGTGACGCCGGCCCGGGTGGACGTCCCGGCGGGCGGCACCGCGCGGGTGCGGGTGACGCTGTCCGTGCCCGGGGAGCTGGGGCGCGCGCCCGACCCGACCATCGACACCGTGCAGGGCGACCACGCCCGCAGCTACCGGGGCGAGCTCTCCGGGCGGGTGCTGCTCACCCCGGTCGGGGACGGCACGCTGCCGCAGCTGCGGATCCCGGTGCTGGCCGCCCCGCGCCCGACCGGCGACCTCGCGGCGACGGCCGCCGTGCGCACCGCCGCGAGCGGCGCCACCCTGGTCGCCCTCGGCGGCCGCGCCGCGCCCGGCGAACAGCCGGGGCTGGTCAGCGCCTTCGCGCTCGGCGGCGAGGGGGCCCGCTGGCCGGACTGCCCGCCCGGCGGCAGCGGCGCGGCCGTCGCGCCGGGCGCGGGCGTGCGGCCCGAACTCGCCGGGGCGCAGGCGGACCCGGCGGACGAGATCTGCGTCGAGCACCCCGGTGAGCGCTCCGCCGACCTGCGTGCGGCCGGTGCCGCCGTCGACGACCGACTGCTGTACGTGGGAGCGTGGTTGTGGGCGCCCGCGGCCACCCCGGTGGGGCTGTACGGGGTGCGGGTGGCGCTGGACACCGACGGGGACGGCAGCACCGACGTCGTCCTCAAGGCCGACCGGCTGTCCGGCAGCGACGTCCTGGTCTCCCGCGCGCTGGACGCCCGCACCGGGGCCGAGCTGGACGTCCAGCCGCTCAACGCCCACTGGGGCGACACCGACACCGGGCTGCTGGACAGCGACGTACTGGTGCTGCCCGTCCGGCTGAGCGCCCTGCCCGGCGTCGCGCCCGGGCACAGCACCGTCCGCTACGGCGTGTGGACCGGCTACACCGGGGGCGGCACGCCGGACGTCGCCGAGGCCTTCTCGGCCATCGGGCTGAACGGCACCACGCCGTCCGTCCCGCTGGACGTCCTGCGGCCGGCGCTCACCGCGCGGGCCGGCCTCGACGGTCCGGCCGCGGTGGCGGCCCCGACGGGCCCCGGCACCGTCCTCGACGTGCGGCGGGCGCCGGGCGACGCCTCGCGGCTCCTGCTGCTGTACCACCGGAACCCGGCCGAGCGGCGGGCCCAGGTGGTCGACCTGCCCTGACCCCCCGGGCGGAAGGGGCGGCCCACCGGGACTCCGGCGGGCCGCCCCGTCAGGTACGAACGTCCAGGCCGTCGGAGCTTCGGGCCGCCCGGCGGCGGTCGCCGCGCGGGAGGCGGGTCGGGCGGCGGGAGAGCCGGGCGAAGACGGCCACCAAGGCCAGGACGGCGGCGGTGGCGGAGGTGACGGTGAGGCCCTCGGTGAGGCCGGGCGGGCGGAACGCGCAGGCCACCCGGGAGGCGCCCCCGCCCAGCGGGACACCGATCATGCCGAGCACCGGGACGGGGGCCGCGTACCGGCCGCCGTCCACCGCGCAGGTCCAGCCGTCGGTGGCCGGCACGGAGAGCAGCGCGGTGCCGGTGGACCCGGCCGGGAGCGTCGCCGTCAGGGTGTGCCCGCCGGCCTCCACCCGGGTGGCGCCGGTCGCGGTGAGCCGGGCGACGGCGGCCTCCAGGGCACCGGCCCGCAGACAGCCGACCGGGCGGGCGGGGACCTGGCTCACCACGTCCGACCGCAGCGTCACCCGGACCACCCCGTCCGCCGGGACGGTCCCCAGCCGGTGGATCGGCATGGCGGTGGTGGGCTGCTCGCCGTCGCTGCGGTAGTCGGTGCCGAGGCCGCTGACCGTGCCCCGGTACCAGAGCCCGTGGAAGTAGGCCGTCCCGCCCGGCGTGCAGGCGGCCGTGAACACCGTGCCCTCCGCGCCGCCCGGTATCGACCAGCCGCTGGTGCCGTGCAGCGTGGGCACCGCCCCGCCCGCCGGGACCGGCAGCGGGGCGTCGTACACCTGGCTGCCCAGCAGCGACTCCTGCCGGGCCCAGACCGAGGAGGTCTCCGTCCGGGCTCCCGGGGGCAGCACGGTGACCAGCGGCGGCGCGGCGGCCGCCCGGACGGGCGCGAAGCCGTACGGCGGCGGTCCGTCGTCGAGGTGGGCGCGGACGCCGAACAGCGCCTGCCCGACCGGGTCGGTGACGCTCGCGGTCTGCCGCCCGCCGGCCGTCCAGCCCGCGCCGAGGTCGTGCAGCAGCAGGGCGGTGACGGTCGGCAGGTAGCCGCTGAAGTAGCCGCCGCCCTGCCCGTTCAGCAGCAGCGGGTCGTTCGGGGTGAACGCGTGCGGGCCCGGGTCGCTGCGGCCGTGCGGCCAGTCGGCGGCCGCGCGCAGCGCCGCGTGCCCGGCCCGGACGGCCGCCGGGGAGACGCCGGCGGAGGGGGCCGCGCCCAGCGCCGCGTACCCGGACCAGACGGCGTTGCCCAGCACCGCGCCGCCGATCACCCAGGTGGCGAGGGCGTTCGCCCGCCGGTCGGCGTGCCGGCGGTCCAGCAGCCACAGCGCCGCCGACAGGACGGCGCCGCCGACGGCCAGCAGCACCCAGGTGGCCGGGCGAACCGAGTGCCGGCCCGCCGCCAGGCCGGCGATCACCGCGACCACGGCGGCGCCGCCCAGCACGGTCAGCCGGTCCGGGCGGTGCGCCAGCGAGACCCAGCCGGCCAGCACCAGCAGCCCGCTGAGCACGAAGGCCACCCGGTACGGCCCGCCGGCCGGGATCGCCAGGCCGTGCCAGACCAGCACGGTCGGGGTCCAGAGGAAGCCGGCCACCACCAGCAGCAGCGCCGCGCACCACAGGGCGCGCTCCCGCGGCCGTACCCGCCGGTTGAACGGCAACCCGCAGACCACCAGCAGACCGAAGACGCCGATCGCCACGTCCGGCAACTGCGGCCCGCCGTGGGTGGCGGGCAGCAGCCGGGCGAGGTGGCCGCCCACGCCGGACGGGCCGAGCGGCTGGACCGGGGACTCCGGCTGGGCCCGACGGGCGGCCAGCACCGCGACGAACAGCACGGGGGAGGCGAGCAGCACCCCGGCGGCGGCCATGGTGACGGCCCGGCCGGTGGCCCGGACCCGCCGGCGCAGCGGGAGCGGGGCGGCGAACAGCCGGACGGCGAACAGGAGTCCGGCCGCCAGGGTGGCCAGCGCGGCGGTGTACAGGTTGCCGGCCCAGGCGAGCGCGACGCACAGCGTGCCGGCCACCCAGTGCCGCTCGCGCAGGCACCAGTCGGCGGCCAGGCCGAGCAGCGGCAGCGAGACCAGGCCCCAGAGCCACATCGGGGCGGCCCCGCCGACGTCCAGCACCCAGGCGCAGAGCCCGTACCCGACGGCGGCGAGCGCCCGCAGCCGGCGCGGGCCGGGGTGGAGGCGGCCGAGCAGCCGGGTCATCAGGGCGGTGCCGAGGCCGATGGTGGCCAGGGTGACCAGCAGGACGGCGAGCCGGCCCTGGTCGCGGGGGAGGAGCGCGGCGGGCCAGGAGAAGGGGTTCATCAGGTAGGCGAAGAAGTCCGCCAGGAACGGGGTGCCGTAGCCGCTGTTCCAGTCGAGTAGCAGGTCCCCGGCGGCCTGTCCGTGCAGCAGGTCCCACAGGTGGGCGTGGTACGGCACGGCCACCGCATCGGCCCCGGCCGGCCACCGCCCGCGCAGCGCCGCCGCCAGCCCGTACCCGCCCGCCGCCAGCCCCGCGGCACCCCCGCAGACCAGCACCTCCCGCCGCCGCTCACCCATCCGCACCCCGTCCACGCGCCTCGCCGAACCCCGCCACCCTAAGCAGGCCGCCAGCGCCCCCCGCGTCACGCGCGCTCGCTCGAAAGGGTGAAGAGATGGCGAGGGCGTGGTCGGGCCTGCGACTGTGTTCCCATGGCAACGGGTAGCGACCTGCCGACACCGGAGTGGTCGAGGCCACCGGCCCGCGGCTACACCGCCGACGATCTGGACCGGCTGCCGGACCTCCCGCCTCACACGGAGTTGCTGCTTGGAAGCCTGGTGTTCTCCGTTCGGCAGTCGGCGTTTCACTCCAAGACGGTCAGCTGGCTGGATCGGCAACTGGTGGATCAGGTACCGGAGGGGTGGGAGGTCTGGCGACAAATGGGGCTGAAGATCGACTCCCGCAATCGGCCGGAGCCCGATCTCATGGTGGTCGATTCCCGTGCGGACACCGGGCCTGAGCAGACGTTCTGGCTCCCGCAGGACGTGGTGCTCGTTGTCGAGGTGACCGAGGAGGGCGAGGCGGAGTGGGATCGCGAGGTCAAGCCGCGGAAGTACGCTGCTGCTGGGATCCGGTACTTCTGGCGTGTCGAGTACGTGCAGGGACGGCCGATTGCCCACATCCACGAACTGTCCACGGCCTCGGCTGAGTACGTGTTGAGTGGAACCTTCCGTGAGCGGTTGACAGTTCGACGCCCGTTTCCACTGGCAATCGCCTTCGACCGTCCGCATGGTGGACGTGAGGTGTCAGCACCTGGGACGGCGGAGTAGGGTCCGAGCATGTCTCGCACCATTCGTCTCGCAGTAGTCCCCGGTGACGGCATCGGCCAGGAAGTGGTGGCCGAAGGCCTCAAGGTCCTGGGTGCCGCGCTTCCCGCCGACGTGAAGCTGGAGACCACCGAGTACGACCTCGGGGCCCGGCGCTACCACCGGACCGGGGAGACGCTGCCGGACAGCGTGCTGGCGGAGCTGAAGTCGCACGACGCGATCCTGCTGGGCGCCATCGGCGACCCGAGCGTGCCGTCGGGCGTGCTGGAGCGGGGGCTGCTGCTCAAGCTGCGGTTCGCCTTCGACCACCACATCAACCTGCGTCCGGGCCGGCTCTTCCCCGGGGTGAAGGGTCCGCTGGCCGGTCAGCCGGAGATCGACTTCGTGGTCGTCCGCGAGGGCACCGAGGGCCCGTACGTCGGCAACGGCGGCACGCTGCGCACCGGGACGCCGCAGGAGGTGGCCACCGAGGTCAGCCTGAACACCGCGTACGGCATCGAGCGCGTGGTGCGCGACGCCTACCGCCGGGCGCAGGCGCGGCCGCGCAAGAAGCTCACCCTGGTGCACAAGAACAACGTGCTGGTGCACGCCGGGCACCTGTGGACGCGGATCTTCGCCGAGGTCGGCCAGGAGTTCCCCGAGGTCACCACCGACTACCTGCACGTCGACGCGGCGACCATCTTCTTCGTCACCCAGCCGGAGCGGTTCGACGTCATCGTCACCGACAACCTCTTCGGCGACATCCTGACCGACCTGGCCGCCGCCGTCACGGGCGGGATCGGCCTGGCCGCGAGCGGCAACATCAACCCGAGCGGCGAGTTCCCGTCCATGTTCGAGCCGGTGCACGGCTCGGCGCCGGACATCGCCGGCCAGGGCAAGGCCGACCCGACCGCCACGGTGCTGTCGGTCGCGATGCTGCTGGAGCACCTCGGCTTCGCCGCCGAGGCCGCCACGGTCGAGGCCGCCGTCGCGGCGGACCTGGCCGAGCGCTCCGGCACCCGCAGCACCTCCCAGGTCGGCGACGCGCTCGCCGCCCGAGTATCCGGCTAGCGGGCCGGATCCGAGAACGAGGTTCCGGCCAGCGGGCCGGATCCCGAAGCGGAACTCCGGCCTGCGGGCCGGACCGCGCATAACCGCAGCCTGCGGCCCCGGAAATGGGGCGGACAGCTGTTCGGCACGGCCCTCTGGATGCGAGTATCGACAGTGGGCCGTGCCGTTGTGCGTCCATTCCGGTGAATTTCGCCGAAACGTATCCGCGGCGGTGGCGGCCCTTACCAACCCACGGTGAAGGAAACAGCCATGAGCACGGCCACCCAGGCGCCCATCACGTTCGACCTCAAGCCCTCCGCCCACCCGCTGCCGGCAGCGGAGCGCGAGGCCCGGCTGACCAACCCCGGCTTCGGCCGGGTCTTCACCGACCACATGGTCACCATCCGGTGGACCGAGGGCGTGGGCTGGCACGACGCCCAGCTGGCCCCGTACGCGCCGCTGGAGATCGACCCGGCGAACATGACCCTGCACTACGGTCAGGCGATCTTCGAGGGCCTGAAGGCCTACCGCCAGGCCGACGGCTCCATCGCCACCTTCCGCCCGGAGGCCAACGCCGCCCGCTTCCAGGCCTCGGCCCGCCGCTTGGCGATGCCGGAGCTGCCGGTGGAGACCTTCGTCGAGGCCGTCGAGCTGCTGGTCCGCCAGGAGCAGGACTGGGTGCCGAACGAGCCGGAGCAGAGCCTCTACCTGCGCCCGTTCATGTTCGCCACCGAGGTCGGCCTGGGCGTCCGCCCGGCCAACTCCTACCTCTTCATGATCATCGCCTCGCCGGCCGGCGCCTACTTCCAGGGCGGCATCAAGCCGGTCTCGGTCTGGCTGTCCAAGGAGTACGTCCGGGCCGCCCCCGGCGGCACCGGCGCCGCCAAGTGCGCGGGCAACTACGCCGCCTCGCTGGTCGCCCAGGCCCAGGCCGCCGAGAAGGGCTGCGACCAGGTGGTCTGGCTCGACGCCGCCGAGCACCGGTGGGTCGAGGAGATGGGCGGCATGAACCTGTACTTCGTCTTCGGCGAGGGCAAGGACGCGAAGATCGTCACCCCGGAGCTGTCCGGCGCCCTGCTGCCCGGCATCACCCGCGACTCGCTGCTGCAGCTGGCCGCCGACCTCGGCTACGCGGTCGAGGAGCGCCGGATCTCCACCGACGAGTGGCAGCAGGCCAACGCCGACGGCACCCTCACCGAGGTCTTCGCCTGCGGCACCGCCGCCGTCATCACCCCGGTCGGCTCGGTGAAGTCCGCCGCCGCCGACTGGACCGTCGGCGCCGGCGAGCCGGGCCCGGTCACCATGGAGCTGCGCAAGGCGCTGCTGTCGATCCAGGGCGGCCAGACCCCGGACACCCACCAGTGGCTGCACAAGATCGTCTGATCACGCACACCCCGCCGGTCCGCCCGCCCGGCCCGTCCGGCCCGTCCGGCCCGCCCGTTTCGCATCGCGAGACGGGCGGGCCGGATCCCGGGCAGCTGTGCCAGACTGCGAGCGTGTCCTCGCTTTCGCTGATTATTAGCAGCAGGCGCGCCGGTCCGCAGTGACCGCTTCCCGCACGACCCGATGCGGAGCGACCACTAGCGTCCAGACCCGCGCGCAGACCTCTCGCACCCGCGAGGGGTCTTTTTGTTTCTCCCGGACCGGCCGACGGCCCCCACAAGGGGCCCGGGGACACCGGGACCGCGCGCGGGATCATGGACAGTGGAGCCGGGACGGAAAAGTCCGGCAGAGCAGTACCCAACCTCCCCGAAACGGAGAACCAGGGGTCATGACCGAGGTCACCCGTACCGATGACAGTTTCCACGTGTTCGACACCACGCTGCGCGACGGAGCGCAGCGGGAGGGCATCAACCTGACGGTGGCGGACAAGCTGGCCATCGCCCGGTACCTGGACGAGTTCGGGGTCGGCTTCATCGAGGGCGGCTGGCCCGGAGCCAACCCGCGCGACACCGAGTTCTTCGCCCGCGCCGCCGCCGAACTGGAGCTGGAGCACGCCCGGCTGGTCGCCTTCGGCGCCACCCGCCGGGCCGGCGGCAAGGCCGCGGAGGACCCGCAGCTGGCCGCGCTGGTCACCTCCGGCGCCCCGGTGATCACCCTGGTCGCCAAGGCGCACGACCGGCACGTGGAGCTCGCGCTGCGCACCACCCTGGACGAGAACCTGGAGATGGTCCGGGACAGCGTCGAGTTCCTGCGCTCCCAGGACCGGCGGGTGTTCATCGACTGCGAGCACTTCTTCGACGGCTACAAGGCCAACCCCGAGTACGCCGTGTCGGTGGTCCGCACCGCGCACGAGGCCGGCGCGGACGTGGTGGTGCTCTGCGACACCAACGGCGGGATGCTGCCCGGCGGGGTCCGGGAGATCGTCGCCGACGTGCTCGCCAGGACGGGCGCCCGGCTCGGCATCCACGCCCAGGACGACACCGGCTGCGCGGTGGCCAACACCCTGGCCGCGGTGGACGCCGGCGCGACCCACGTCCAGTGCACCGCCAACGGCTACGGCGAGCGGGTCGGCAACGCCAACCTGTTCCCGGTGGTCGGCGCGCTGGAGATCAAGTACGACCGCCGGGTGCTGCCCGCGGGCCGGCTGGCCGAGATGACCCGGATCTCGCACGCGATCGCCGAGCTGGTCAACCTGACCCCCTCCACCCACCAGCCGTACGTCGGCTACTCGGCCTTCGCCCACAAGGCGGGCCTGCACGCCTCCGCGATCAAGGTCGACCCGGACCTGTACCAGCACATCGACCCCGAGCGGGTCGGCAACACCATGCGGATGCTGGTCTCCGACATGGCCGGCCGGGCCTCCGTCGAGCTCAAGGGCAAGGAGCTCGGCTACGACCTCTCCAGCGACCGGGACCTGGCCGGCCGGGTGGTGGCCAAGGTCAAGGAGCAGGAGAACCTCGGCTACACCTACGAGTCCGCCGACGCCTCCTTCGAGCTGCTGCTGCGCGACGAGGTGCGCGGCAGCCGGGACCGCTTCTACACCCTGGAGTCCTGGCGGACCATCAGCGAGCAGGGTCCGAACGGCTTCACCGGCAACGAGGCCACCGTCAAGCTGTGGGCCAAGGGCGAGCGCCGGATCGCCACCGGCGAGGGCAACGGCCCGGTCAACGCGCTGGACCAGGCGCTGCGCACGGCCCTGGAGGGCATCTACCCGCCGCTGGCCACCTTCGAGCTGGTGGACTACAAGGTCCGCATCCTGGAGGGCCAGCACGGCACCGGCTCCAAGACCCGGGTGCTGATCGAGTCCACCGACGGCGCCGCCACCTGGTCGACGGTGGGCGTGGCCGACAACGTGGTCGCCGCCTCCTGGCTGGCGCTGGAGGACGCGTACACCTACGGCCTCATCCGGGCCGGCCTGGAGCCCACCGAATAGCCGGCCCGAACACACCCGTGGCCCGCGGGACTTCGCAGGAAGTCCCGCGGGCCGCCGGCATGTCCGAGCACCGCCGGTTCAGCGGAGTCGGGCGAGGAGGGCGTGTTCGACGAGGGTGATGAGGGCGCTCTTGGCGCTGTCGCGGCGGCGGGCGTCGAGGGTGATGACGGGGGTGTCGGCGCCGAGTTGGAGGGCTTCGCGGACTTCGTCGGGGGTGTGGGGCTGGTGTCCGTCGAAGCCGTTGAGGGCGACGACGAAGG
>NZ_JBICYZ010000129.1:0-9480 GCF_043201465.1 Kitasatospora sp. NPDC048298
ACCAGGGCGCGGACCGGACCGTCGGCACACAGCAAGGCGTCGGCCAGGTCGAACAGGGCGTCCGCACGGCGGGGCATCGCGGCGTACAAGTCCATTCGAAAGGAGGACAGTTCCATAATTGCCTGCTGGCGAACGGCTTCATGGACGACACTCGACACCGACGGCCTCCGGCTCTGTTGTGCGACTCGACATCACACAGCGTGAGACGGAGGCCGTTGCCTTGTCCGGCAGATCCCCATGTGGGTGACCAGATCGAACAACCTCAAGTCGATCACCGGAGGTAAAACGACAAGCGTACGTCCAGCAGCTCGGGCATCGTCCCAGCTCAAAGGAGGTGGAACGGTGTAACCGGGCGTCAAGCTCAGGGCAGCCAGCCGGTGCAAGTCCGGTCCGGGGAGACGCCAGGGTCCCCGGTAGCTGACTCCCGGCGTCGTTCGAGAGGGCGGCGTCGAAGTGGAGTGACAAGCGTCCTTCGGGGGCGTGCAACCGGCCAGTCCGCAACATGAAGTGAAGCCTGCAGCGCCGTTATTTAACCCCCGCTCCGAGAGGGGCGGGCCAAGAAGGAGCCGAGCCTGTGCTTGACCGGCGAAGGCCATGGAAGGCGTCCCAGAACCTGGAGCGGGCGCTCAAGAACCTTCCGGCGTAAGGGGCGTGGAATGGTCGGACGGTTGTCCTGGGAACTGGAGAGAGCCTCCTCGGCCCCGGGTATGCGGCCCGGGAGTGTGGCTCGCCTATAACCGGCGGAACCGGGAAATGGCGGGCTGTCGAGAGGCAGTCGGAGGGGGTCGTAGTAGTGCCGATCGGCGGGACAACACAACCCGCCGGGAGCGAAGGGCCCCTACTTCATCGATGCGTGACACGAACAAGGAGGTGCCCGGGTGAGTGCCGGAACGGCTATGTCCGCCCGCCGGGAGGACACAGGCCGCGGTGAGCGGCGTCCTCTGGACAAGGTCCGAGCCTTGCAGTGGACGCTCTACCGCTGTGCCAAGCAAGAACCCGAACGCCGGTTCCACGCCCTGTACGGCCACGTCCACCGCATGGACGTCTTGTGGCGGGCATGGTCCAGCGTGAGCACGAACCGGGGCGCCCCCGGGGTGGACGGCATGACCGTCGACCAGGCGGCCGCTTCGGGGGTGGAAGTGTTCCTCCAGGACCTGTCGGATCGGCTGCGGACGCATACGTATCGTCCGTCAGCGTTGCGGCGGGTCCAGATTCCCAAGTCGGGGCGGCCGGGGGAGTTGCGGCCGCTGTCGATCCCCACCGTGGCGGACCGGGTGGTGATGACGGCCACGAAACTGGTCCTCGAACCGGTCTTCGAGGCCCACTTCACCGAGGCCAGCTACGGCTTCCGGCCCAAGAGGTCCGCGATCGACGCGTGCGAGGCCGTACGCGTCGCCGCGAACCAGCGGCAGGAATGGGTGTTCGAGGCCGACATCCGGGACTGCTTCGGGACGATCGGGCATGACGCCCTTGTCGCTCAGGTGGCGAGACGCGCGGTGGACCGGCCGATGCTGAAGCTGATCCGAGCGTGGCTGCGGATGGGGGTGCTGGAGGGTGGGGTGACCTCTCCGACCGGGGCGGGAACCCCACAGGGCTCACCGATTTCCCCGTTGCTCGCCAATATCGCCCTGCACGTCCTCGACGAGGCGTGGCAGGACCAGGGCCGGCGGCTGGGAACCTTGGTGCGCTATTGCGATGACTTCGTGGTCCTGTCGCCGACCAGGGAGCGTGCCGAGCAGGCGCGCGAACTGGCCGAGAGGATGCTGGACGGGCTCGGGATGCGGCTGCATCCGGAGAAGTCCGGCATCGTCTGCCTCACCCGGGGCGGGCAGGGCTTCGAGTTCCTCGGATTCCATCACCGGAAGGTGGAGTCGTGGAAGTGGCGGGGCAGGTTCTACCTGCAACGCTGGCCCTCGGCACGGGCGTTGGGGGTGCTGCGGGACAAGATCCGCGTGGCGACTTCCCGGTCCCGGATCGAACGGCCGGTGTCCGCCGTGGTGGCCGACCTCAACCCCGTCCTTCGGGGATGGGCAGCGTACTTCCGCAACGGCAACTCCGGGCGGAAGTTCAACGCGATCGACGGCTACGTCCACGAGCGGCTGGCGATCTTCGCCAGCCGGAAACACGGCCTGCGGGGCCGGAACTGGACCACCCGTTACACCTACGCGTGGATCAGCCGGCTCGGGGTCTACCGCCTGACCGGGAACGTGCACTGGGCGACAGCGCATGCCAGCCGGTGAACGATGTCGGAAAGCCGTGTGCGGGAGAACTGCATGCACGGTTTGAAGCGGCGGGGACTGGAAACGGAGCATCACGCCACCGCGCCAGTCCCCGACCCTACTAAGGGTTGGTTGTGGGCCGCGGGGCCCCGATGCTGTCCATCATCTGCTGGCCGTCCGGGTCCGCCGGTCGTTGTACGGGCGGCTGGTCGAGATGGAATGGTGCCGGGCGTCAGGGTGCGAAGGCGAGGTAGCTAGCGGTGGCCAGTCCGGAGAAGGTGACGAGCTGGACGGGTTTCAGGCAGGAGAAGGTTGGCCTTGAAGACCTTCTCATTCGCCTTAGCCTCGGCCACCAGGTCCCGCAGCGTCCTCTCGCCGACCACCGGGTACAGGGCTCGCCGCACGATCTCGTCCGGCTTGCCGACCGCCGCGTCAGCGAGCTTGAAGAGGATGCCCTCCTTGCCACGGACCTTCTTCAACTCGGCGGTGAGCTGCCGCTCCACCCGACGCTCGGCACGGGCGTTGATCTTCTGCACCAGGGCGACCAGCAGGTCCACCAGCGCATCGGTGATCTCCGCTTGCCGAGCGGAGCACAGCGCGGCAAGCAGGGTGGCCCGCGCGTCCTCGGCGGTGTCGCGGAAGTCCGAGGGGTACATCTTGATCGCCCGGGCCCGCCACGCGGCCAGCAGCTTCTCCGAGCAGTCCACAAACAGCCCCTCGGGCAGGCCGAACCCGCGCACCGAGTTCAGCTTGGCGATCTCCGCCAGCAGCGACTCCAGCCCCACCGCCCCCGGGTCCTGCTTCAGATCGGCCAGCAGCGCGGCGCCGCCCTCGTTGCCCTCAGCCACCAGCGTCAGCAGCCGGGACACGCACACCTCGCCCAGACGCTCGATGGTCCGCGCGCAGAACGCCTTCTCCGCCCGGGCCTGGGCCGAGGCGATGATGCGGTCGATCCGGCCTGGCGGCTCGATCCGGTCCACCCGACACTGCACCAGCAGGGCGTCCCTCACGCGATCCTCCACCAGCTCGACCGGGCAGACCTCGTCAGCCAGCCATCCGATCAGCCGTTCCTCGTCCGCCCGCGTCGACGGGCGGAACCCCAGTGCCTCGCGGATCTGCGCGCGGTGGTACTCGGCCGTCCGGCCAGTGAGCGAGTACTTCACGAAATCCGAGGCCGGCACCTTCACCAACTCGGCGATGTACTCCACCGCCTGCTGCGGGATCTCCTCAACGGACTCCGGGAACCGGCCATCCAGCTCGAAGAACTTCAGCACCAGGCAGAAACCCAGCCGCGTCGGCCCGGTCTTGTTCGCCACCAGGTCCCAGTCGCCGTCCACCAGCGTCCAGCACGCCACCACGTCTTCCGACGACCACTCCTGTCGCACGTCCCCGCCCTCTCGCCTCAGTCCACGGGATCACCCGACCGGCTCAACGAACCGGCGGCCCCGGGGGAACGGGCGAGCGACCTGACGAACCGTGGACCAGCAGCGCGAGCTACTTTGCGGCTGGGGCCAGCGGTAGGACTCCGGGGCCTCCTCCAGCCGAACGGCAACCTGGAGGCCTGGAACGCGGCTGGGTCGTTTGGGGGCTGGATCAGCTTCAGCGGTGTGGAGTGGTCCTGTGCCGACTGACCGTATTCGGCGGCTCGCCGCCCACACGGCGCTGTGCGGAGCGTCGTTGGTCGTTGCCTCGGTTTGGGGCACCCAGTTGTTCAAGTGCTCTCGACACCGAGCTCGGCCACCTACATTGTTGACAGAAGGTTCTGAGCCTTCTGTGGTGGCTCAGTTGGGGGTCGCGGTACGGCGATAGCCGGCCGGGCTTGGCAGTCGACAGGGGAGGGGGCCCAGGTGTCCGTTGGGCGGGCAGGGGCGGTGCTGTTGGCATTGGGTGGGGTCTTGGTGGCCGCTGGCGGAGTCACGGCGGCGGTCTTCGCCCGGGACTCGGGAGTGGTGGTGAAGCAGGAGAACCTCCCGCTCACCCCGGAGATGCAGGAGTATGTTCAGAACCCGGCAGCGTTCGAGGAATATCTTCGTTCGCATCCTCCGCGGCCTCTGATGGGTGAGATCCGCGAGGGAGGCAAGTAGAGCACCGTTGCGGGGCTGCGCAACTCGGTCAGCGCAGCCCCGCAACCATCGCCCCTGGGATCAGTGGGAGTTGAGCCAGTTGATCACGCCGACGGCGTTACCTCCATGGTTGGACGAGTACATGTAGTTCTCGGTCCAGTTGCCGCTCTCGTCTGCCACCCGGTGGCTGTTGGTTCCCACGATCTGGCTATTCCCTTGGAAGTCGGCGACGATTGGCCCGCCGCTGGCACCGTGCCCCATGTCGCAGGCGAGCTTCAGCCGGTTGTCGAAAGGGTTCCAGTTGCCCGCGTCGACGGCGTTGCCGTGGCAGTACATGGGCTTAGACCCGTTTTGGAACTCGGAGTTGGGGCGATTGTAGCCATCGACCGGGTACCCGAGAGAAGTGACTCCGTTGATGTCGGATGCGCTGTTGAAGCGGTAACCGTAAGCGCCGATCCAGTCCTGGAGATTGCCGTATTCTGATTGCGCGGTAACGATCCCTCCGCCCATGTCGCCCCAGAGGTGGTCGCTGTCATCGGCCCAAGCGGACGAGACAATGATTGACTTGACGGGCCAGAACCCCCAGGGGGCCGTTTCGTCGTACCCTGGCGCGAAGAGGAACTTCGAGTAGAATCCGCCGCCCTTGCCGCTGTGCAAGCAATGGCCGGCAGTCCAGATCGAATTCTTGTTGTTCGCGACGATGACGGCGGCGCTGCACGTTCCGAGCCTATCGTTGCCGGCGTCGAAGAAGAGTCGACCAGTGATGTTGATGTCCGGCCCGAGAGGTGAGGCGAGGTCCGAGCGTGACAGATCCCCGATCGTGGCAGCCGTTAGCGGCGAGGTCTGAGCCGCTTTCTGGCGCAACCTGAGCGGCGCGACCGAATCTGCGGTGGCAGCCTTGGCGGCCTGTGGCTCGACTTCTACGTGACGAAGCGTCCGTTCGTGTGCCTTGCCAGCGGCGTCCTTGATGACTGTTGGTGCAGGCAGTGGGTTGGCGGTGGCCTGACGGATCCGCTCGGGTGTCCAAAAATCAAGGACGGACTGTTCGGGCTCGGGCGTGATCCATGATGTGACGCCGTTCTCCGGAGTCTCCGAACTGACGGGGACGTCGGGGGCGGCCTTGGCAATACTGGCTCCGGCTGCCGACATGGCCAGGATCACGGCGGCTATGAAAGTGCTGCGAAATCTCAACTCTTGCTCCATCCATTCGATTTGCGGCACACGGTTTGCTCGCGGCGTATTTCGACCGTAGCGGCGGACCGATGATCGAATAGTCGGCAATGTGCTGTTGGCTGGAAATGCTCGCTAACATGTCTCAAACCCCGTGCGGGCTTTCCGGGAAAAACCCAAAGAGGATCCTATTGATCAATAGTGGGCGATGCCCCTAAAGGGTGTGTCAGGTGAAATCAATCCAGATGGCGACATGTCGGATTAATATTGGAACGGGCTCCCGTTTGTCGGGATGGTCGCGCGTTGAGTCTCTTCGCCAACTGAATACTTGAAGATGCCTGCGAAACTCCACGTCAGGGCAACTTCGGGCGAGGTAGGCGTAGCATGTCGGGCGGCGAGATCGCGGTGTAGCGGAAGCCGTATGATGGCTTCCGGCGCGGGGAATGTCTGTTCGGAGTCTCTGTGAACGTCCCGTCGACCGCAGAACCCACCCTGGGGGAGCTCCAGCGCGCTCTGCTACAGCTCCGCGAAGACCAGCGGGACGGCATCGCGGGACTGCGCGAGAATCTGCGAGCTGACCTTCAGGTTCTTGCCGGCCGTATCGAGTAGGCCGTAACCAAGGACGTCTACTCGTCCGACCAGCGATAGATCGACCAGCGAATCGTCGTCATCGAACGAGACCTCACCGTCGGAGACCCGCGCCCGGGAAGCGGCCGAGACGTCGGCGGTCGCGGGTCGGCGGTCGCGGGTCGGCGGTGGCTGGTCGGCGCGTTCCTCGCACCACGGGTCGTGGCCGCGATGCAGCCGTCCGCCGCCTGCGCCGGTGTGGTGAACCCGTTGCCGTTGCACTGGTTCCAGAAGGACGCCGTCGCCGCCGCGGTGCGCGAGGTGAAGAACGGCGGCCGGGCGACAGTCGTCGCGGCGACCGGCTCCGGGAAGACGTTGATCGCGGCGGGCTGCGCCCGCCGCCTGGCCGCGCGCGGCGTCGTCCTGGTCCTGGTGCCGACGATCGAACTCCTGGAACAGACCCCGGAAGCGTGGTCGCTGAAGGGCGGGCGCCGGGGCCTGGTGGTGGCAGCCTGCTCGCGGGAGGAAGCGCTGGAGAGTGCGGAGGCCGGCGGCCGGGTGCGGGCGCAGGTGTCGACGCAGGCCGCGCGGATCGCGGACCTGGTCGCCTCGGCGAAGCCGGGCGACCCGGTGACGGTGTACGCGACCTACGCGTCGCTGGAGCGGATCGTCCAGGCCCACCAGTAGTTCGGCCTGCCGGCCTGCGACCTGGTCGTCATCGACGAGGCGCACCGCACCGCGGGGGCGGAGGGCAAGGCCTGGGCGGCCGTGCACGACGATGCCCAGGTCCCCGCCCGCCATGTTCGCCACCACGCCCACTGGGTACAGCGTGTACATGCTCTTCGGCACCGCCGGCAACATCACCTTCCAAGCCACCGTGGGCCCCATCCCCGTCATCCGCGACCGCGACCCCTTTGGCACCTACGTCCCCGAGCCGACTCTGCCAAACGGCAACCTCGACATCATTCCCCGGTACGACGACCCGTTCTGGTCGCACTGAACCACCACCCGGCAGCGCTCGAGGCGAGCCGAACTCTCGAACAAGCTCAGCACGATCCCGTCCTGGCCCAGTGCCCCGAACTCGACGCCCTCACCAGTCACGTCAGGTCCTTCGCCCAGATGCTCACGGGGCGTGAGGGCGAGCGGCTACCACAGTGGATCGACGCGGTCCGGCGCGACGACCTTCCTGGTCTCCACACCCTTGCCGTCGGACTTGAACGCGACCTGGACGCCGTAATGGCCGGCCTGACTTTGACCTGGAGTTCGGGAGCGGTCGAAGGCCATGTGAACCGAATCAAGATGCTCAAGCGACCGACGCGAGTGACGGAGGGTGGTGGACCGGTGGGGTTCAACGGGTCGATCCCAGGTGCGGCACGACTGCACCTGGTGGACGGAGTCGCGCTGCTGCGGCCGGAGGAACAGGTCTTCACCGCGATGCTGACCGGGTTCGCCAACCAGCAGCTCGCGCGGAACCTGGCCCGGACGACGGTGGAGGGCCGGGAGAACACGGTCAAGGCGTTCGCCGCGTACGTGAACACCTACCCGTGGCACTGGACACCGGCGATGGTCGACGAGTGGCTGGGTGACCTGCGCTCGCTGAGAGATCTGCGCCGTTCCACGATCCGGTCCTACTCGGAGGCGGTCCGGGCGTTCTGCCACTTCGTCACCGACCCGCTCTACAACTGGGCGGCGACGTGCGAGGAGCGGTTCGGCACCCACCCGGTCCAGGTCGTTCACGAGTGGAACACCGCGGTGCACGTCCAGGACAACGAGGCCGACGCGAAGAAGCGGGCGTTCACCAAGGCCGAGCTGCACGCGTTCTTCGAGCACTGCGACGACGAGGTCGCCCGGATCCGGGCCTTCGGCCGCAAGGGCTGGCTGCCGGCGTTCCGCGACGCCACCCTGTTCAAGACCGCCTACGCCTACGGGCTGCGGCGCAACGAGACGCGGATGCTCGACGCCGCCGACTTCGGCCGCAACCCGCACGGCGCCGAGTTCGGCGGGTTCGGCCGCTGCCAGGTCCGGTTCGGCAAGGCCAAGAAGGGTTCACCGCCCAAGCGCCGCGGCGTGCTGACCGTGTTCGGCTGGACCCCCGATGTCCTGGACGAGTGGTTCACCGAGGTCCGCCCGCTGCTGGGCACCGACGGTAACCCGGCGGCCTGGCCGTCCGAGCGCGGACTGCGGATCGGCTGCCAGCGGATCAACTCCCGCTTCATCGCCTACCGCAAGGCCCTGGGCCTGGACGACGGGCTGGACTATCACTCCTTCCGGAGGTCCTACGTCACCCACCTGATCGAGGACGGCTGGGATCCCCGCTTCGTCCAGGAACAGGTCGGTCACGAGCACGCCAGCACCACGTCCATCTACACCTGCGTCTCCTCGGACTTCCGCACCCGCACCCTGCGCCGGCACCTGGACGCCACCGTGGCCCGGGCTTTGCCCTAATTCGTAGACACTTGCCTGCTATGCCACCAGGTCCAGGCTATCGATACTGGTGGCGTGCTGTCGTTCGTAGTCAACGGGGCTCCGGTAGCCGAGGGCGGAGTGACGCCGTCGGCGGTTGTACCAGGCCATCCAGGTGAAGACCGCGGTGCGGGCCTGCGGTCTGGTCATCCAGCGCGAGCCGTGGAGCAGTTCGCGCTTGAGAGTGGCGAAGAACGACTCTGCGAGGGCGTTGTCGTAGCTGGAGCCGACCCGGCCCATCGAGCGCCGTATGCCGTGCGCCCGGCAGACCTCGGCGAACGCCCCGGACGTATATTGCGCGCCGCGGTCCGAGTGAAAAATGACCCCGCGCACGTTGCCGCCGCGGGCGTCGACCGCGGCGGCAACGGCGTCGACGACCAGGCTGGCGCGCATGTGCTCGGCGAGCGACCAGCCCACGACCCGCCGCGAGTGCATGTCGATCACGGTGGCCAGGTACATCCAGGCGCCGCCGACCGGCAGGTACGTGATGTCGCCGCACCAGCGCACGTCCGGCGCCGCAGCCGCGAACACCCGTCCGACCAGGTCCGGTGCCGGTGGCACGCTCCGGTCCGCGACCGTCGTGCGGACCGTGCGCCGCAGGTGACGGCCGGCGATCCCGCGTTCGCGCATCACGCGCGCGACTCGCTTGTGGTTCACCGGACCGTGCCGCTCCCGCAACTCCCGGGTGATCCTCGGGACGCCGTACGCGCCGTTCGACTCGTCGTGGATCTCCTCGATGGTCGAGGCGAGCTCGTCCTCTGCCGCCTTCCGTGCGGCGCGGACGGGTGCCGCAGCGATCCACCGGTAGAACCCGGACGCCGAGACCCTCAGCGCCCGGCACAGCCGCTGTACTCCGTACAGGTCACGATGGTCGGAGATGAACCGCCAGCGGCCGGTCATCGGCCCATCGCCGAGTAGCCGGGGGGAATCTCACCCCCCGGCCCTCACAGAACCGTGCTTAACAGTCTCCCGTTACACGGCTCTTGTCGTTCTGATCA
>NZ_JBICYZ010000130.1:0-9463 GCF_043201465.1 Kitasatospora sp. NPDC048298
CGGTGCTCCCGGCGCTGGAGGCCGCGGTCACCGAGCTCGGTCCCGATCTCGGATTCCGCCTCTTCCTACGGGCGATGAAGGTGTACTTCATCCCCATTGGCCCGGCGCGGCTGAGCCGGTTCGAGGAGATCGGCCGCAGGCTCGGCTACCACGAGTGGGTCGTCGAGGACGGCAGTCTCAACATCTGGTCAGACCTGGAAGACTGACCGGGACATCGCTCCGGCCCCACCGCTCACGCGGTGGGGCCGGACTCGTTTGAGTCCGCCCGGTTGACGCCGCGCTCGCCCCCTCGGGGTTCCGGAGTAGCAGTCGGCGGGCGCAGGCCGGTGCCACGTCGGGGCCCGGTCGGTTCTGCCCGGTCACATGGGGGTGTGAGCTGGCAGACGACGAGCTCCAGGCGGGGGGCTACGTAGTAGGCGAGCATGCCGCCGGCGACGTCGAGGTAGCGCATCGGCTCGCCGCTGCCCTGGTAGGAGGTGCCGTCCAGGTAGAGCGCCTCAGCGGCCCGGACGAGGTCGGCGGCCCGCCGTTCGACGGCGGCCAGGAAGTCGGCCGGGGCGCCGGCGGTGACGTGCTGCTCGCTGGAGAGGTACTCCCAGCTCCAGGTCACGCGGTCACCGCCGCGTAGGCGGCACGGTAGAGCTCGGCGACGGTTGGCCCCGGTGTGCCATGCGGAACTCGCATGGCACACCGGGAATAGCGTCTTCCCGAACAGTGATAGAGGCGACTACGTCGCTGTCCGGCTAGCCGTCAGGAAATCGCTCCTTCCACGGGACACACGTGGGTCGCTTCCCTCCTGAAATCAGGAACTCTTTGAGGGCGTTTCGAACGATGTCGATTGGAATCTCAACCTGATCCGAGAGTTCGGTCCAGTGTCCGGCAAGGTAGTACACCGGCGCGGCCCTGGTTTCGGGACTCCCTGCAGAAATGACGCTGCCTTCACTATCGGTGAAGGCAACTACGCCGAGATTAACCGCCCTATCCACTCCGATCAGAAGCTCATGGTCGGGCCATTCAGGCCTCATCAAAGGACGATCCAGATGAATAATTTGCGCCAGGTTTTCATGCGCCGGACCGGTCAGAAGTTCATCAATCAGAGAGTCGACCTCGTCGACCGAATTGAGATAGTCGGGTTCGACAATTCGACCATCCCTGTACCGGAGTTCGGCTCGCGTTGCCATTTTTCTCCACTCACCACTTCTTCTTTCCTCTAGCGGTCCCGTAGGGCTTCGACTCCCAGCCACTAGGACATTCAGTCCTTGGATGGCAGGCTCCGGTTCGAGCACGACTTCTACATGAAGATGTGGGCCATGAGCGAGCCGGTGCTGCCGGCGGACTTCATCCTGCTGGACGATCTCGAAATGTCCCTCAGCTGTAGCCTGCGAGCCATGACGCTTGGGACTGGGACGGTACACGGCTTCTGGGCGCGCAGGTTGCTCGCAGACGCGGGCGTTGATCCGGAGGACGGCGACCCCTTCTACGTGAAGATCATTCCGTAGCCGACTACTGGTCAGAGCAGCGAGGAGAAAGTGGTGCCCGTCCTCTTCGAGTTCCGCACCGAAGCGTGGCCCGACAACGGCAAGATCGTGGTGTACGACTCCGATGCCACCGTGCCGAGCAACGAAGCCCTCGTCAGGAGCCGGCGGGATGTGGTCGCCGGGACCGGTTCCCAGATCTACGTCCACAGCCTCCAGGGCACTGCCCCCGCTGCGATCCTGGTTCGCGTGTGGGACGGCCCGGCAGCGACCGGCAGCGACTGGGGAGCCGAGGGCGAACGCGAGGTTGAACTCGACACACCGACAGGATGCGTGGTCATCCGCGCGTTCTCACCCGACATCGCCGGCTGCTTCGACCTGCCACGCCCAGGCCTGTACGAGGGCCGTGTCTCCTGGAAGGGACGCGGGGCCGCCGAGGACCAACAGAGCAGACTGCGTGCCCAACTGGCCACTCCGGAAGGTCAACTCAACTCGGACGCCGTCTTCGCGACCCACCACGAGACTCTAGAAACCTATCGGATCGACCTGTGGTGGACCGCCGAGTCCGAGGACGACGAGGAGGACGAGTAGGAATCACCCGATGTGGCACCTCCGTCGCCCCGAGAGAGGTGCCACCCAGCGCAGCCTGCGCTACCGCGTGCAGTACACCGTCGAGGCGAAGACGACCATCGACGCCCTGCCTGCCGAGCGCCGTGATCTTCTGGAACGGGCGCTGGGATTTCTTGCCGCGACCCCTATCACAAGACCGCGACGGCACCGATCGGCCCGGACGAACACCTGCGGAAGGCCTATGTGGCGCCTGGTGTCGTGGTGGAGTTCATGGTCGCCGACCACGTGCTGGTCGTCGTCGTGCTCCAGGTCTTCGACGAGCTCCAGTACCTGATCGACGAAGCCGACGCACGCTGAGGAGCGCTCCGCCAGCGCGGGGGTCAGCCGACACCCGAACCGGCCCGTGCAACGCTCCGCCGGAGTAGCCGGGCGAGCGCCCCGTCCCGCCCGCGCCTAGAAAGGGATGGCGAGCCGAGGCGACGGAGGGAGTGGCCCGTGGTGCGGATCGTCGTGGATCTCACCCGCTGCCAGGCGTACGCGCAGTGCGTGTTCCTCGCGCCGCGCGTGTTCGAGCTGCACGGGGAGGAGTCGTTGATGTACGACCCGGTCGTCCGCGACGGGCAGCTCGACCACGTACGGCGGGCCGCGGCGGCGTGCCCGGTCCAGGCCATCCTCGTGGGCGAGGCGGTGAGCGTCGGTGCCCGGTGACCTCCGGGAGGGACGGATCGTCGTCGTCGGAGCGTCGCTGGCCGGCCTGCGGGCCGCCGAGACGCTACGCGAGAAGGGCTTCACCGGCTCCCTGACCGTGGTGGGCGACGAACCCCATCCGCCCTACGACCGCCCGCCGCTGTCCAAGCAGGTGCTGCTCGGCAAGGCCTCGGCGGACTCCACCGAGCTGCCGATGCGCCGGGACCCGGAGGCCGACTGGCGGCTCGGGGTGCGGGCCACCGGCCTCGACCCGGTCGGCAAGCGGGTCCTGCTGGCCGATGGCGGGTCACTGCCCTTCGACCGGCTGCTGATCGCTACCGGCACCCGGGCACGGCCCTGGCCCAACCCGCGGGAGGCCGCCCTCGACGGCGTGTTCACCCTGCGCACCAGCGACGACGCCGGGCTGCTGGCCGAGCGGCTGGCCGCCGGGCCGCGCCGGGTGCTGGTGATCGGCGCGGGCTTCGCCGGCTCGGAGATCGCCTCGGCCTGCCGGGAACGGGGCATCGAGGTCACGGTCGCCGAACGCGGTCCCGCGCCGCTGGTCGGCGCGCTCGGCGGCACCTTGTCCAAGCTGGCGGCCGGCATGCAGCGGGCCCACGGGGTGGACCTGCGCTGCGGTGTCACCGTCACCAGGCTGCGCGGCGACGGCCGCTTCACCGGCGCGGACCTGTCCGACGGCAGCCGCGTCGACGCGGACGTGTGCGTGGTCGCCATGGGCGCGGTCCGCAACGTCGAGTGGCTCGCGGACGCCGGGCTGGCGGCCGGCCCGCAGGGGGTCGCCTGCGACGCGGGATGCCGCGCCTTCACCATGTACGGGATCGTCACCGACAACGTCTTCGTGGCCGGCGACGTCTCCCGCTTTCCGCACCCGCTCTTCGAGTACCAGATGCTCTCGCTGGAGCACTGGGGCAACGCGGTCGCGCAGGCCGAGGTCGCGGCCCACAACATGGTCAGTCCGGAACCACTGCGCCGCCCGCACCTCGCCGTCCCGGTCTTCTGGTCGAGCCAGTTCGGGTTCAACATCAAGTCCGTGGGCGTCCCCACCTTCTCCGACCAGGTGGTCATCGCCCAGGGATCGCTCACCGCACGCCGCCTGGTGGCGGTCTACGGCTACCGGGGACGGATCACCGCCGCCGTCACCATCAACATGGCCAAGTGGCTGGAGCACTACCAGCGCCTGATCGAGACCGCCGCCCCGTTCCCGCCCGCCCCCGGAGCGGCCGACGGCCACCCGCTGGTGACCGAGTTCCCGCTCCCCTCCGACGTACCGGACCCGAAGGTGCTGTCGCACGGCCCCACCGTCGCACTCACCGGGCACCTGCCGGACCGCCGCCTGACCGTGGTGCGGCCCGGCGGCTGACCGTCCTGTCCTTCCCCACCGCGAGGAGCCCCGTATGGCCGTCGACACCCTGCTGGCGCGGATCAACGACTACGCCAACCGCCCCGACCCCTACCCGCTGTACGCGGAACTGCGCGAGGTGGGAGTCGCGCGTCAGACCGACGGCAGCTACCTGGTCGGCGGGTACTACGACATCACCGCCCTGCTCCACGACCCACGGCTCAGCTCCGACCGCCGCAACCGCTCCCCAGAGTTCGCCACGCCCCCACTGCGGCAGCCCTCCTTCATCCAGTTCGACGATCCCGAACACCACCGGCTGCGTGCCCTGGCGACCCGGCCCTTCGGGCCCCCGCACAGCCCCGGCCGCGTCGACGGGATGCGCGGCGAGATCACCGAGATCACCGAGCAGCTGATCACCGCGCTCCACGGCCGTACCCGGATCGACATCGTCGACGACCTCGCCTACCCGCTGCCCGTCACCGTCATCTGCCGACTGCTCGGCGTCCCCCGCGAGGACGAACCGGTCTTCCACGCATGGACGACCGCGATCATCGAGGGCATCGACCTCACCCCGGGCGCGGCCGACAAGGAGCGGGAACGAGCCGCCGAACAGGCCCGCGAGGAGATGGGACGGTACCTGATGGACCTCGCCGAGCAGCGTCGCGGCCGGCCCGGCGACGACCTGCTCTCCGCCTTCGTCAACGACCCGGACCCGGCCGCACTCACCCGCGACGAGCTGGAGGGCACCGCCGTACTCCTCCTCATCGCCGGACACGAGACCACCGTCAACCTGATCACCAACGGGGTCCTCACCCTGCTGCGCCACCCCGACCAACTGGACCTGCTGCGCCGCGAACCCGCCCTGCTGCCGTCCGCGGTGGAGGAACTGCTGCGCTACGAGCCCCCGGTCCACCTGTTGCCGCAGCGCACGCCGCTGGCCGACCTGAAGGTCGCCGGCACCACCATTCCCCAAGGCGTCCCGGTGATCCTCGCGCTCGCCTCGGGCAACCGCGACCCGAAGCGCTTCCGCGACCCCGACCGGTTCGACCTCACCCGCACGGACAACCAGCACCTCGGCTTCGGCAGCGGCGTCCACATCTGCTACGGCGCGCCCCTCGCCCGGATCGAGGCCCAGATCGCCCTGGGCGCGCTGCTCCCGCTCCTCGGCACCGCGACCCTCCTGGACGACCCGCCGCCCTACCGGTACAGCGCCGTGCTGCGCGGACCCCGGCACCTTCCCGTCGAGCTGTCCGCGTGACCGTCCGTCCGCGTGACCGTCCGTCCGGGTGATCGTCGGCCGCCCTGCCGCGACGCGACCCACCACGCGGCGGCGCGGTCGCGGCATCATCCGCCGCACAACCGCGCCCCTCACGACCCGACACGGAGAACGACGTCATGAACCCGTTCGATCTGACCGGCCGCGTGGCCCTGGTGACCGGAGCAACCAGCGGCATCGGCGCCGCCACCGCGGTGCTGCTGGCCCGGCGCGGAGCGCACGTCCTGGTGGCCGGCCGCGACGGCTCCCGCGGCGAGGCCGTGGTCGACGCCATCCGCGCCCGCGGCGGCAAGGCCGACTTCGTCGCCGCCGACCTGCGCGAGGCGCAGGCGGTGCGGCGGCTCGCGCAGCAGGCCGTGGACCTGGGCGGCCGGGTCGACATCCTGGTGAACAACGCGGTAGGTGGGTGACGACGTAGCGGCGCTGGCCGGAGGCGAGGGCGGTGGCCCCGATCGCGGGCAGCAGCCAGGCGACGGTGTGCACCAGGACGCCGTCCTCCTCGTACCAGCGGACCGTTCCGTCGAGGTGTCGGGCCGATACGAGCCGGGCCGGCCTGATGTTCCAGTCCGCGCTCGCGATGGTCGTCACGGCGCTCTGGATGTCGTCGGCTATGCCCAGGTTCCCCTTCTAGAAAGCGGAGTTGAGTGGTCCGTTCGGCAGGTACCAGCCGGGTCCGACACCTGGGACCCATCGTGCACGACGAGACGTCCGGACCGTCCGCTTCGCCTGGGGACGCTCGTCCCGCCCGGACGCGGACGGGGAGCGTTTCGCGATACCGGGATCGAGCGGTCCCGGGAGATCGGACTGCGGCGACCGTTCGCGGCTGCGGGCACCCGCTCGCCGACCCGGACGAAGGAACCGTGACTCCCCCGCAAGGGCGCAGCGCCCGCCTTCGCGCGGCGCAGGTACGCCCGGCCCGACTGGGCCGGGCGGTGTCATCCCCCGGCATCAACGGCCCCGTTGGGCTCAGCTGCCGACGATGCGAACACGTCCCCGATCAACCCGGAGGACCCGGCGTCGAGGGGGCCGGGACGAACAGCCGGCTCCGCCGCGATCTCCTCGGGCTGCACCGTTCCCCGGGTCCAGTCGGCCAGGGCCCTCACCATCTCCAGCACCACCTGCTGGCGCCGCTCCGGCAGGAACGGCCAGCAGATCCACGCCGGTGCGGACAGCACGACGACCACGACCACGGGCAACACCCTCAGCCCGGCTGCGGCGTGCCGAAAACCTACGAAACCCAACGGAAGCCAGCCTCAATCCGCGTACGGCGCGGGGTCAGACCTGCCTGATCTTCGACTCGAACAACAGTGCCCTGAGGCCAGAAAAGATCTAATTGCAGGCTTTTTTTTGAGACGGCCGTTGAGGATCAGCGGACCAACGGCAGACGGGCACATGGCCCGGGCCAGAGCGTAGAGGGCGAGCACTTCACGGTCCGACTCGGGCCCGTGCGCGGCGTGGCGGCCGTCGTGCGCCCCAGCAAAATCCCGATGCGGGGAGCGGGCTCCGGCATGCCGACTCCTTCATGGCGGTCCCGTGAGAGGGGGGACCAGGGGAACTCCGGCATGCCCCTCGTCGGGCCCGGGCAGGCTCGTTGAGTCGTACGGCCGGGTACGTTCCGGCTCACGGGAGCGAGGAGAAGTCCATGGGTCAGGGCACAGACTGGGCCGATCACCGGGCGCTGGCCGACCGGCTGGCCCGGAAAGCCGAGAAGCGAACCGGGGAGAACCACGTCACGGAGACCACCGGCGAGGGCTTGGCCGCCATCGCCCACGTCCTGCTGGGCAGCCTGCCGAACCGCAGAAGCCCGAAGGTGTGGCTGGGCGTACGAAGCGGCTCCGCAGAGGAGGGCGGTTTCTGGGTCTCGGCCGACCGGATCATCGCTTCGCGGGTCCGCCCGGCCGACAGGAAGGACATCTGGATCCTGGAGGTGTTCGTCCCCGAGTTCGCGCCGGACCAGTGGTTGACCGTCACCGTCGGCTCCGGCGAATGGTTCGAGCTGAACGCCCCCGACCAACTGCTGGACAGGCTCGAGAAGACCGCACGCGGCGACGAGCCGCACGTGTCGTCGGTCTTCCTCCAGGCCTTTTTCCCCCGCACCGACGGCAAGGACGGACTGGAGTTCAACCGGAATGACTGACGGCAGGAGGAGGCGGGCAGGGCCTCGATTGGCTGCGCACGCCTCCTCCTTTAACGGGATCGCGCGGTCCCGGGATCACGGAGCCTCGTTCGACTCTGACTCATCCGGGACCTCCCACCACACCCGGCTGGTGCACCGCCAGGCTTGGACCGCATCCGCGGCGGTGCGACGTCCAGTGGGTCACCGACATCGCATGCGAGTGCGAGCTGTGACCACCCGATCGATCTCCCGAGCGTTACGAAAGTCAGTTTAGTGAGCCGTCTCGCACGTTAGCTCTCTGACCAGGCCAGACAGGCGATTTGACGGGCGATCTGGTGGCGGGTGCCACCACCTCCCCGGTCCGCGAGGCGGTGAACGCCTGATGACACAGCCCCAGACCGGCGCCGACCTCGCCCGCACCTCCCAGCACGCGGCCCGCCAGGCCGCCCGCACCAACGGCACCATCCCGGCACAGCGCACTGCTCGTGCGGTCCGGGCCGCCACCACTGCGCGTCGCGGTCCGCGAGGGCCCGAGCTCCTCGCGGAGGTCTTCCTCGCCCTGGTCGCCGCGCACAGCTGGACGCCTGCGGCGCGGAGCACCTCGCTCGATCAGAGGCTCCTACCAGTGACCCCGGATAGGCCAACGCAGAGGGGATGATGGTCTGCGCAGGTCACAGTGCAGGCGAGTTCGTACGGGGGGATGCAGTGATCAAGGTGGAGCGCCACGGGGCATTCAATGTCAACTGTGTCGGGCTGGAGCGTCTGCCGTTCCCGATGAGTTTCAGCGTCCGTGAGGCTGGCGGCTCGTGGATGATCAGCGCGGCGGCTGCCCGGGCCGGAGAGCTGATCGACGTTCTCACCCGGACGGCGAACGACACGGTCGTCGTGAACCTGGCGACGAACAGTTTCCTGGACGAGGACTACCAGCAGTGGCGGCCGTCCCTGATCGCGGCGGAGCAAGGGGTCGACTGCACCGTCCACCCGGTCGGGGCATGGGCCGCTGACTCCATCGAGCTCGGCGAGGAGTTCCTGGTGATGCACCGGAACAGCCTGCCCCGATTCCTGAGCAGCGGCTGGTCGCCCTACGAGCTGTCACTGGTCGACGTTCCGGCGGGCGCGACACCTGGGCAGCTCGATGAGCTCGCTCTGGTCATCGGCACGGCCGCCGCCGACGAGCCAGTCCTCCCTCGCCTCGACGGCTCGCATTTCTGGTTCTCCGGACACGACGACTGCTATCTGGCGGTGGAATCGACGGATCCGGCCATGCCCTCGTCAGTCCTCGGCCGATTGCTGGCCCTGCTGGCCGGGTCCGCTCTGATCGATGCCAGTGGAGCCTCATCAGTGGGCGTCCCGGAACCAGCCGATGCGCTACCAGAGCAGCTGATTGCTGAGAGCCCCCACTGGATGGGAGCCGTCGGGAACGCATCCGGGACCACGGTGACCCTCAAGTTGTCGCCTATGTCTCAGCGGTGGCGCCTTGGCCAGCAGCTGCCGAAACAGGCCGGCTATACGGCGACGCTCGACCTGGCCCACGGCATGTGGCATCTCACCGCTGGCGAGTCATAGGGTGCACCTTCAGCCCCGCTGGTGACAGCAAGTGACGATGCGAAGCCCTGGCCGAGCATACTCAGATCACCCGATCACAGACTCCTACCAGTACCGGACCCCGAGGACGGCGACGGCCGACCGGGACGACGGTGGCGAGCAGGACGTTGACCAGCGACCCCAGAACGAGCCGACGACTCCCGGCCTGACAGGATCACCATCGGTGCGCGCCACACCCCATTGCCCGTAACGCGCACGACCCACACCTCCCAACTGCCGCTTTTGAGCTCACCTCGGCTGGACCCCAGGAGGCGCCACAGGAAGCCGCTGGCCCCGATACACGGCCAGGTGTGCGAGGTCGTGGCCGCCGAGAACGCCGGACCGGGCACGGCGCGGCCGGAGGGCCGGCGACACCGGGATCGACATTCCGCACA
>NZ_JBICYZ010000131.1:0-9384 GCF_043201465.1 Kitasatospora sp. NPDC048298
ACGAGTGCGAGCAGGCGTACTGGACGAGACTGGAGCAACACCCGCAAGTCGCTTGATCACACGATCGCGGACTCCACGAAAGTCGGGGCAGCTCACTGCACGCCTACCTGCGGTGGCGCAACGCCAACGCCCGCCACCCCGACGTCCTGGCCGCCCAACGCAAGGAACGCGCCCGGATCCGCAGTGAGAAAGGACTCCGCTGGGGCGGACGACCTGTCCTCGCCGCCTGATCAAGCCGCTGGCAAGCTCTTGCGGTCACAGCATTAGCATCTCCTGCCATGAGCGATTCGGAGCATGTCCTCAACTGGCTGCAGGCCTGGTACGCCGATCAGTGCAACGAGGACTGGGAACACGAGTGGGGCGTGAAGATCGAGACGCTCGACAACCCCGGTTGGTCCGTCTCCATCGACCTGGAGAAGACGGACCTGAAGGAATGCGAGTACCCCCGACACGACGTCAACCGCAGCCCGCACGACTGGGTGTGGGTGTGGACCTCCGACAAGATCTTTCACGCCAGGTGCGGCCCTGCCAACCTCTCCGAGGCCCTCACGCTGTTCCGCTCCTGGGCGACCGCAAACACTCCTTGAGCGCTCGCCCATAGCCCGAGCCCCAACCCGGTGAACCTATGCGGTCGCAGCACTAGTCACGGAGTTTGACCGGCTGCTGACCTGCGATCAGGCCTCCGGCCAGAGGAGTTCCATTTCCTCGCCCGGCGGAATGAAGGTGACGGCGCTGTCCGCGTTCTCGACATAGCCGTACGCGTCGACTGTGGAGTAGGTGCGGGGGCCGTGACAGTGTGTACGGCCCCCGCACCGGGTGTGGGCGCCCCGTTCCCGCCCTCGTCGTCCGGATCTGCACATGGTGGTGAGCTGTGCAGTGTGCTCTATCACCTGTACGCGATGCTGAGCTGCACTGTTGGTGGGGAATCGAACCCCCTGCGTTGCTCTTCACGCGCCAGGGCCGGATAAACCGCCGGCCGCGGTGTGTGCACGCCTCCATGACGACTACCTGCTTCCCACACCCAGCTTGTGGGGTCAGTCCTCGATCAGGTCGATCTCCCAGTTGGTGCGCTGGATCAAGGTGTCCACCTCGCGGATCTCCTTGGCCAGAACATCTGCCTGGGCGCGGAGCTCGGCGACCGGCAGGGCGGAGAGAATCCGCAGTTCGGACCGCAACTGCCGTACGGCTCCGCGCTGGTCGCGTCCGGAGGCAGCGTCGGCGGCCGCGGTGGTCACCGAGTGGCGCAGCCGCAGGACGTCCCGGCGGGCGAGGGCGTCGGTAAGAGTGCCGCCACCCTCGATGAGCACGGTGGAGTTGGTCCGGTTGATCTGACGGATCAGCCTCTCCAGCTCATCCAGCACCTCCCCGGCTTGGGCCAGGACCTCCGCCGCGTTCTCGGCCGGCTCCTCGCCCTCCTGGTAGCGGGCACTGCCGACAACGCGCGCCCGCAACTGCTCCACCTGCCGCACCGCCGCCGCGCGCTGCGCGAGCGCTTCAGCCAGTTTCACCGCGTCATCCACCTCTGCCTGCCATTGATCGTCCGGCAAGTATGCATGTCGGTGGCTGACGGTGCGATTCGCGGGGTAGGGTCGGCCGGACTCACCCGACGGGCGCCGAATGGTTCATGAAACGACCTCACGGGCCCAATGAGAACCGGACAGTCCTGTCCCTGGCGGTCGGACTTCGTTGAGACAGAACCGTGCCGGTCAAACTTCGATGAGACTCGCCAAACTTCGGTGAGACGGGTCAGTCCGTGTCCTCTGACAGGCGGTCTTGACCGATTGACAAGTGATCTTGACCGGCCACGACGCCGAGCGGCGCAGCCGGCGGCCTGCGCCCGTGTGGTGGAACCGGGCCGGAGGCGGCCGTGGCAGAGCATGACGGCGCAGATGGGCGTCGAGGCGGGCGGTGGTGCGGGGGCGAGGGGTTCGACAACGGGAAGGGGCGCCGACGGCGAAGCGGCGTGTTCAGCGGGCGCCTGGGGCATCCGGCAACCGCACGACGGCGGTACCGGCCTGGGACTCGCCGAACCCCCAGCCCGCGACAAGGGAGCAGTCGACCGCTTCGAGGGCATCGCTCCACGGCCAGTGGTCGGTGCCGTAGTAGAAGCCGCCCTCGCTGCGCGCGGCCTCCTCGGTGCGGCAGAGCATGCGGAGATGGTCGCGCAGCGCGGGATGCGCGACCACGCCCAGCCTGTGCTCCCAGGGCTCGTCGGCGCAGCCGGCGCCCGACAGGTCGTGGATCGACACCAGGTGTTCGGGGCCGCGCTCGGTGAACGTGGCGGCCCGCATCGCATCGGCGAGAGTGCCGTCGGTCGCGACGCGCAGCAGCACGGTCAGCCAGCCGTTCAGCTTCGTGGACTCCTCGGTGGTGAGGTCGACCCCGTGGCGGCCCAGGAGCGGTCCCAACTCCGTGCCGCGCACCAGCGCCTCACCGGACTCGTCGACCGTCGAGACGGCCCGCAGGTCGGAGACGAAGGTGTCGTCGAACGGCCGGGGGCCCTTGTGCCCGCCGTCGCCCCACGGTCCCTTTCCCGTCAGGAGGTCGGCGTCGAAGCGAAACAGCGACCCGCCCAGGTCGAACCGCCATGTCCAGGGGGAGAAGGGGTACGCGCCGTCCGGATCCGGAAGGTGCCTCGGCTCCCGGCCCGACAGCGCGTCGGGGGTGGCCCAGGGGTTCGGGAACAGGAACTCGTCGAGGGAGTCCGAGGCGTAGTACACCCCGTATCCGGCGGCGGGGTCGGCGGCCGGTTCTCCGCCGAGCAGTATCGCGAAGGCACCGGCCAGCGCGGCGTCCCACCCGTCGAGGTCGGTCGCCGGGGCCGTTTCGGGCGTCATGATGGGCACTCCTTCAGGTCGGATTCATGTCGTGTCGCACGGGTTGACGCAAGGTATCGGTCGCCGGTGACACCCGCTGTCAGAGCCGGCAGGCTCAACTCGCAGGCCATGACAGCGACTTGTTCACCTCATGACAGCCGAGATCCCTGACCTCGACCGGCAGAAGACCGGCCCGACGACCCCTCGCCCTCGATCAGTCCGCTGTCACCCGTCCCACTGACACCGCCCCACCCACTCACGGGCCGGACTGCCACGGCCCGGCCCCGACCGGTCGGACGTCGAGTTCGCCGCGGCGGCGCTGGAACAGGCCGAGTGCGGCAACCGACGGGGCGTCGCGGAGCTCTCCGCCCTCGATCAATCGCCA
This sequence comes from Kitasatospora sp. NPDC048298, assembly GCF_043201465.1. Lineage (NCBI taxonomy): Bacteria > Bacillati > Actinomycetota > Actinomycetes > Kitasatosporales > Streptomycetaceae > Kitasatospora > Kitasatospora sp. NPDC048298. Next base: position 3,202 of record NZ_JBICYZ010000131.1, read on the forward strand.
CACTTCGTCCTCGCTGAACCAGCGGCTGATCATGCCGGCCTCCGTCTCTTCCGGGTCGGCCTCTCTGCTGGTCAAGCCGGTGGCGAGAATGATGTGGACGCCTTGGTTGCAGTATCCGTAGGCCTCGTACAGATACCCGAGCCGTGTCATCGCTGTGGCAGTGAGCCCGTCTCCTCCGCGAGTTCACCCTGGGCGAGGTCCAGCGGATCTGCGTCGGGGCGCTCCTCCCACGAGCCCTGTGGGAACTCCCAGTAGCGTCCCTCCACCGGGTACCGGTACTGCTGGACGAGGTGGAATCCACCGTCGGCATAAGGAACGATCAGCGCGAAATCGGGCTTCTCCACCACGCCGAAAATCCCGGTCGAGCCGTCCTGGCGAATCGTCTTGTCCTCGCGGACGGTCATCCGGCGGTTCTTGTATACGACGTCGCTGCTGGTTGCTCGGATCTCTCGGTCGAAATCTTCCGGAGCGCCAGTGATGTGCATGCACGGAAGATTAACCGTCAGGCGCGGACGCTGGGCCAGAGTTCGGGGACTTTCCCGGCGTCCCGGTCCTGCTCGGGCCGGCGCCTGGTGTGGACGAGCCGGACTGCCCACCACGGGTCGTCGGCCGGTGGGCAGGGCGAGGACGATCGGGCGGGGCGGCCGGCGTGACAGACCGGGCACTCCAGGCGGTCCGGCTCGGCGTTCTTGTGCCTGCTTGTCGACCAGGGCGGCCAGGTCGGGGTCGATGCCGTTCCACGGATTCCAGGGGGGTGGAAGGCGGGGATGGTGGCGAGGACCTCGGGAGGGTGTGCGGCAGGGCCTGCTGCCCGGTGAAGACGCGGGAGGCCGCGGGCAGCGCGGTTGCCCCGCCCGTTATTCCTCGCCCCGCCGTCCCGATGGGCATGACGTACCCCACAGGGCGGTATGTACAAGTTTCAACATTTCTCCCGTAGCGTCGTTCTTGCCCCACCACAGCGGGGCACCGCCCGGAGCCATCAACCCATGGCTCCGGGCCGATCAAGGAGGAAAGATCATGAACAAGTCCGTCGGACGCCGGGCCGCCACCGCGGCCGCCGCGCTCGCCGCGACGCTCGGTGGGCTGCTGCTCGCCGGCGGCACCGCCTCGGCCGCACCGGCTCAGGCCGTCCACCGCGACACCACCGTCTCCGCCTCCCCGGCGGCCTTCCAGGTCCGCGACCACGAGGGCGACCGCTTCGACCGCTACGGCAGCGGGCACACGAGCCGCTGGGACGGCCACCGCTCCTGGGAGCGCCAGGGCAGCTACTGGTACAGCAACGACCACGGCCACCGGTACCGCTACGACGGCCACCGGTTCTACCAGTGGGACAGCGGCTGGCAGATCATCCAGGTCATCAACGCGTACGGGTTCAACCCGCACGTCTTCCGCTGACCTGCGACGGCTCGGGGCGGGAACGCGCGCCTGATTCGGTGCCGGCACACCGCGCGGCCCCAGCCGCCCTCTCGCGTCGCCGTTCGGCCGGACACCGGTGTCCGGCCGAACGGCGACGCGAGAGGGCGGCTGGGGCCGCGCGGTGTGCCGGCACCGAATCAGGCGCGCGTTCCCGCCCCGAGCCGTCGCAGGTCAGCGGAAGACGTGCGGGTTGAACCCGTACGCGTTGATGACCTGGATGATCTGCCAGCCGCTGTCCCACTGGTAGAACCGGTGGCCGTCGTAGCGGTACCGGTGGCCGTGGTCGTTGCTGTACCAGTAGCTGCCCTGGCGCTCCCAGGAGCGGTGGCCGTCCCAGCGGCTCGTGTGCCCGCTGCCGTAGCGGTCGAAGCGGTCGCCCTCGTGGTCGCGGACCTGGAAGGCCGCCGGGGAGGCGGAGACGGTGGTGTCGCGGTGGACGGCCTGAGCCGGTGCGGCCGAGGCGGTGCCGCCGGCGAGCAGCAGCCCACCGAGCGTCGCGGCGAGCGCGGCGGCCGCGGTGGCGGCCCGGCGTCCGACGGACTTGTTCATGATCTTTCCTCCTTGATCGGCCCGGAGCCATGGGTTGATGGCTCCGGGCGGTGCCCCGCTGTGGTGGGGCAAGAACGACGCTACGGGAGAAATGTTGAAACTTGTACATACCGCCCTGTGGGGTACGTCATGCCCATCGGGACGGCGGGGCGAGGAATAACGGGCGGGGCAACCGCGCTGCCCGCGGCCTCCCGCGTCTTCACCGGGCAGCAGGCCCTGCCGCACACCCTCCCGAGGTCCTCGCCACCATCCCCGCCTTCCACCCCCCTGGAATCCGTGGAACGGCATCGACCCCGACCTGGCCGCCCTGGTCGACAAGCAGGCACAAGAACGCCGAGCCGGACCGCCTGGAGTGCCCGGTCTGTCACGCCGGCCGCCCCGCCCGATCGTCCTCGCCCTGCCCACCGGCCGACGACCCGTGGTGGGCAGTCCGGCTCGTCCACACCAGGCGCCGGCCCGAGCAGGACCGGGACGCCGGGAAAGTCCCCGAACTCTGGCCCAGCGTCCGCGCCTGACGGTTAATCTTCCGTGCATGCACATCACTGGCGCTCCGGAAGATTTCGACCGAGAGATCCGAGCAACCAGCAGCGACGTCGTATACAAGAACCGCCGGATGACCGTCCGCGAGGACAAGACGATTCGCCAGGACGGCTCGACCGGGATTTTCGGCGTGGTGGAGAAGCCCGATTTCGCGCTGATCGTTCCTTATGCCGACGGTGGATTCCACCTCGTCCAGCAGTACCGGTACCCGGTGGAGGGACGCTACTGGGAGTTCCCACAGGGCTCGTGGGAGGAGCGCCCCGACGCAGATCCGCTGGACCTCGCCCAGGGTGAACTCGCGGAGGAGACGGGCTCACTGCCACAGCGATGACACGGCTCGGGTATCTGTACGAGGCCTACGGATACTGCAACCAAGGCGTCCACATCATTCTCGCCACCGGCTTGACCAGCAGAGAGGCCGACCCGGAAGAGACGGAGGCCGGCATGATCAGCCGCTGGTTCAGCGAGGACGAAGTGTGGCGATTGATCGAGGGCGGAGAGCTCCGCGACGCCCCGTCGGTTGCCGCACTCGGCCTGTTCCAGCGCCGCCGCGGCGAACTCGACGTCCGACCGGTCGGGGCCGGGCCGTGGCAGTCCGGCCCGTGAGTGGGTGGGGCGGTGTCAGTGGGACGGGTGACAGCGGACTGATCGAGGGCGAGGGGTCGTCGGGCCGGTCTTCTGCCGGTCGAGGTCAGGGATCTCGGCTGTCATGAGGTGAACAAGTCGCTGTCATGGCCTGCGAGTTGAGCCTGCCGGCTCTGACAGCGGGTGTCACCGGCGACCGATACCTTGCGTCAACCCGTGCGACACGACATGAATCCGACCTGAAGGAGTGCCCATCATGACGCCCGAAACGGCCCCGGCGACCGACCTCGACGGGTGGGACGCCGCGCTGGCCGGTGCCTTCGCGATACTGCTCGGCGGAGAACCGGCCGCCGACCCCGCCGCCGGATACGGGGTGTACTACGCCTCGGACTCCCTCGACGAGTTCCTGTTCCCGAACCCCTGGGCCACCCCCGACGCGCTGTCGGGCCGGGAGCCGAGGCACCTTCCGGATCCGGACGGCGCGTACCCCTTCTCCCCCTGGACATGGCGGTTCGACCTGGGCGGGTCGCTGTTTCGCTTCGACGCCGACCTCCTGACGGGAAAGGGACCGTGGGGCGACGGCGGGCACAAGGGCCCCCGGCCGTTCGACGACACCTTCGTCTCCGACCTGCGGGCCGTCTCGACGGTCGACGAGTCCGGTGAGGCGCTGGTGCGCGGCACGGAGTTGGGACCGCTCCTGGGCCGCCACGGGGTCGACCTCACCACCGAGGAGTCCACGAAGCTGAACGGCTGGCTGACCGTGCTGCTGCGCGTCGCGACCGACGGCACTCTCGCCGATGCGATGCGGGCCGCCACGTTCACCGAGCGCGGCCCCGAACACCTGGTGTCGATCCACGACCTGTCGGGCGCCGGCTGCGCCGACGAGCCCTGGGAGCACAGGCTGGGCGTGGTCGCGCATCCCGCGCTGCGCGACCATCTCCGCATGCTCTGCCGCACCGAGGAGGCCGCGCGCAGCGAGGGCGGCTTCTACTACGGCACCGACCACTGGCCGTGGAGCGATGCCCTCGAAGCGGTCGACTGCTCCCTTGTCGCGGGCTGGGGGTTCGGCGAGTCCCAGGCCGGTACCGCCGTCGTGCGGTTGCCGGATGCCCCAGGCGCCCGCTGAACACGCCGCTTCGCCGTCGGCGCCCCTTCCCGTTGTCGAACCCCTCGCCCCCGCACCACCGCCCGCCTCGACGCCCATCTGCGCCGTCATGCTCTGCCACGGCCGCCTCCGGCCCGGTTCCACCACACGGGCGCAGGCCGCCGGCTGCGCCGCTCGGCGTCGTGGCCGGTCAAGATCACTTGTCAATCGGTCAAGACCGCCTGTCAGAGGACACGGACTGACCCGTCTCACCGAAGTTTGGCGAGTCTCATCGAAGTTTGACCGGCACGGTTCTGTCTCAACGAAGTCCGACCGCCAGGGACAGGACTGTCCGGTTCTCATTGGGCCCGTGAGGTCGTTTCATGAACCATTCGGCGCCCGTCGGGTGAGTCCGGCCGACCCTACCCCGCGAATCGCACCGTCAGCCACCGACATGCATACTTGCCGGACGATCAATGGCAGGCAGAGGTGGATGACGCGGTGAAACTGGCTGAAGCGCTCGCGCAGCGCGCGGCGGCGGTGCGGCAGGTGGAGCAGTTGCGGGCGCGCGTTGTCGGCAGTGCCCGCTACCAGGAGGGCGAGGAGCCGGCCGAGAACGCGGCGGAGGTCCTGGCCCAAGCCGGGGAGGTGCTGGATGAGCTGGAGAGGCTGATCCGTCAGATCAACCGGACCAACTCCACCGTGCTCATCGAGGGTGGCGGCACTCTTACCGACGCCCTCGCCCGCCGGGACGTCCTGCGGCTGCGCCACTCGGTGACCACCGCGGCCGCCGACGCTGCCTCCGGACGCGACCAGCGCGGAGCCGTACGGCAGTTGCGGTCCGAACTGCGGATTCTCTCCGCCCTGCCGGTCGCCGAGCTCCGCGCCCAGGCAGATGTTCTGGCCAAGGAGATCCGCGAGGTGGACACCTTGATCCAGCGCACCAACTGGGAGATCGACCTGATCGAGGACTGACCCCACAAGCTGGGTGTGGGAAGCAGGTAGTCGTCATGGAGGCGTGCACACACCGCGGCCGGCGGTTTATCCGGCCCTGGCGCGTGAAGAGCAACGCAGGGGGTTCGATTCCCCACCAACAGTGCAGCTCAGCATCGCGTACAGGTGATAGAGCACACTGCACAGCTCACCACCATGTGCAGATCCGGACGACGAGGGCGGGAACGGGGCGCCCACACCCGGTGCGGGGGCCGTACACACTGTCACGGCCCCCGCACCTACTCCACAGTCGACGCGTACGGCTATGTCGAGAACGCGGACAGCGCCGTCACCTTCATTCCGCCGGGCGAGGAAATGGAACTCCTCTGGCCGGAGGCCTGATCGCAGGTCAGCAGCCGGTCAAACTCCGTGACTAGTGCTGCGACCGCATAGGTTCACCGGGTTGGGGCTCGGGCTATGGGCGAGCGCTCAAGGAGTGTTTGCGGTCGCCCAGGAGCGGAACAGCGTGAGGGCCTCGGAGAGGTTGGCAGGGCCGCACCTGGCGTGAAAGATCTTGTCGGAGGTCCACACCCACACCCAGTCGTGCGGGCTGCGGTTGACGTCGTGTCGGGGGTACTCGCATTCCTTCAGGTCCGTCTTCTCCAGGTCGATGGAGACGGACCAACCGGGGTTGTCGAGCGTCTCGATCTTCACGCCCCACTCGTGTTCCCAGTCCTCGTTGCACTGATCGGCGTACCAGGCCTGCAGCCAGTTGAGGACATGCTCCGAATCGCTCATGGCAGGAGATGCTAATGCTGTGACCGCAAGAGCTTGCCAGCGGCTTGATCAGGCGGCGAGGACAGGTCGTCCGCCCCAGCGGAGTCCTTTCTCACTGCGGATCCGGGCGCGTTCCTTGCGTTGGGCGGCCAGGACGTCGGGGTGGCGGGCGTTGGCGTTGCGCCACCGCAGGTAGGCGTGCAGTGAGCTGCCCCGACTTTCGTGGAGTCCGCGATCGTGTGATCAAGCGACTTGCGGGTGTTGCTCCAGTCTCGTCCAGTACGCCTGCTCGCACTCGT
>NZ_JBICYZ010000132.1:0-9103 GCF_043201465.1 Kitasatospora sp. NPDC048298
TTGAGGGCCTCCTTCCCGAGCCCGTGTACATACCCGGACGATAGACATCGCCCGGCTGAGCAGGGAAGGGGGCCCGGCCCTCATATGGTCAGGTCTGGTCGGGGTCCAGGACGAGACAGATGTTGAAGCCCCGGTCGTCATGCTGGACCTGGGCATCGAGGTCGCAACGCGTCTCGCCGGTGTTCGCCGCCACGTCGAACGACTCGCCCTCGGTCGCCGACGCCGAAGCCGTGAAGCTGTGTGGCGAACCATCCTGCACCCAGAACTGCCACTGACCGGCCGTCACGCTCGTCGAGCACTTGTAGTCGGGCACCGCGTGATCGATCCCACTCGCGGTCAGGCTGTGGTCATCCGAGACGTGCATCGTGGCGCCGGCCGCATTGCTCCAGTCCCCGACCAGCTCGGCCTGCTTGATCACGGCTGCATCGCCGCCGGCACCGGCGCAGGACGTACACGCGAGGGCAAGGCACCCGAGGACCACTGCCAGCCGCCCGAAGGACCCGCCGCGCCGGCGAGCCGACTGGCGCATGCTGCCGCCTGGTCGCGGTGCCGGCTGGCCGACGCCGTCAGCTCGGGCCGGGCCCTCCATACTCTGTATCCATATTCGTTCCCCACCACGTCGGTTCGGGAGTGCCGTTGCATGCACTGAGCAGAGTGTGCGGTCGGCAGCAGCCGTCCAAGTGCTGCTGTGAAGCGGAGTTCCGCCTCGCGGACAGCGGGCGCGTGCGGTGCCGATGGGTCATGCCTGCTTCGATGTCCCCGGTGGCATCGACAATTGACAGGTCGGCCGGCCTGGCGTGTTCCGCCAGACCGGCCGACCTGTTGATCTTCCTGTCCTTGTGATTACACCTGGTACCAGGAGCGGAAGGATTCTCCCGGTGAGCCCTGGTCGATGGCCCAGGTGGTGCCTGCGGTGTCGGTGGTGGTGACGATCATGGCGCCGTTGTCGAGGAGTGTGACGCGCGGGTCTCCGGCGAAGATCATGTTCGGGTTGCCGAGGTAGGCGCCGGTGCTGAATCCGCTGGTCGGATTGCCCTGGCCGAACAGGGCGATGTGGCCGTTGGTGGTGCGGGCGACGATGTTGACGGTGCCGCCCGCTCCGGGGGACAGGACGATGCTGGTGGCTCCGCCGGTACCGCCGGTGAGGCTGATCTTGTACCACTCGCGGAACGGTGTTCCGGGTGCGGCCTGGTCGATGGCCCAGACGTCGCCGTTGACGTCGATGGCGGCCACGACCATGGTGCCGTTGGACGCGGTGGTGACGCTCGGGTCCCCGGCGAAGGCGGGCGAGGTGGCGCCGAGGTAGGCGCCCGAGCTGAATCCGCTGGTGGGGCCGCCCTGGCCGAAGAAGCCGATGTGGCCGTTGGTGGTGCGGGCGAACAGGTTGACGGTGCCGCCTCCCGCGGGGGACGTCACGGCTGCGGCGCGGCCGGTGAGGCCGCCGCTGGCGCTGACCTTGAACCAGGCGCCGAACGCGGAGCCGGGCGCGGTCTGGTTGGTCGCCCACAGGTCGCCGCCGGTGTCGACGGCGGTGACGATCATGCCGCCGTTGGCGCTGAGGGTGACGGCGGGGTCCCGGGCGAAGACCGGCGTGGAGCCGCCGACCGCCGCAGCGGGGCTGAAGGACGCGTCGGGGCCGGCCTGGGCGTAGTCGACGATCCCGCCGGCGCGGGTGCGGGCGAAGACGTGGACGGTGCCGCCGGCGGCCGGCGACAGGATCGGTGCCGGGTCGCCGGTGTGGACGCCCTGGCCGCTGAGCTGGTACCAGCTGCGGAAGCCGCCCGTGGTGCCGGTCTGGTTGGTCGCCCACAGGTTGCCGTCGGCGGTGACCTTGACGGCGACGAGCGTGCCGTTGGCGGCGCGCGTCATGGTGGTGGCGGGGCTGCGCAGGCTCTGTCCGCCGTCGAGTGCGGTGACGGTGTGCAGGTTGCCCTGGGCGGCCAGGCGCGGTTGTCCGAGCCCGGTCGGCGTGCCGGGGTACATCAGCAGGCAGCCGGTGGGGCAGGTGGTGGTCTGGGCGGTTCCGTCGGCGGTGTAGTAGATCACCGGGGTGGCGGAGTCGGCGGGCGTGGTGGCGAGGAGGTCGCCGGTGGTCTGGCCCGGGGTCGGGGTGAACAGGGGGTAGCCCCTGCCGCTGTCGGCGACGCTGCCGTGCAGGTTGCCGGGCGTGGTGATCAGGGGCCGGTGCTGGGGGTCGAGGCCGGTGGCGTAGACGGTGCCGGCCGCGGGGCTGCCGGCCTGGTAGCCGCGACCGTCGGCGTTGCGGGTGCCCAGGACGAGGCGGACGCGCCCGTACTCGGCGCCACCGGGGTCGGTGGTGGTGCTCCGGGCGAGCAGGTCGGGGATGCCGTCACCGTTGACGTCGCCGGGGGCGAGGACGTCGTAGTCGCTCCAGCCGGAGGCGGAGATCACGGTACCGGACTTCAACTGGTTGGTGCCGGTCTGGGTGGCGAGGGGACCTGCGACCGTACCGCTGTAGAGGACGAGGGAGTCGCCGTCCTGGGCGATCAGGTCGTTCCCGGCGATGTCGTCGAGGTTGCCGGCGGCGACGATCTGGTTGGTGGCGGACCAGTCGCTCCCGCTGGGGTGGGCCAGTTCGGTACGCCGGGACTCGTCGGGGGCGCCCATGCGGTTGCCGGGGTAGAGGTAGAGCCGGGTGCCCTGCTTGACGAGGAAGTCCTCGTAGCCGTCCCTGGTCTGGCCGGGGCTCTGGCCAGTGAAGTCACCTCGGTGGGTGACCTGGGCGCCGGACCAGCCCGGGGTGGCGACGGTCCGGGGCTGCTCGAAGGTGCCGTCGCCGTGGCCCGCGTAGAGGACGAGTTCGCCGGTGCTGGTGGCGGCCACCAGGTCGGCGTGCCCGTCACCGGTCAGGTCGCCGGGGCGGTCGCCGGCCAGGGCCGGGTCGGTGGCGTCGTGGACGAAGTTGTTCGGGGCGGTGGTGATCAGCCGGGTGCTGGAGTTGGGGCCGCCGTCCGAACCGTCGTAGGGGGAGAGGTTGCCGGCCTTGTCCATCGCCTGGACGGTGAGCCGGTTGGTCGGCCACAGGGTGGGTGTGAACGTGACGGTCGCCGTCCCGTCCGGGCCGGCGTCCACCCAGGTGCCGCCGCAGCCCTGGTTGACCACGGGCAGCGGCTTGTTGAGGGAGTAGCAGAACCCCTTCAGGCCGAACTGGTCGCTGGAGGCGAACTTGACCGTGCGCGGGATGCCGACGGGCACCTCCCCGACATCGATGCTGCGGCCGTCCGCGGAGGTGACGGTCGGCTTGGAAGGAGGCGTGCGGTCGACGTTGAAGCCGCAGTCACGGCCGAAACCGGAGCCGGTGATGCCGTCCTCGGCCTGGACGTGCCACTTGTAGCGGCCGCCGTCACGCAGGCTGTCGGCGCCGAGTCTCGTGACGGCCCAGGAACCGTTGGGAGCGCCCGCCCGGACCGGCGGGAAGAACTGCCCGGTGTCGTGGTTCCAGGCCTCGAACTTGGCGCTCAGGGCGACGTCGCTGTCCGGGTCGGAGATCCTGGCGGTCAGGACGACGTCGTTGCGCCCGACGGTGGGCCAGACCGCTGGATCACTGACGCATGGCACATTGACGTTGCTGCTGCTGCCCGGCGTCCACTGGCTCTCCCAGGCCGCGTAGTCGTGCAGGACCGGGGGCTGGTTGTAGGTGACCCCGAGCCGGGGGCTTCCCGTGTCGGCATGGACGGGGACGTGGCCCAGTACGGCGATGCTCACGACGGCGGCCGCGATCAGCGCGGTTGCCGTTCTCCGGGTGGTTCGCCCTATTCGGTAGGCGTTGTGACGGTGCATCCCCTTCACTTTCTGTGCGGTTTGCAGGCGTCCCCATCATGCAAGCCGGCAGTGACGGTCCGGTCGAATTTGGAGGTCTCTGTTCCGGATGAGAGGGGGGAATCGGATGCCGCATCGTGATCACAGCGTGCGAAGGCCAGGCTTGATGGTGGGAGAAAAGCGGAAAAATCACCTCTTCGCGAGGCGGAGCCGGTCCCGAGGGGCGCCGTCCTCAATGTGAAGGAGTTATAAAAGAGAGATAAATGACCCTGTAGGCAGGGTGGTTGGCGAACAATCAGGGACGTCCCGTCGGTGGCTCTTGGTAGTGTCCCGCCGGGTGTGATCGCACCCGTACAACACGACCAAGTGGAAAGAAACGGATGTCTCCATCCGACACGGGCGCTTCGCCCGGATCGCGATTGCGCCGGTCCGAGGCAATAACACGCCCTGTGCTCCGTAAAGTCGCGCCCATGGCCGTGACGGCTCTGATAGCCGCCTATAGCTTCCGGCCGTCGCGGTAGCGGCGGGCGACGAGTTCGACCTGCCGCCCGTCCAGCACGCCGGGCCCGTCCCGTTCTCCAAGGTGGAGGCGGACCGTCGTGACCCGAAGACGGCCCAGCCCCGACCGCGCCGCCGGCCGCGGCCTGGCCCAAGCCGGGGAAGGCCGAACTCGACCTTCCGGCGGCCTCGACGCAGAAGTCGGCCCCCCAGGCGAAGGCGCCCGGCCTGCCGCTGACCGTCACCTCCGTCGGGCAGGATCCGGCGACGGGCGGGCAGTCGAAGGGTCGGGTGGGCCTGTCGGACCGGGCCGCCGCGGCCACCGTTGGTCTCGACGGCGTCCTGGTCAACCTGGGACGCAGCACCGCGCCCCGTCCGCTTCACCTCCCACCCGAATCTGGACGGCAGCGGTTCGGTCGCTGCCGGCGTTGGCTCGATGCGGGCAGCCGCACCCGCGCGGATCCTCGGGACTCACACCTACAGCCTGCTGCCAAGCCCTGCCCGGAGCGGAACCGGATGTGGTCGGCGGGCCGACCGTTCGCCCGTCGGGGAGGACGACGGGCGAACGGCGGGCGACGTCGGCTGTTATGCCTCACCCCAGCCGTTCGGCGTTCGCACTGGTGCTGGCTGGGTCAGGTGAGCGGACTCCCCGGAATCGGACGTATGCGCTGTGCAACTGATGGGTACGATCGAACGGTCTTTCGTTAGGGGGGCTGGTTTCGATCAGCCGTAGGGGGTGGGGCGATCCATGTCTGATCGCATGACCGAGTTCGACCGCATGATGAACCCATGGGCATACGACGCGGACGGCAATCTGACCGCGAAAGCCAGAGGCCAGGAGGCTGCCCGGACGCAGATCAACTCGGCAGGCGCGGCGGCCGGCGGCGGCTTCTCGGTCGACCTGGCGGCGCTCGACGGCGCTGCCGCGACTGCCGACCAGATCAACTGCCGTCTGGGGGGGGCGAGTGCGAGAGCGCTGACGACGAGATGGCCGCGGTCGCGGGCGGGCTCGCTGGCTTCGGCATCGGCGCGGCGTGCAAGGACGCGTCGGCGACTTGGGACAAGCAGATTCAGTCGCTCTCGAAGGTCATCGGCGGGCTCGCGCAGAACGTGCGGTCGACGGCCAAGAACTATCGCGATGCCAATGCGGCCGTCGCGGGTACCTTCCAGCCCGATGGGGGTTGATGCGTCGTGGTGGGTTTTCATGACCTGACGAACGCGAAGGTGGACTGTCTGGGGACGGCCGCGGGTGCCTGGGACGAGGTCGCCGCGAAGCTGAAGGCGCTGGACGGCGAGTGGAACAGCGGCGTCGTCGTCAAGGTGAACGGTTCCGGGTGGAGCGGCAAGAGCGCCGAGTCGGCGAAGCCGGCTCTCCAGCGTGGTAACGATCAGCTGGACGCGGCCGCGGTGGAAGCGGCTGCGCTGGCGTCCGTGCTGCGGCAGGCGGCGACCGAGATCCAGGCCGCCAAGGACACGGCGAACGCGCTGGTCACCGAAGCGGTCACGGCGGGACTCACCGTCAGTGCCGACGGTACGGTCAGCTGGCCGGATCCCGACAAGGCGATCCGGCAGGATCCACAGGCGGCGGCCGCGTACCACGACAAGTACCGGTCGAAGGCCGGCGACATCCGGGCCCGGATGGACGCTGTTCTTCGCGACGCCGCGGAGGCGGACGAGCGGGCCTGTTTCGCCCTGCGCGCCGATGCCTCCACGGACAAGGACGGATCCTTCAACGCACAGGCCGTCGGCGGCGGTGCGGAAGCGGACGCCAAGCGGGCGGTCCAGCTGGCCGCCAAGGGAAACAAGTTGTCGGACGCGGAACTCGTCGAGCTCAACAGCCTGCTGCACGCGCACGCGGCCGACGCGCAGTTCACGACCAGGTTCTACCAGGACATCGGCCCCAAGGGACTCCTGATGTTCTGGAACAGCATGGTCGGCGACGACAACAGTGTCGCGGGCGCGAGCGACGCCCGCTGGAAGCAGTACCAGGAGTTGCAGAAGAACCTCGGGACCGCGCTGGCCACCGCCACACGCGGTTCCAACCAGCCACACCTGTCGGACCAGTGGGCGGCCGACCTGCGCAAGGCCGGAGCCGAGCCGCTCTGGGAGACACCGGAGACAACGGCAGGCAAGCCATGGGTCCCACGGGGCTACCAGGTGCTGGCCGGGATCCTGCGCACCGGGAACTACGACCCGCACTTCCTGAACCCGATCGCCGAACACGTCCTCCAGCTCGACTCCAAGGACACGCACCCGACCATGCGGTTCTGGAGTCCGGCGCTCCTGAGCAAGAGCCCCGAACGGCTGGGCTTCAACATCCTCGGGCAGGACGGCGGAGCCGGATTCGAGCCGGTAACGGGAATCATGGAAGCGCTGGCCCACAGCCCGGAGGCGGCCACCAAATTTTTCCACGACAAGCCCACCGCCTACAACACCGACGGCACGGTCAACCCCGGCGGCAGCCCCAAACCCGCCGACTACCTGCACTACCTGGCCCACGACAAGGAATTCAGAGGAGACACCGTCTCCCAGAACAAGGACGTCGTGGCCGGCGCCCTGGCCAGCGGGCCCACCGCATTCGGGCACGCTCTGGAGGCCGCGACAAGCGGGCACCCGTACGACGACCTGCCCTCCACGCCGACGAAGCACACCGCCGACCAGGCGGACGTCATGAGCAAGGTCATGAAGGAGTTCGGACGGGACGAGGGTGGCAGCCTCGCCCGCATCACCGACAAGTCCGGTGCCGGCGCACCCTTGGCGGCCCTACGGCCGAGCCTGGGGAACATGACCGCCGACTACATGGGTGACATCCAGCGCGCGATGTCACCGTGGGACCACACGCTGCCAGTGAACGGCGAACCGGCCAGGCTCAGCACGTCCGACGTCCGCTCCGTACTGAACGTCATCGGTCGCGACCCGGGGGCCTACGGCAGCGTCATCAACGCCCAGCAGGCCTACACCACGGCTTTGATCCACGGCACCTTCGCCGGTGGTGAGACCGACACCGCGAAGCTCGCCATCCCGGTGGAGAACGCCGCCAACGCCGGAGGAGCGGTGGCCGGCGTACTCAACGAAGCCCGGGCCGATGCGGTGTTCAAGCAGCACGCCGCCTCGGACAAGGAGTTCAACGACGCGGTTCAGAACGGCTCGTTCTGGGCCAAGACAGCTTTCAGTACGACCCTGGGTGGCATCACCGGAGGTGTCGCCAGTGCGGCCGGTGCATCCGAAGCATCGGACTTCATCGTCGACCAGATCCTGCAAGGGGTCACGGCGAGCGTCCAGCAGGACACCACGGCGGCCGCCCAGGCGGAAGCCGGCCAGCAGTCGGACGGGGGCCGGAACTCCAACGCGATCAGTGCGGCCCAGGCCGTCCGGGACGCCGCGAAGGGCTCATCCCTGACACAGGCGCAGATCGAGGACCTCGCGGCACGGGTCGGCGGTCAGGCCGCGCAGGGCGGCACGGTAGGCGCCGGGGCGAACAGCACCGCCAACGGAAAGAAGTGACACTCACATGTCGCGGTGCCGGGTCGACGGCAGTGGGAAGCGCGCCGACCCGGCACCGGAAATCGCAGCCGGCGAGAACGCCGGCTGCCGTGAAAGGAGAAGCGTACGGGTGAAGGTCCGTCGATCACGGCTGGCCACAGCCGCCCTACTCGTCGTCGTGGCCGGCGGCCTGTTCCTGTGGCAGCGGACCCAGGACCCGGGCACCGTTCAACAACCGGCAGCTCGTATCCCGCTCGGCGAGTGCCAGGGCACCCTTGACGACAAACGATTCAGCGAGATCCTGCACTCCACCTCGACGGCCACGGTGCAGACGACGGTCACACCGCCTACAGAGTCCGCACCGGCCTACCTGTCGTGCACGGTGATCGGTAACGACCAGCAGAGGCTGGTCGTCACCGCCGTCGGCGCCGCCACCGAGGCGGAACGGATCCACAACGAAGGACGGCAGGTAGCGAAGGACTTCCTGCCGTTCTCCGACGGCGAAGCCGGCGAGCGCTCCTCCGTGGTGCGCTTCCCCTGCGTGGTCAGGACGACGCCCGATGGTCCGGACCGCACCTGGTACTACACGGCGGTCCTCGAACTCCGGACACCGGCAGGCTCATCCAATCCGCCGCCCGGACGGCAGAAGATGGCCGATCTCTCGGTGGCGTTTGCCCGCCAGGCGATCGACAAGGCACCACTGGGGTGTACGAACACGATCCAACTGTCGAACGGGCCGGTCGTCTTCAGCTGACCCAGGCAGGCGGCATCTGAGCGGCGTCCTGTCGGTCGCGCCGCTGCTGCGCAGCACGGCGGAGTCACAGGCCGACCTGGCGCTCGGGCCGGGGCGAGCCAGGCGCAGGTCAGCTCGAACTCGAACCCGCCCCACGCCTCTACCTCGGCCACCTCGAACACGGCCTCGACACGAAGCGCAGCCGGGGCCGTACCGACCGGGCGGGCCGGCGGCGGTGGCGACGCGCTGCGGCGCCTTTGCGGCGTCGCCGGGGTGTGACCGCGGTCTCAGTGGCGGCCTGGTCGGCGGTGACTCGGCGTGATGGGGGTGGGTCGGGTGGTGATGCTGTCGGGGTTCAAACGGTGAGTGCGCTCACATGCGGTTGCGGGGCACGACGATGGCTAGGAATGTCCGTTTTGCCCGCTTTTCGCTAGGGGGTGGGTGGTGTTTGCGCAGGTCGGAAGGGGGTGGCGCGCTCGGCGTGGCCCTTCCTTCGAATCACAGACGGCCGCTGCGCTACGACGGCGGGTCGTAGCGAGGGGGTCTTGGCGGGGCCCGTTGCGGTCTGGCAACTTTGCATTCGTCGCCAGCCACACCGGCTCCTGTCCC
>NZ_JBICYZ010000133.1:0-8472 GCF_043201465.1 Kitasatospora sp. NPDC048298
CGGGGGCCGCCCGGCGGCCGCCCGGGGCGCGGCCCCGGGCGGCCCAAACTGCCCCGGCCTTAGAGACCCGGCCTCGGCCCCGTCGGCCCGCCTCAGGGCCGACGGGGCCGACGAGGTCAGCGCCGGTCGTGGTCCCCCGTCCCGCCGTCGATCAGTTCGCGCAGGATGTCCATGTGCCCGGCGTGCCGCGCCGTCTCCGTGTTC
The DNA here is from genome assembly GCF_043201465.1 of Kitasatospora sp. NPDC048298. Taxonomy (NCBI): domain Bacteria; kingdom Bacillati; phylum Actinomycetota; class Actinomycetes; order Kitasatosporales; family Streptomycetaceae; genus Kitasatospora; species Kitasatospora sp. NPDC048298. The sequence goes on from NZ_JBICYZ010000133.1 coordinate 205, forward strand.
ATGTGGGTCAGCACCCAGCGCAGCGAGACGGTGTTGCCCGACCAGGAGGTGCCGAGGTCGTCCAGCGCGAGCTCCCGGATCGCCTCGTCGGCACCGGCCCGGGCCCGCGCGTAGAAGGCCAGGACGTCCGCCGTCGACTCGTGCGGCGCCACCCGCATGTCGGACTCGTCGTCGGCGTCGATGTTGAACGGCAGCGGGCCCATCTCCCGGCCGAACGTCTGCCGGAACCAGCCGAGTTCGGCGCCGCCGAGGTGCTTCACCAGCCCCAGCAGATTCGTCCCGGAGGGCGTCATCGGACGGCGCAGCTGCTCGTCGTCCAGCCCCTCCAGCTTCCACAGCACCACGTCGCGGTGCCGGTCCAGCGCCGCATGGAGGATTTCCTTCTCCTCGCCCGTGAAGGGCACACTGTTGCTCATGCGCGGGACCGTACCAGCCGCCACCGACAGCCCGTTCCGGGAGCGGCTACGGCCACCGCCCCCGGCCGCCCGGGATCACGGGTGCGCCCCCTGCCCGTAGACGCCGCCCGCGCGGTCGGTCAGGCCGTCCATGAACTCCGCGTGCGCGAGGTTCATGAACTTCAGCGGGCGCCAGCGGGATCGGTGGTCGGGGTGGTCGCTGAACCGCGACGCGGTGTCGCAGAGCCGCCGCCACCACAGCATGGCGTCCTGGCGCATCCGCTGCGTCCAGCCGGGCTCGTCGTTGCGGCCCTCCAGGACGATCTCCTCCCAGGCCACCAGGACGTCGGAGAGGAAGACGCAGTCGCCGGCGGTGATCTGCGCCAGCCGCTCGGCGGCGAACCGGGCGCTGGTGCCCTCGGGTTGGGCCTCGACCAGCTCGCGCATGCGGGCGGCCAGGAAGTGCTGCAGCGGGGTGACGTCGTCGGTGTGGAGGTCGTCGGAGAACTCCAGCAGTTCCACCGGCCTGCGTTCGCGTGCCATCGTGCGCTGTCCCCTCGGGTTCGGACGGTACGCACTCGTTGACGCACCGTCACTGGTCTCACGCCCGACCCTAGCGGCTCGCGCCGGACGTCGCGGCGGATTTCCCGACCTCCCGCACCGGCCCGGCCGGCCCGTGCCGTCATGCGGGGCCTCCTCTCCCAACACGCGTGGCGGACCTTGCCCTCACACCGGTGTGAAGGCCGATGATGCTCCCATGACCGCCACTCCTTTCGACCCGTACGCGCTGCTCGCGCAGAGCCGCCTCGGCATCCTCGCCACCATCAAGGCGGACGGCCGGCCGCAGCTCTCCCCCGTCCTGCCGTTCTACGACCGGGCGGCGAACGCCGTCCTGATCTCCACCCAGGAGGGGCGGGCCAAGACCGCCAACCTGCGCCGGGACCCGCGGGCCAGCCTGGAGGTGACCGGGCCGGACGGCCGCTCCTGGGCCACCGCCGAGGGCGTGGCCACCCTGACCGGCCCGGGCACCGACCCCGACGGGCCGGAGGTCGAGGCGCTGGTGGACTACTACCGCCGCGCCGCCGGGGAGCACCCGGACTGGGCGGAGTACCGCGAGGCGATGGTCTCCGACCGCCGGGTGCTCCTCACCATCCCGGTCGACCACGTGTACGGCTCCCACATCTGACCGGCTCCGGCGCCGGCCACCGCCACGGGGGTGCGGTGGCCGGTTCCGGCGCTCGAAGCCCCCTGCGCCGACCGGCGGTTCAGCGCAGTGTCGCCGAGACCACGGTGGCGTCCAGGTCCTCCTGCCACTGCTCGACCGCCGCCAGCCCGGCCGCTCCGGTCACCGCGAGGGCCGTCGGCGCCTGCCGCTCGCTGGTCTCGAACAGCAGCGACCCGCCGGGCGCCAGCCACCGCGGCACCTCGGCGACCACCCGCCGCAGCACGTCCAGCCCGTCCGCCCCGCCGTCCAGCGCGGGCCGGGCCTCGTGCAGCCGCGCCTCGGGCGGCAGCAGGCCGATGTCCCCGGTCGGGACGTACGGGACGTTGGCGATCAGCACGTCCACCCGGCCGCGCAGGTCCGCGGGCAGGGCGGTGAACAGGTCTCCCTCGAAGACCCCGGCCGCGACGCCGGCCAGGTTGCGGCGGGCGCAGCGGACCGCGCCCGGGTCGATGTCGGCCGCGTACAGCTCGACCGGGTGCGCCGCCGTGGCCGCCACCGCGGCGCCCAGCGCGCCGCTGCCGCAGCACAGGTCGAGCACCACCGCGCCCGGGGCGGTCAGCGCGGTGGCGGTGGCGGCCAGGAACTCGCTGCGGCGGCGCGGGACGAAGACGCCCGGGTCGACGGCGATCCGCAGACCGGCGAACTCGGCCCAGCCGACGACGTGTTCGAGCGGCCGCCCGTCGGCGCGGGAGCGGACCATGGCGGCCAGACCGGCGGGCGAGGCGGCGGCGGAGAGCAGGATCCGCGCCTCGTCCTCGGCGAACACGCACCCGGCGGCGCGCAGCCGGGAGACCACCGAGGAACGGAGGGAGGCGGAAGGGAAGATCGGCAAGAGAACCCCTTGGGGGGAGACGGGAGGGCTGACGACTCCGTCAGGGCTCCCGCGAGGGCCGACACCGCGTCGGCGCGCCGGCCACGCTATGCGCGGACGGCGCCCGCACGGCCGCGCTCCGGGAGCACCCGCTCGGACATTCCGTTGATGGGTCTCACCTCCTGAGTCGCGGTCACGATCGACGTCGGCCACCTTACCGCATCCACCGAGCGAGGATCGTTGGAATGATCCTGGAAGACCCTGGGTCACCCTGACACCCCGTTACCCATCGGGCCGCCCCCTCCGACTCGCTCGTCCGAGCGATTGAATAGCTCCACTGACAGTACTTCAGTGATAACGGTGCGTAGCGCCCGCGCATATTAACGGCATGACGAGACATTCCCACGGACCGTCACGGCTTCGTGCCGGAACGGCCCGCTTCATCAGCGCCGCGGCCACGCTGGGCCTGATCGGCGCCGGCCTCACCACCTCACTCGCCCAGGCCGTCGCCCCCGCCCACCACCTCGCCGCGCCGCTGCCGGAGCGGGTCCGGGCCACCGGTACTCCACTGCTCCACGAGACGTTCACCGGTGCGACCGCCGACCCGCGGTTCGTCGCCGTCGGCTCCGCCTGCCTCACCGGTGCACCCATCTCGACGATCGGGCCGGACGGTCGCCCGCTCGGCGGCTGCCCCGTCCCCCAGACCGGCCCGGTGCCCCCGCTGGACAGCGCCCCCCTCGGCTACCTGCGGATCACCGACTCCAGCAACGACCAGAGCGGCGCGGTCCTCTTCGACCAGGCCCTACCGGCCGGCAACGGCCTGGACGTGTCCTTCGACCAGTGGCAGTACGGCAGCACCACACCCGCCACCCCGGCCGACGGTATCTCCTTCTTCCTGGTCAACGGCGATGTCTCCCTCAACCACCCCGGCGCCTTCGGCGGCAGCCTCGGCTACGCCCAGAAGCTTCCCGACGACAACCCGAACCTCACCTTCCTGCCCGGCGTCGACAGCGGGTACCTGGGAGTCGGGCTCGACGTGCTCGGCAACTACTTCGGCGACTGGGAGCAGCGCGGCAACGGCTGCTCTCAGCGCTCCCCCGCCGGTACGGGCTTCCGCATCCCCGCGCCGGGCGCCAACATGGTCACCGTCCGCGGGCCGGGCAACGGCCTCCTCGGCTACTGCTTCCTGACCGCGACGACCAGCAACTTCACCACCAGCGGCCCGTGGCCCTCCACCCTGCCCGGCACCCTCCAGGGCCCGCTCACCTCGCTGCCGCCCGGTGTGACGCCGGACCAGGCGCAGACCCTGCTGGAGCCCTCGCGCCGCCGGGTGAACGTGCACCTGACGCCGGCGCCCTCGCCGGTGCTCACCGTCTCCGTCGACTTCAACGACGGCACCGGTTCGCACCAGGTGATCCAGACGCCCGCGCCGCAGCCGCTGCCCGCGACGTACAAGTTCGGCTTCGCCGGGTCCACCGGCCTGTTCACCGACGTGCACCTGATCCGCAACGTGGTGATCAGCACCGAGCGGCCGCTGCCCGAGCTGAACCTGGTCAAGCAGGCGCACCAGCCGCTGCCCGGGTTGATCACGGTGGGCACGCCGATCCAGTACGACTTCGTCGTGACCAACTCCGGGAACGTGCCGATCAACAACCTGGCCGTCAACGACCCCAAGGTCGGGCCGATCAGCTGCCCGGCGATCGCCCTGCCCCCCGGTGAGACGGTGACATGTACGGCGACGTACCTGGTCACCGCCGAGGACGCCGCCGCCGGCCACGTCGACAACACGGCCCAGGCCACCGGGACCACCGACGAAGGACCGGTCACCTCTCCGCCGTCCTCGGAGAACGTACCCGTGGTGGCGCCACCGGGGCTCGAGGTGATCAAGCACGTCGACGCGCCGGAGCCGTTCCACGTCGGTGACACCGTGCCGTACACCTACGTGGTCAACAACACCGGCGGAACCGAGATCACCAACCTCACGCTGACGGACGACAGGGTCACCGGGATCACCTGCGACACCACCACCCTGGCCCCGCGCGGCAGCCCCGGCGACAGCACCAAGTGCCACGGCAGCTACGTCGTGACGGCGGCCGACGCCCAGGACGGGAAGGTCACCAACCACGTCTTCGCCGGCGGGACGTCCAACGGCGAACCGGTCACCTCGCCGGAGGCCGAGGCCACGGTCACGGTGGTCGGCCCGTCCTCCATCGACCTGACCAAGCAGGCGGACACCCTCGGACCGGTCCGTGTCGGTGACACCGTCCACTACACCTACACGGTCACCAACACCGGCTCGACGGTGCTCCACAACGTCGCCGTCACCGACGACCACGTCACGCCGGTGACCTGCGACGCGACCACCCTCAACCCCGGCCAGAGCACCACCTGCCACTCCACGTACGTGGTGACCGACGCCGACCTGGCGCTCGGCCACATCACCAACACGGCCGAGGCGTTCGCCACCAACCCGCGGGGCGACACGGTTGTGAGCCCGCAGCGCGAGGTGACACTGCCCGTGGCGGGTGTGGCACAGCTCGGCCTCGCGAAGAAGGCGGACAGCGCCGGGCCGTTCCACCTGGGTGACACCGTCACCTACACGTACACCGTCACCAACACCGGCACGGCCGCGGTCGACAACCTGACGGTGACCGACGACCACGTCACCGGGATCACCTGCGACACCACCAGCCTCAACCCCGGCCAGACCGCGACCTGCCACGGCAGCTACGTCATCACCGCGGCCGACGTCACGGCCGGTCACGTGACCAACGTCGCGCACGCCCACGGCACCGACCCCGAGGGCCAGCCGGTCCAGAGCCCGCCCGGCGAGGCCACCGTCCCCGTCGTCGGCGTCGCGGAGCTGAGCCTCGCGAAGGTCCCGGACAGCGTCGGCCCGTTCCACCTCGGTGACACCGTCCACTACACCTACACGGTCACCAACACCGGCACCGCGGTCGTCAACAACCTCACCGTCACGGACGACCACGTCCAGAACGTGACGTGTGACGTGACCACCCTCAACCCCGGCCAGACCGCGACCTGCCACGGCAGCTACGTGATCACCGCGGCGGACGTCACGGCCGGTCACGTGACCAACGTCGCGCACGCCCACGGCACCGGTCCGGAAGGCGAGACGGTCCAGAGCCCGCCGGCCGAAGCCGGCGTTCCGGTCGCGGGCGTCGTGGAACTGACCCTCGCCAAGGTCCCGGACAGCGTCGGACCGTTCCACATCGGCGACACCGTCACCTACACCTACACCGTCACCAACACCGGCACCGCGGTCGTCAACAACCTCACCGTGACCGACGACCACGTCACCTCGGTCACCTGTGGCGCGGCCTCCCTCAACCCCGGCCAGAACACCACCTGCCACGGCAGCTACGTCATCACCGCGGCCGACGTCACGGCCGGTCACGTCACCAACACCGCCGTCGCCAACGGCACCAACCCCGCGGGCCAACCCGAGCAGAGCCCGCCGGCCGAAGCCACCGTCCCCGTCGCCGGCGTCGCGCAGCTCACCCTCATCAAGAAGGCTGACAGCGCCAGCCCCTTCCACGTCGGTGACACCGTGCGCTATACCTACACCGTCACCAACACCGGAACGGCGCCCGTCACCAATCTCACGGTGACCGACGACCACGTCACCGCGGTGACCTGCGACGCGGCCTCCCTCAACCCCGGCCAGAGCACGACCTGCCACGGCAGCTACGTGATCACGGCAGCGGACGGCCAGGCCGGACACGTCACCAACACGGCCCACGCCAACGCCACCGACCCCCACGGCCGGTCCGTCCAGAGCCCGCCCGCCGAGGCCACGGTCAAGGTGGTTCCGGCCGGCGCGTCCTCGCTGACCATCACCAAGCGGTCCGACGCCGACGGGACCGTGTTCCCGGGTGACATCGTCACCTACACGTACACGGTGACCAACACCGGCTCCACCACGCTGACCGACGTCGCCGTCAACGACGACCGGGTCCAGAACGTGACCTGCGAGCAGACCACCCTCGCACCCGGCGAGAGCACCACCTGCCGGGGCACCTACACGGTGACCGAGGAGGACGCGACGGCGGGCAGCATCACCAACACCGCCCGGGCCACCGCCCGCGACCCGCGGGGTGAGGTCGTGGAGAGCCCGCCGGTCGAGCTCTGCATCGTCGTCGCGCCCTGCCCGCCGAAGGGGCACGACCACAAGGGCGGCGGCAGCCACGGCTGCCCGAGCCACCCGGGCCACCACCCGATTCCGCCGCAGGGCGGCGGCAAGGGCGGGCTGCCGACGACCGGCGCCCCGACCGCTGCCGCGAGCGCGAGCCTGGCCGGGGGCGGGCTGATCGCCCTCGGCGGTCTGGTGCTGCACCGGGCCCGGCGCCGCGCTGCCGCCAAGCAGCCCGTCGCGTAACGCCGACGATCCCGCCGTGTGACGGCGGTCGGGCCGCCCCCGGTGCCTTCGGGTACCGGGGGCGGCCCGCTGTCGGTCCGGCGTGGCAGGGGTCAGGCAGCCGCAGCCGCCGACCGTGCCCGGCGGGGATTAGGAAACCGAACGTGCTGTTTGTTACTGCCGAGGGCGTGGCTCCACACGGATCCCGTGGTCCCGTCGCCGCCGGTTCGCCCGTACCCGTCAGGAGTCCTGCGGGCAGGAGGGCATGGGCCGCCGTCAGCCCACGCCGATCTCCGTCGGCGCCTCGGCGCGCACGGGGCCGCCGGTTCCGCGCGAGTCACCGCGCGGCTCACCGCCCGGGGCCGGGTCGACGGCCGGGCCTCCGTCCTCCGCGGCCGCACGGGCCGCCGCGGCCTCGGCGACCACCTGGGCCCCGCGGTTGGGCCCCATCTGCAGCGAACCGAGCACGCCCGGCACGGCGATGCTCGGCATCAGGTGCTGGTACAGCGCGGACACCCGCGACTCCAGGTCCGCCCGGCCGCTGAGCTTCTGGGACTGGATCTGCACCCCGGTCCACGCGGCGACGAGAAGCCACGCGGTGTCCGCCGGCACGACGTGCGGAAGCAGCTCGCCACGCTCACCCGCCGCGGTCAGCAGCACCTCGAACCGGCTGACCCAGCCGGGGATGGCGCCGCTGCCGAGGTCGTCGAAGAGGTCCTGGCCGAGCGAGAGTCGGGCACCCGCGCTGAGCAGCGGGTCACGCGGCATCAGGTACGCGACCACCATCCCGGTGTCCACGAACTCCTGGAGCTTGCAGCTCCGTTCGGGAACTCCGTCCTGGACGAACTGCTCCTCCACCACGCCCTGCGCCAGATCGCGCTTCGAGGCGAAATGGAAATACACCGCGCCACGCGTCACCCCGGCCCGGGAGACCACTTCGCCGATGGTCGCGCCCTCGTACCCGAACTCGTCGAAGACCGAGGCCGCCGCCTCCAGGATCAGCCGACGAGTCCGGAGCGCCCGCTCCTGCCGTACCACCGAAACCACCCCGCCCTGAACTCCCGGAAAACAAAACCAAACACCCCGTATCTTAGCTGCGCGCCACCGGCGACCGACAAGGCGATGTCGGTGAATCCCGCCGACCCCTCGCCTTCCTCACATCCCGTCAGGCCCGACCACCTGCTTGGCGACCACGCACGCCGACCCGGCCCGACGATTCGATCTCCGGCCCGCCGTCCTCGCACCGCCCGGAAACCGAATGAAGGGTTTCTTCCAGGTGTTCGTCCCCGTACACACGCGTCGGCCTCCTGCGTGCGCAGGAGGCCGTCCGGGTCGAGGAGCTACCGAGGCCGGGGGGGGGGGGGGCGGCGGCCCCCCCCCCCCCCCCGGGGCCCCCCCCCCCCCCCCCCCGGGCGGGGGGGGGGCGCCCGCATAGGGGTCGGGGAGGGGGAAGCCGGGG
>NZ_JBICYZ010000134.1:0-7787 GCF_043201465.1 Kitasatospora sp. NPDC048298
CCCCCCCCCCCCCCCCCCCCCCCCCCCCCCCCCCCCCCCCCCCCCCCCCCCCCCCCCCCCCCCCCCCCCCCCCCCCCCCCCCCCCCCCCCCCGCCGCCGTCTCCGGCCGCCCCGGAAACCGCGGGACGGGGGCTCCGGAAGCGTGTGACGCGCCCGGGACGACCCCGCACCGCCTGTGGGATCGGCCACAGGCCACCGCTCGCCGGCACCCCCGCACGCGGGGCGCACGCGCCGCCCGCGCGGTTCGTACGCCCAACCCGCGTACGCCTCCTGACGACGCGCCCGCAACCCCGCCGATCGGCCGAAACCCACTGGGCGCCCCGCGCTCCGGCACCCGTGCCCGCCCCCGGCCCGTCGACGCCGGGCGGTGCCCGTGGATAGGGTCGGACCCCATGGCTGGCAGAGCGCCGGGCACACCGCCCCAGACGACTGCGACGAGGCCCGGCGCCGCCCCGGCGTCCGAGTCCGTGACGGCCCGGTTGCGCAAGAGGGTCCGCCGGGTCCGCCGAAGGCTGCGCACGGCCGGTGTGGACTACTTCCGCGGCGGCGCCGCCGACTGGCCGGTGCTCTGCGCGCTCGCCCTGCTCGTGCCGCTGCTGATCCTGCTCAACATCTGGATGCCCGACTGGGCCCCGCCCACCTCCCTGGTCCTGCCGATCCTGGCCGGTGCCCTGCTGCTGCGCCCCGGCAGCCTGGTCGTGCTCTACGCGCTGGCCGCGCTCGGCCTCTCCTCCGAGTCCGTGATCCACACCGGCCAGCGGGTCGCCAGCGACAACCCCGAGGCCTACCTCTACGGCGTGACCCCGGGCGCGGCCCTGGTGGTCGGCGCCGCCGGGGTGGGTGGCCTGCTGCTCGCCCAGTTCCGGGCCCGGGTCGGTGTGCCCTGGTGGGGCGGCTCCACCATGCTGTTCGACCTGCGCGAGCGGCTGCGGGTGCAGAGCCGGGTGCCCGAGTTGCCGGACGGCTGGCACGCGGACATGGCGCTGCGCCCGGCCGGCGGCCAGTCCTTCTCCGGGGACTTCGTGGTCGCCGCGCGCACCGGCCCCGGCCAGCGGCTGCTGGAGGTGGTCCTCGCGGACGTCTCCGGCAAGGGCATGGACGCCGGCTCCCGGGCGCTGCTGCTCTCCGGCGCCTTCGGCGGCCTGGTCGGCTCGCTGCCCGCGCACGACTTCCTGCCCGCCGCCAACGGCTACCTGCTGCGCCAGTCCTGGGAGGAGGGCTTCGCCACCGCCGTCCACCTGGTGCTGGACCTGGACACCGGCGAGTACGAACTGCTCTCGGCCGGGCACCTGCCGGGCATGCAGCGGCTGGCCGGGGAGGGTCGCTGGGAGGTCAAGCAGGCCGAGGGTCCGCTGCTCGGGATCTACGACGGCGCCAAGTTCGACGGCGTGCGCGGCCGGCTGAACCGCGGCGACGTGCTGATGCTGTGCACCGACGGCATGGTCGAGGCGCCGGGCCGGGACCTCACGGAGGGCATGGACCGGCTGATGGGGGAGGCGGACCGGCTGGTGCCCGGCGGCGGACCCGGCACGGGCACCGGCGCCGCGGCCGCGTTGATCGAGACGGTCGCCCGGGACATCAACGACGACCGCGCCGTGCTGCTGCTCTGGCGGGACTGACACCCGTCCCGGGGCACATGCCGAGGGCGCCCGCCGCTGTCAAGCCTGGCAGCTGATCTTCAGCCAAATCGGACGGCCCGTCGACTGACCGGACCAGTGGCTTCCGCTACCCGCCCCCGACCGTTTTCCGGCCGCTCAGCCCGGCCCCGCCGACGATTCGTCAGGATGGCTCCGCTATCGTCCCGGTCGGCGGAAAGTCGTCTCGCGCCGCAGGATATCGGCGTTGGACTGACTTTCAGACCTTTACGCAATCGGCACGGTCGACCACACTGAGTCCGGGCGGGACTGTTCAGGATTCGGGGGATGGGGGGCGTCACGTGCGGCACGACAGACAGCGGTCGACTGTGGGCTCCCTCGCCGGCGGCGTGCCGGACGGTCCGCGATTCCGCCTCGGGACCGTCGGACAGGCCGGGGTCCGGCTTTCGCAGGTGCCGCCGGGCGGTGGCACCCCGCTATGAAAACGAGGAAGTGAGTCCGGGTGGCACTCTCCGTCTCCGCACTGGTCCTGTTCGCGATCCTGTGCATCATCTTCATCCGCAACAAGCAGATGAAGATCCCGCACGCGATCGTCGCCGCCCTGTTCGGCTTCATGCTGCACGAGACCACGGTCGCGGGCTCCATCAACTCGCTGCTGGCCAACCTGGCGCACAGCATCTCCGGCATCACCGGCGGCTGATCCGGCCGGGCCGACCACCGGCGTCGGCACGCCCGGAGACGATCGGGCGAGCCACCGTCACCGGCCGGCCCGTCTGGCTTCCCGCCAGCGAGCGAACAGTCCCCGGGGGCGTGCCGCCGCCGGGGCCGGGACACGCCTCGGTGCGGGTGTCAGGGCACCCGCCGACGTGTGCTGCCCCGCTGCCGTGGGCTCGGCCGCCAGCAGGACGAACAGCCGCGCCCAGCAAAGCCGTTCACCCCGGGGCCAGTCCAGCGCGCGCAGTGCCGCCGACGCCGCCTCCGACACCTCGCCGCCCACCCGGACCTCGGCGACGTCGTCCCCCGCCTTCCCGCCCAGGAAGAGCTTGACGCCCACCGGCCCCGGGCCGGTCAACTCCGCGCGCAGCGCGGGCGCCAGCGCGGGCAGCACCCGGTGCTCGGCCAGCCAGCCCGCCAGGTGCTCGTTGCCGAAGCCGAACACCGCGGCCGGCCCCTGCGCCGCGCGCCAGCCCGGGAGTCCGGGCAGGTCCGGACGGTCGGCGTGCCCCCCGCGGCCGTCCGCGAACCCGACCAGCACCGAGGCGGTGGTGGTCGCCCACATCTTCACCGCGTTGGCGAGCTTCTCCTCCTCGGTCTGGCCGAGGCCGGCCGCGCAGTCCCACACCACCGGGGCGTCCGCCCGGCCCAGGTGCAGCACGAAGCCGAGGTCCACGTGCCCGGCGCCGTCGTCCCCGGGGTGCTCGCGGACCGCCACCGCCGTGGTGCCGGGGCCGCGGACCACTTCGCCGTCCGGGCGGAACACCTGGCCCAGTCGCGCCATCTCCCGGACCACACAGCGCTGAATGACGGCCAGTCGCTCCTGCGGATGCACCGGGACTCCTCCACCTCGGGGAGCGCGGCGGTTGGGGTCGCGCTCGAACTGCGCTCGAACGCGCCGAGGCTATCGGCCCGACCGCCCACCGGGAAACCGCGCGGACCCCGCGGTCCTCCGGTCGCGGAAATATCCTTTATGCCCCACTTTGGGCAGCGGAACCTGAAGGCCGTCCGCCCGGAGGACCCGCATGCCCCGCACCACCGCCCCGCCGCCACCCGTCCTCCTCGCCCCCGGGCCGGCGCCGTCCGGCCCCGCGGGCTCCGGGCTGGTCGCCGAGATCGAGGCCTACCTCGCCTCGCTGCCCGCCCCCGCGCGCACCCCGGTGCCGTACGTCTGCCCGTACGGCAGCACCCCGCGGCCCTGGCAGGCCGGCCACCCCGAGCCCAGGGCCACCCTGCTCGACCGGGCGCTGGGCCGGCCCGCCCGCCCCGTCCCGGTCAGCGCGGCCGACCACCTCAGGCTCGCCTCCCGCTACATCGGGGCGCATGGCTGGCTCCAGGGCGCGATGTGGGACGAGGCCGGCCGGGTCTGCCTGCTGGGCGCGCAGGCCGCCGTCCTGGCGCACGGCTACGGCACCCCGGTCACCGTGCGCACCGCCCGGGTCCAGCTGATGGAGGTGCTGCACGCCACCGGCCGCCCGGCGCGTTCCCCGGACGAGTACAACGACCGCCCCACCACCCGGGAGGGCGACGTCCACCAGCTGCTGGACCGGGCCGCCGCCCGGGCCGCCCGGCTCGGGCTCTGAACGCGATCCGGGCTTCGGGCGCCCGCCCGGCCCGGAAACGCCGACGGCCCCGGTGTGCTGGGCACACCGGGGCCGGACCGGAGAGCGGGCGACGAGAATCGAACTCGCGTGACTAGTTTGGAAGACTAGGGCTCTACCATTGAGCTACGCCCGCACGACGCTCCCAGCCGTCACCGGCCGGAAGTTCGGGGGACAGCCTACCTGGTCCGGGCGCCCGAGTGCACACCCCATCGCGCACGCCTCCCCTGCGCGCCCGCGCGGTTCGGGCGCGTCGCGCCCGTGCGGAACAAGCTGAACAACTCGGCGAGCCGTGCAGGCCCGGCGTGTACGCTTCCTCTCGGCACCACGGGGTGTGGCGCAGTTTGGTAGCGCGTCCGCTTTGGGAGCGGAAGGCCGTCGGTTCGAATCCGGTCACCCCGACAGTGCGGCAGGGTCTCGCCCACCGGGGCGGGGCCCTGTTCTGTATCGGAGCTGCAAGACGACGGTACGGTGGCGTCTGGCGTCCGCCTTTCGTGGTACCGGTAGGATGGGGCGCTGGCGGTAGTCCCTGTGGCGTCCACCCAGGTCAACCGCACGAGGGCGAGGAGTCAAGCTCACCGTCCACCCCACGGGAGATGCAGCTCCAACCGCCCATCGCCCGTCTCGTCCGACCCCTTCCGGCTCCGGCCGGGTGACGGGGACGGGCGGAGACAACCTGACCGCAAGCCCATAGGAGACCTAACCGTGAAGAGCGCCGTCGAGACTCTGAACCCGACCCGGGTTCGACTCACCGTCGAGGTGCCCTTCGAGGAGCTCAAGCCCAGCCTCGACGCGGCGTACAAGAAGATCAACCAGCAGGTCTCGGTCCCGGGCTTCCGCAAGGGCAAGATCCCGAACCGGGTCATCGACCAGCGCTTCGGCCGTGGTGCCGTGCTGGAGGAGGCCGTCAACGACGCCCTGCCGCGCTTCTACACGCAGGCCGTCGACGAGGGCAAGATCGAGGTCCTCGGCCAGCCCGACATCACCAACATCGAGGGTGTCGAGACGATCGCCGATGGCGGTGACCTCAAGTTCACCGCCGAGGTGGACGTCCGTCCGGAGATCACCCTGCCGGAGTTCTCCTCCATCGAGGTGGCCGTCGACCCGATCGCCGTCTCCGACGAGGACATCGAGAAGTCGCTGGAGCAGCTGCGCGAGCGCTTCTCCTCGGTCAAGGACGTCGAGCGCGCCGCCACGGCCGACGACATCGTGGTCGTGGACCTCGTCGCCAAGGTCGACGGCGAGGTGCCGGAGGACGGCACCGCCAACGGCGTCAGCTACGAGATCGGCTCGGGCCGCCTGATCGACGGCATCGACGAGGCCGTCATCGGCCTGTCGGCCGGCGACGAGAAGACCTTCGAGACCGAGCTCAAGGGTGGCACCCAGGCGGGCAAGACCTCCGAGGTCACCGTCACCGTCACCGCCGTCCAGGAGAAGGAGCTGCCCGAGCTGGACGACGAGTTCGCCCAGCTGGCCAGCGAGTTCGACACCCTGGAGGACCTGCGCGCCGACTCCCGCAAGCGCCTCGAGCGCATGAAGGAGTACGACCAGGCCACCCAGGCCCAGGAGAAGGTCCTGGACGCGCTGCTCGCCCTGGTTGAGATCGAGTACCCCGAGAAGCTCCTCAAGGACGAGGTCGAGACCCGCAAGCACAACGTGGAGCACCACCAGCTCCAGCCGATGGGCCTCACCCTCGACGCCTTCCTGGAGACCCAGGGCAAGACCCGCGAGGAGTGGGACGCGGAGATCGAGGAGCAGGCGAAGAAGGGCATCAAGACCCAGTTCGTCCTGGACCAGATCGTCGCCAACGAGGAGCTGGGTGTTAACCAGGAGGAGCTGACCGAGCACCTCATCCGCCGCGCCGCCGGCTCGGGCCTCACCCCGGACCAGTTCGCCCAGCAGGTCGTCCAGGGCGGCCAGGTTCCGCTGCTGGTCGGCGAGGTCGCCCGCGGCAAGGCGCTGGCCACCGTGGTCGAGGCCGCCAAGGTCGTCGACACCGAGGGCAACGAGATCAACTTCGACGACGAGGACGAGTCGGCCGAGGCCACCGAGGAGACCGCCGCCGAGGAGAAGACCGAGGCCTGAGCGCCCCGGTAGCCCCTCCAGGCTGCAGCGGGCCCGGACGCCGTACGGTGTCCGGGCCCGCTGTCGTCCCACCCCGCGGCCGCCACGACCCTGCGCTCACAGCGAACAGTTCTGCGTGAGGGATTCTGCGGCCCGGCCTGCGCGTTAGGGTCCTTGGACAGCAACAATCACGACGTGATACCCGGAAGCTGTGCGACACCGTGACGGCCGTGGAGCGACCGTCCAAACCGACTGAGCAGGTGGCTAAGTGACGTTCCCGCAGATGCAGATGCCTGGCCCGATGGCGCCGCACGCCGCCGCTGGTGACGTGCTCGGCGGCCTTGGCGACCAGGTCTACAACCGGCTGCTCAACGAGCGGATCATCTTCCTCGGCCAGGCGGTCGACGACGACATCGCCAACAAGATCACCGCGCAGCTGCTGCTGCTGGCCGCGGACCCGGACAAGGACATCTTCCTCTACATCAACTCCCCGGGCGGCTCGATCTCGGCCGGCATGGCGATCTACGACACCATGCAGTACATCAAGAACGACGTCGTCACCATCGCGATGGGCATGGCGGCCTCGATGGGCCAGTTCCTGCTGACCGCGGGCGCCCCGGGCAAGCGCTTCTCGCTGCCCAACTCGACCATCCTGATGCACCAGCCCTCCGCCGGCCTCGGCGGCTCCGCCACCGACATCCGCATCCAGGCCGAGCAGCTGCTCCGCACCAAGAAGCGGATGTCCGAGCTGATCGCGCACCACAGCGGCCAGTCCTTCGACCAGATCACCGCCGACTCCGACCGCGACCGCTGGTTCACCCCGGAGGAGGCCCTGGAGTACGGCCTCATCGACGCGATCATGCACAGCGCCGCGGACGTCCCCGGTGGCGGCGGCACGGGCGCTGCCTGAGCCTCGGCCCGGCCCGCGACACCACAGCCCCAACGCCCCGGAGGACAAGGACCCCCATGAACATCCCCAGCCTGTCGGCCGCCCAGGCCCGCGTCGAGGACATGCGCGCCGAGGGCCGCTACATCGTCCCGCGCTTCGTCGAGCGCACCACGCAGGGCATCCGCGAGTACGACCCGTACGCCAAGCTGTTCGAGGAGCGCATCATCTTCCTCGGCTCGCAGGTCGACGACGTCTCGGCGAACGACATCATGGCGCAGCTGCTGTGCCTGGAGTCGATGGACCCGGACCGCGAGATCCAGATGTACATCAACTCGCCCGGCGGCTCGTTCACGGCCCTGACGGCCATCTACGACACCATGCAGTACGTGAAGCCGGACATCACCACGGTCTGCATGGGCCAGGCGGCCTCCGCCGCGGCCGTGCTGCTCGCCGCCGGCACCCCCGGCAAGCGGATGGCGCTGCCGAACGCCCGCATCCTGATCCACCAGCCGTACACCGAGACCGGCCGCGGCCAGGTGTCCGACCTGGAGATCCAGGCCAAGGAGATCTTCCGGATGCGCGAGCAGCTGGAGGAGATGCTCTCCAAGCACTCCAACCGGTCGGCGGAGCAGGTGCGCGACGACATCGAGCGCGACAAGATCCTCACCGCCGAGGAGGCCGTCGAGTACGGCCTGGTCGACCAGATCATCTCCACCCGCAAGACCTCGCTGACCTCCTGAGGTCGGCTCCCTCCCGGCCCGCGAGCGGGTCGGGAGGGGCGCGTCGGGGGGGGGGGGGGGGCCCCCGGGGGGCCCCCCCCCCCCCCCCCCCCCGGGGCGGGCGGCCGGCGCGGGTGGGGGGTATATAATCCACCCCGGGGCGGGGCCGCCGCGCGTCGGGAACGACCAAAACGCCCCCCCCCGG
>NZ_JBICYZ010000135.1:0-7619 GCF_043201465.1 Kitasatospora sp. NPDC048298
CTCACAGCACACGACTACCGGGACCAACCCTCCAACGGCAGGCGAACGCTACCGCTTCACCCATCCGAGCGACATCACGAATTCAACTTCAGTAGCGGGGGCGGAATGGGGAGGCGGAATGGTGGACCGGATTCGATTGGATCGGCCGCCGATTCCGGCAGGTCGGCGGGCCGAGCCGATTGGATCTGCACCTGGGGGCGGAATCGACCGATTAAGCCCCCTGCTGGGCTTGGCCATGGGGAGTGGACGCGCCGTTGTTTGGGCATAGCCATGGCCATGGTGGACAGTGGCGCCCTGCTGGGATTGATCGGGGCCGCAGGCGGAGCCTTGATCGGCGGAGCTGCGGGCGTATTCGGCCCCCTTCTCCTGAAGAGGAGGGAAAGGCGCGAGTTGGAGGCCGATCGCGTCGCGGAACGGCTCGCCTTGGAAAACGAGCGCAAGTGGCAGCTCGCCGACGACAAGCTTCGGTACCTGACGATCACGCGGGTGCGGACGCGGCTGTGGTTCGACTTTCTGGTCCAAACGGTCAGCAGGGCCTCCGCCGGAGAACAGATAGACATACAAGCGTTCCATGCCGAGCGGAATCGGCTCGCCGAGGACGCCACAGACATCTGCTACGAGCTGGCGCGGTTGCGCATGACAGACCACAGCGGCGACCCTAACGGCGTACTTCAGGCGCTGCGGAACGCGTCAGAGATGATCTACAGGGCGCTGATGGTCAGCGAGGGCGCCAGTGCGTCGGCGCCCTCCGTGGTGGAGATCGCAGTGGCGCTGGACGAAGTTGTGACCGCCCGGTCATGGTTCCGACTGGCGATCGACCAGCTGGTGCAGGAGCAGTACCCACCGGATCCACCAGCCGCGACAGCTCATCCCCTGCCGCCTTCCACCTCGTAGCGACTCGGACCTGGCCGCCAGTGCCCCGGATCAGAGTCCGTCCCGTCAATTCGGCGGCAACTCCATGATCCCTCTAACCAGGGTCGCGAAGCGGGTTCGCTCGTGCTCGTAACGGTCGACAGCTCTTCCACACCGGGACTGATACTCAGCCGGTGACACGTCACCCCGTCGGACTTCCTCCACAAAACGGCGCAGCTCACGCGCTGCTGCCCAGACCTCCGCGGCGGACCACCTTGCATCGTCGGGTCCTACAAGGGCCAAGCGGGCTTGCGTGGTGTACAGCGTGTGCACGGCCTGACCGAGGACGTCACTCACGGTCTGGAGCACTTCAGGATTGGGGACCGATCGCATGCTGGCGCCGGGTACATCATCCCTCGCCGCTACAGCCATCATGGACCGGTCCACAGACTCCACGGCCTGAAACACGGCTAGATATGCCTCACGGCGCTCGGCTCGGAGGTTGCGAAAATGTTCGATTCTTGCCTGATCATTTGACTGGCGCCGGGCCGCCACGTAGGTGAGAACGGATGTGCCGAGTGTGCCGGCAACGCCAACGGTCGCACCGAGTACTGCCGCAAGCCCCTGGTCCATCACCCCATTCTGGTGTACAGACTGGGCACCCATCAGGTCTATCAACAATTGCATAGCGGGTCGTCCAGAGTACGGCGGCCCTGCGCTAGGGAGCAAGATCATGTGCTCAGCTAACGGCTGGGCGGGGGTCACTCCTGGGGCATCCATGCCCCGGCGGGCCAGATCCGGGCGAGGATCTCGAACTCGTTGAAGTCCTTGTACTTCCCGGTCGGACGGCTGCGGGACGGTCCGGACCGTCCTCCGTCCCCGCCCGGCACGCGGTCGCAATCGGCGGACAGCGCGGCCAGGCGCCGCTGTTCCTCGGCTTCGGCCTGGCGGCGTGCCTCCTCGGCTTCGCGGGCCTCATAGGCTTGGCGCTCGACGTAGCCCGCCTCCTCGGCGACGTCCTTCGGGGTCGCCCAGACCCACGACCAGCCGGGCCGGGTGGACCAGTCGTCGCGGGCGGGGCGGATCACCCGGTGCGCGACGAGTTCGCCGGTGAGCACGGCGCTCACGAAGTCCGTCAGCTTCCCCGGTGACCGGTTCTCCGCGGCGGGGGTCCAGCTGCTGATCAGGTACGTCCAGTGGCCCGCGCGTACGGGTCGGCTGGGGCCGGGTTGCGTGTCGGCCTGAATGGTGGGGACCGCGCCCAGCCAGGCGCGGGAGCCGGTGGTGACCCACGCGGCGGGCACGCCGGCCTCGGCCATGCGGGCGGTGCGCTCGGTCAGGCCGCGGGGGCCGTCGATGCCGGTCGTGGACAGCTGGGCCTCGAAGGCGTACCGGCGGCCGGTCGCGGTGTGGGTGGCGAGGACGTCAGCCCGCCAGGCGCGCTCGGGCCCGGCCTGTTCGAGTTCGGCGGTCCAGCCCGGGACGCGGCGGCAGCACTCGGCGAGGTCCCGCTTGAGCTGGCGGTGCTGCTCGGTCTCCTCCCGCAGCGAGCACTCGGGGCGTCGGGGTCGTGGGCGAAGTAGCGCAGGCCCGTCTGCGAGAGCTTCGGGCACAGGCCCCACTCGCACTCGGGGCAGGTCAACGGCGCGCGCGGGCGCGCCCGGTGGATCTGCCCCCAGGTGACGCGGCCCTCGCACCCGAGGCCGTCCACGGTGAGGTCCAGGGTGCCGTGCTCGGCATGGATGGCGCTCAGTGGCATGGCCGGGTCCCGCCTTTCACGCTGCTGCCGCCTTGTCGTCGTCGCCGAGGACGCTGAAGTCGACGTCCAGGCGGGCGTCGTAGTCGTCGGGGGTGATGCCGAGTTCGTGGGTGGAGTACTCGCCGAACCGCTTGATGTGCTCGGTCAGGTACGGGGAGACCTGGGCGAGGTCGAGCGGGTCGACGGGGCGGCCCTCGGCCTGGAGCTCGCGCACGACGTCGGCGATGTCCAGGGTGTTGTGGAAGATGACCAGTTCTCTGAACTACCGAGAAGAGGCTTTCGGAGTCCGCTTCAAGGACGACGTAGGTGCAAAGTATCGCCTTGGACCGGCGGACGCGGGCTGCCCACAGCGGAACGTATGGCCGCATCGAGTTCGACGCGAAGGGGCGCGATGGTCTCTGCCCACAGATCCATCCGCTGCTCCACCGAGCCTGGCCACGAGATCGGAATCGTGTAGCACTGACGGCGAATGACGTTGACGATGTTGTGGACCTCGTCCGGGCCGACCTCTGCGATGCGGTGACTGCTGTCATGAACCTCGTCGTAAGCCGCTCGTAGTTCCTCTTCGGTAAGAAGCGATTACCAAACCGAAGGTAGGGTCACGTTTTCCCAGGTGAGGTGTGTGGCCGTCGCTTGGTAGGCATGCTCGTTCCGCTGGTTCGGATGCGAGGTATGCGGAGGTGGCGGATGCCGTCGGTGCTGGGGGTGCTGGAGAGGCGCGAGCGGGTGGCGCTGGCCCGGGCGGAGGAGTTGCGGGCCGAGCTTGAACGGGTTCAAGCCGCTGTCGCCGAAGCGGAGGAGGTCGCGCGGCGCGCGGTGATCGCCCGAGAGGAGACCGTCGCAGCCCTGGCCGAGGCAGCCGATGAAGCCGCGGTGTGCGATGCGCCGGCGGGTCGGCCGGCGCCGGTGCTGGCCGCGGTCGGTCTCGGCCCGCGGGTTGAAGTCCCGCTCTGGCGCGATGGGTTGGGGATCGAGGCGCTCCCGCCCGACTGCGCGCGGATCGTGGCCCTGGTCGACCAGGACGGCGCCGGTGGCGGAGAAGGGGTGCGGGCACGGCGGATGCGCGAGCATCTGGGCTGGCCGGCGAGTGACGCGAAGGAGCAGGCCGCGCGGTTTCGGGCGAAGCGGCTGGTCGAGCGGGGCTGGCTGACCGAGGAGCGGCCGGGGCTGTTCAGGCCGCGGACCGTTTGACGCGGCGCGGTGCCGGACGGCCGGATCGGGCCAGGCGGCGGGTGGCCGGGATGCTCGCGGCCCACCAGGCCATGGCCTCAGCGCTGTCGATGCGGGTCTCGTAGTCGCGGGCCAGGCGCCGGGCCCGGATCAGCCAGGAGAAACTGCGCTCCACGACCCAACGGCGCGGCAACACGACGAACCCGGTGACGTCGTCGGGGCGCTTGATGATGGTCAGGGCCAGGGCGAGCGCGGTGGCGGCGTAGGTGACCAGCCAGCCGGTGTATCCGCCGTCGGCCCAGACCACAGTGACGGCCCGGTGCCGGGCCCGCAGGCGCATCAGCAGGTCGCAGCCGGCGTCGTTGTCCTTGACCGAGGCGGCGGTGACCATCACGACCAGCAGCAGGCCGAGCGTGTCGACGGCGATGTGCCGCTTACGGCCGTTGATCTTCTTTCCGGTGTCGTAGCCGCGGGTGGCGGCGCCGACGGTGGCGTCGGCCTTCACCGACTGCGAATCGATGATCGCCGCGGTCGGTTCCTCCTTCTTCCCGGCCAGGGCGCGCAGCATCTTGCGTAGGCGGCCGTAGAGCTCCTTGATCAGGTCGTTGTCGCGCCAGCGGCGGAAGAACCGGTACACCGCGCGCCACTTGGGAAAGTCGGCGGGCAGGCTGGCCCAGCGCACGCCCTCGGCGACCAGGTAGCGCACAGCGTCGAGCATTTGGCGGTGGCAGTAGCCCTCCGGGCGGCCCCCCTGACCGTTGAGCCAGGCCGGGACCGGCAGCAGCGGCCGGACCAGGGCCCATTCGGCGTCGGTGAGGTCGGAGCCGTAGCGGCGGGTTCGGTCGGGTTGGTCGGCGGCGTTGCCCAAGCGGTGGGCGAGGCAGTCGCACGGCGACACGCCGGAGTTGGACGCGGGCGGGGCGGACACGCCACAGTGGGACACTAGGGCCTCCTGGTTCTCGGTTGACTCGACATCACCGAGCTGTGCAGGAGGCCCTTTTCCTATGCGCGCACCAACGAGTGTTCACTTGAACGAGGGTGATGCGCGCAAGGGTTCGAGCGGCAGCCGTATCACGCGGTTTGGTAATCGCTTCTAATGGCTTGCGAGGACAGCGCTCGTCGGAGTTCCCCCAACGCGTTCTGAAAATATCGATACTCGGCGCGTCGGGCTTCAAGCAGCCACCGATCACGTTCAGCCTCAGCTCCACGGCGGGCCAGCTCTACCGCGCTCTGGTGGTTCGCCTCTGCGACCTCCATGGCTGTGCGGTGGCTCTCTCTTGCCTGAGCCAGGGCTGTGCGCATCTGCCATCGCCCCAGAAGCACGCTCACCGGCACTCCCGCGAGAGCGAGTATCGCCGCGATTCCAGCAAGGTCCATGACGGCAATGATGGACCAGGAGTCGCCGCGTCGTCATTGATCTCTCTGAACTTGTTGTCAGGGTCGGCATGTTGATGGAACGGCTGGATCACGTTCCTTCCTCTGACCGGTGCTGGTGTGGGATGAGGCCGGGGCTCGCGATCGTAGGGATGCCCAGGTCGACGACACCGCGGCTGGAAGAGCGTCGGTCGATCTGGGAAAGCTTCTCTTGTGCTCCGGCGAGGCTGACCTGGAGACCTTCGATCTCACCGAGCCAGCCCTCACGCTCGGCTTCCGCGATGCGGGCGAGGAGGTTGTCACGGATTTCTACCAGGCGGTTTCGGTGGGCAGGGTCTGGCCAGAGCATCGGGCAGCGGACGCAGGCTTATCCGAACCAGCCAGCTGGGTCCGGCGGAGGCAGACGACGGGCGGGTTGCTGAATGTAGCGGTCAGAGATCTTGAGGTCGGTGGGGCGTCCGGGCGTGTCGCGCCGCCGGATCGGGTCAGGTCGTCTGTGACAAAGCCCCGGGGCCAGGCGAGAATCCAGCGTATGGATGACGCGTTCACACTTCTTCGGCGGGCTGTCGAACTGCTGCCTGAGGACGCCATGGCGGAGAACGGCCAGTCGGTAGGGAACGTCCGCGAGGAGATCGCCTTCCAGGAATGGGAGATGGCGCTGGACGTGCTGATCGAGATCGCCGACGTCCATCCCGTGTCCACCGGCTTCTGGGAGATGCTCGCCGAGGCCGCCCAGCAGATGATGCTCGACCGCAGCCGCCGTTGGTGCGAGTGGAGGGCTTGGGAAGTTAGGCACGGCACCGTTCGCGCGACGCTGACTCTGCTGGGCGCCGACGAGGGCGGACGCCAGAGCCCCTTCTCAGGGGATGGGCGACTCAGGCCGCTGTGGGACATCGGCAACCGCACCGCAGACGGGCAACACGATCTGAACATCGCAAGGATCTGGGTGGAGTTCGCGGAGCAACTCGGGCCCGGAGAGACGGCCGACGTTCGACTGGCCCCCCTTCAGCCCGAGCAGTGGCGGCATCTCAAGTCTGGTGACGTGATAGCGATGCACGAGGCCCGACCTCTCGCTGGCATCGCCGAGATCATCGAGGTTCTTCCGCCAAGCGTCTGAGGCCCAGTCGGGTACCTGATCCCACTCCACGGGGTCCAGGTGCGAGAGCACCGAGCACCCCGTGGCCGTCATTGTTTATCGGAGCTCAGGCAGTGGTCCGGAGCTCTTCGGGTAGTGGCCCTCTTCAAGCCGGACGACGTACTTCCTGAGGTCCGCGCCAAGCCCTTCAGTGATGTAGGCGGCAAAGTCCCTCAGCCCCTCTGCGGCTTCCCGCTCGTCAGACCTGTCGCTGGACGACCATCCGGGCAGGAGGGACTCCAAGTACTCGGTGACCCGTCCACGGTCGCGCCACCAGTCCCGAACAGCCTCGGGGGTCCATCGGCTGTCGCCGTCGCAGGCATAGCCGCGGTACGGATCTTCCTGGGCTGCTGTCACCAGGTGCAGGACCTCGGCCGTGGTCGTCGGCTGGCGATACACATATTCACCGAAGTACTCGCCGCCGTAGAGCACATGGCGCGGTGCGTGCAGCCGGCCCGTCCAACAGTTGTCGGCGATGCCGGTGTAGAAGGGGCCAGGAACGTTCAGCCAGAGCCGGTCCTCCCAACGCCCGCCGAAGGACGTCTCGGGCTCGCCTTCTGGAAGCGCTGCTATCGGTTCCCAGCACAGCTCTTCGTAGGTCATCCGCGAAGCTTAGGACCCGTTGGGATGGCTGTCTCAGCGTCGGCGCTGCTGCGTCCGGTGTCGCGGCGGATGTCGGGCATGCCGAGCTGAACGGTGGACGGCTGAGTTGCACGCTCGCGCATGGCCTCCAGCTTCTGCGCGGCGGCGGCCATGGTGGTCTCGATGGCGGCGACCTCGCCGAGCCAGCCCTGGTCCTTGGCCTCTTGGAGACGGTCGACGAGGTTGGCGTGGATCTCCTGGAGGCGTGGCATCTGGGCTGGGTCCACGCGGAGTAGGGGGCACCTGACGCAGTGGGCTTTACCCCGCCGAGTGGACACTTCTGAGAAGCGGATCTTGGGGTCCGTGGAGAGGATGTCCTCATGGGTACTGCGAGGTACTCGGGGGAGTTCAAGCGGGACGCGGTCGCGCTGGTGGAGTCCAGTGGGCGGCGCATCCCGTCGGTGGCGCGGGAACTGGGTGTCAACCCGGAGTCGCTGCGGCAGTGGGTCGCGCGGTCGCGCGCCGAGGCGGCTTCGAGCGCGGGCGGTGAGGGCCCGTTGACCTCTCAGGAGCGCGAGGAACTGCGCCGGCTGCGCAGGCAGGTCCGCGAGCTGGAGCTGGAGAAGGAGATCCTGCGGAAGGCAGCCCAGTATTTTGCCAAGGATTGCGTCCTGAACACGAAAGGGAGTTGGTTGTAGGACAGCCTCCGCGAGTGATGCTGTGCGGGAGATGAAGGTTTTGTGGCCC
>NZ_JBICYZ010000136.1:0-7239 GCF_043201465.1 Kitasatospora sp. NPDC048298
CCCTCACCTCATCGACGGATGCCTCGCCACCACCGGCCTGATCATGGATGGCTGACCACATCTCAGACCGACATCACGAATTCAACTTCAGTAGTACTCCAGCTGTAGATCGGGATCTGGTGTCATGTGATGAGCGCGGCTCCGGCCAAGGTGACGGGACCCGGGTGCCCGTAGGCTGCTGCAACCAGCCACGCAACTGGGCCAGCGTGAACTGTGCTGGGCGACCCGCAGAGCAAACTGTTCGTCACCATGCTCGCCGGGGTCCTGGAGTTCCAGCGCGACATGATCTCGGTTCTCACGTATGGCGCGGAGGCCCTGTCTGATCTGGTACCTGGAGGACCAGCGCGGCGACGTCGAGGGGATCGACGACGGCCCCTGTGTGCGGATTCTCAAGGTTGCGGTCTGGCAGGTCTGAGCTCGTTCGGGGTGAAGCGCGCGTCCGGATCCGGGTCGGCGCGCTCGACTACCACGGTGGAACATGCAGTGATGGCGTCGTCGAGCATCCACGTCTCCCCGTCCTCGTCCGGCGTCTCCTGTTGCTTGAGCAGGCGCAGGGCCGGTAGCAACTCCGGTGCGGCGAGCTCGAACGCGGCCTCGATGAGGATGTGGGCGGGGTCGTCGCCCTCCAGGGCCGCGATCAGTGCTGCGAGCATGCGCCGGTCGCGGCGGCGGGCCAGGCCGAGGAACGCCTCGCCGGCCGTGTCCGGATCGGGGTCGGCCACCCGCTCCAGCAGGGCATGCCGGATCAGCTCGTTGTCTCCCGCCGATTCCAGTCCCAGGCCGAAGGTCGCCCAGTCGCGGACGAAGTCCGACCGGTCTTCGCTAAGCCGGATCAGCGCGGTGACGGCTTCCGGGCAGGCGGGGTCGCCGGCGACCGACGGCAGGGTGAAGGCCACCGCCTGGCGCACGTCCTCGTCGTGGTGCTCCGTCTGCCCCAGCACCGCGGCTAGGCCTCGCGGGTCTGCGAGGTGGTGCAAGGCCGCGACCGCTGACTGGACCACGCCGGGCCGCCAGTCGGCGCAGGCCGCGACGGCGATCGGCAGCGTCTCCTCCAGGAACGGGCGCCCGGCGCCGTAACCGAGCTGGCCCAGGACGTTCAGGCCGACCACCCGCTCGCGCAGGTCCTCGGAACGAGCCGTCACGCACGCGGCCTCGAACGCCGACTGGTCCGCACGGCGGTGGAA
Source organism: Kitasatospora sp. NPDC048298 (assembly GCF_043201465.1). Taxonomy (NCBI): domain Bacteria; kingdom Bacillati; phylum Actinomycetota; class Actinomycetes; order Kitasatosporales; family Streptomycetaceae; genus Kitasatospora; species Kitasatospora sp. NPDC048298. The sequence goes on from NZ_JBICYZ010000136.1 coordinate 1,185, forward strand.
GTCGCTGACGACCTGCCAGTAGTCCTGCCCGTCCGGGTCCAAGAGCGCCGCAGCGCGCAGGGCTTCGAGATCGTCCTCGCCATCGGCCATGCCCACCAGGATAGGGAGGCCTCCCACGAGCCGCTCGGATTATCGTGCCCCGCCGTCCGCCCAGTCCCCCGACTCGATCAGCGCTGGCCGCGTCGCAAGCTCCGCCGTCACCGCCGGGCCGGCCAGGTAGACCCAGGCGTCCACCGCGTCCCCCGTGTCCGGCAGGGTGACCGCGAGGCGGACGCGGACCACCGGGTACTCGGCGGGGCGGACCGTGAGCAGGTCGCCGACCACGGTGCGGCCCGGGGTCGGGACGGCGTAGGGGAAGCCCGGGCCCGCGTGGAGGGCGGTGCCGCGGAGCAGGGCGCGGCGGGCGCGGAGGGTGTGCGAGGCCAGGTAGCGGGCGTGGTTGCCAAGCAGCAGCGCGAAGCCCACCCGCGTCCCGCCGCGTTTCCCCGCGGCCAGGTCCGCCTCGTCATCGAGCACGGTCCAGTGCTCCACCAGCTCGTCCGCGCCCACAGGCTTCCGCCCCATGGCCCCGCATCATGCCGGACAACAGCAGGTCAACAGGGACAAACGATCAAAGATCACCCGTCTTTGGGGCTCCTGACACGATCGTTAACGGCACCCCGTATTGCTGGGTCGCCTAGAGACGGAGACGGCCACCGTTGATCATCGTGGGTTGTGTCGACATACGAAGACCAGCCGGTGGCCGTGGGCCACAGCGTAGACCCTGCCCGGTGGCAGTCGGTGTTCGAGGACTTGATGGCCAAGGTTGCGGGCCGGTTCACGCGGGTGGAACCTCGTCGCCGGGCGCGGGCATTCGTACTGGGGCTGCTCGTGGACCTGCCGAGGAAGAACTGCTGGACGATCGCCGAGCACGCCGGTGACGCGAGCCCGGCCGGCATGCAGCATCTGCTCAGCCGGGCGTCCTGGGATGCCGACCAGGTCCGCGACGACATACGGGACTTCGTGGTCGACCACCTCCGCGATGAGGATGCTGTGCTGGTCGTCGACGAGACCGGGGACCTGAAGAAGGGCACCGGGAGCGTCGGGGTTCAGCGCCAGTACACGGGCACCGCAGGGCGGATCGAGAACTCCCAAGTAGCCGTCTATCTGGTCTACTCCGCCCCGTCCGGGCACGCCGCAATCGACCGCCGTCTCTACATCCCTCGCTCCTGGACCCAGGACCCCGACCGGTGCCGAGCGGCTGGCATACCTGACGGCCTGAAGTTCGCTACCAAGCCCGCACTGGCCACCGAGATGATCGCCCACGCCCTGGACGCCGGCGTCCAGGCCGCATGGGTTACCGGCGACGAGGTCTACGGAGGTGACCCGCACCTGAGTGCCGAGCTGGAACGGCGTCAGATCGGCTACGTCCTCGCCGTCTCACGCAAGCGGCCGATCGCCACCCGGGCGGGCGTCTTCCGCGCTGGCGTTCTGGCCCACGGCCTGCCGAAACGTGCTTGGCAGCGACTGTCCGCGGGAGCCGGGGCCAAGGGCCACCGCTTCTACGACTGGGCCCAGGTCGACATCGACAGCCCGCCCGGGTGCCCCGGCCACCGGTGGCTGCTCGTCCGACGCAACCGGCGCACTGGTGAACTCGCCTTCTACCGCTGTTACTCGCCCCGCCCGATCCCGCTCACCAGGCTGGTCAAGGTGGCCGGACGCCGCTGGACCGTCGAGGAGACTTTCCAAGCCGCCAAGGGCCTGGCCGGACTCGACGAGCACCAGGTCCGCCGCTGGATCTCCTGGCACCGCTGGACCACCCTGGCCATGCTCGCGCACGCCTTCCTTGCCGTCACCGCCGCCATCGAACGAGCCACGAACGTCGTGGCGGCCGAACTCAGCCCGCTGACCTGCAACGAGATCCGGCGCCTCTTCGCAGCCCTCTTCGTCCAGCCCGTCCGCGACCTCGCCCACTGGCTCCGCTGGTCGGAATGGCGGCGTCGGCACCAAGCACGCGCCTGCACCAGCCACTACCAGCGACAAGCAGCCCAACAACCATGAAGATCAAGATCTACAGCTGGAGTACTAGGGTGGTCCGCGGACACCGCCGGGCCCCGCTCGGCCCACCCGGGGAAGACGAAGAGCGCATGGCCGACCGGCTCTACCTGCGGCACTCCACCGACAAACAGACCGACGCCCGCCAGCGTCACGCCCTGGCCCCGCTGCTGGCCGCCAGCGCCCCCGTCTACGAGGACCCCGCCACCTCCACCCGGCAGCTCTCGCTCGACCGCGCTGGCTTCACCCGGCTGCTGAACGAGGCCGCCGTCGGCGACACCATCCGCATCGCCGACGCCGCCCGGCTCTTCCGCTCGGTGGCGGACATCCTCGCCCTGCGCCCGGTGCTGATCCGCCGCGGCCTGCACCTGCGAGTCGAGTCCGGGCTGCTGTCCGGCATCGACCTCGCCTCCGACGACCCCGGCACCAAAATGATGGTGAACGTGCTCGCCGCCGTACTGGAGTTCCAGCGCGACATGATCTCGGAGAACACCCGCGAAGGCGTCGCCGCCGCCGAAGCCTCCGGCAAGACGCTCGGCCGCCCCACCGCGCTCGACCCGGACCAAGCGGCGAAGGTGGTCGAGGCGTTCGGCGAAGGCACCGCCGTCAAGGCCCTCGCCCGGCAGCACCAGGTCGACCCGAAGACGATCCGCCGGGTCCTGGACGCTGCCGGGGCCCGTGAACTGCCCGAGCAGCTCGACGTCGCCCCGGACCCGGCCGCCGAGCAGCAGCCGGAGCCGAACCCGGTGATCACCATCGACCTGCCCGGCCTGCTCGCCGACCACCTGCTCGCCGGCGGCGACGAGACCGTCCGCGCCGCGCTCGCCACCGGCCGGACCATCCGCCGCGGCCAAGGCCACTCCGTTCGGATCACCGCACCGCTCGAACTCCACCGCACCGTGCTGCAGCAGGCCGGCGCCGTCGCCACCGACTCCGCCAGCCCCGCCGAACGCAAGGCCCACCGGGTCTACGCCACCCGCATCACGGCCGCGACCTGATCATCAGGGGCTTACCGCTAACCACGTCCTGATTGATCCCCGAAGCCGTCAACGGAGGCTGATCCCTTCACGATTGGGTGAGCGAGGTCCCTGCAGTGGCGTTCCGCCGCAGCGGTTCGGTGTCTTGAGCTTCGCCGGCATCCTTGGCGCACGCCGCGTCGACCCCGATGTGCACGCGGTGACGGCGAGGCGCATCGATCTCGTCCAGCAGTGCGAGTGCGAAATCGCCGTATGCGATCCGGCCCGCCATGTCGGCGCCGGACACCACGTACCCGCCGGAGCCTGCCCCCGTAGCGTCGAAGTCACCGGCCGGACTGACGACCACCCAGTCCACAGTGGTCTGCGAGGCGCGCAGCACGGCCGTTCCCGCCGCATGAGCACGAGCGAAAGGCCGGTACTCCTGTGGAAAGCCCGCCACCTCGTTCAGGGGCGTCCCGTCGCCGGTCTCCAGCGCCGCCGAAAGACCGACAGCGACCAGCCGTTCCACGCCCGCCCGCGTCAGCCCGTCGAGCAGGGCACGGGCGGCGGAGGTGAAGAAGGCGTCCGGCCGGGCCGCGGCGTCGTAGGCGGCCATGATCGCGGCGCCGTGACCGGCCGAGAGGTCCGCGACGCGGTCGGCATCGGTCACATCCCCTGCCGCGACGATGACGCTGTCCGCGTGCAGGTGCCGGTACGCAGCCGGGTCGCGGACGACCGCGGTGACGTGGTGCCCCCGGCGGACCGCCTCGCCCACCGCTGCGCGTCCGACCCGCCCGCCTGCCCCAAAAACAACGATCCTGCCCATGCGCTACCACCTCGTCCGTTGAAGAGCTCCGCCTGTCGGCGTACCAGGCAAGGTAGCCACCCACATGGTTACCACCTGGATACCGCGCTACGGTGGTGATGTGCCCGAACCGCTGGACCCCGAGATGTTCGACCCGGTCTGCCCCTCCGTCCTGATGCCGTTCCGAGTCGGGGACAAATGGGCCGGAATGATCGTCCAATGCCTGGCTGCAGGACCTCGGCGATTCTCCGAACTGCGCGTCCCCCTGCGCACCATCACTCCCAAGGTGCTCACACAGTCCCTCCGGACGCTCGAACGCGACGGCTTCGTCGTCCGAACCGTCCTCACCGGATCCGCCCGGCACGTCGAGTACGAGCTGACCCCGCTCGGCCGCAGCCTCCTCGACCTGCTGGACACGGCACGCGCCTGGGCACAGGCGCACATGGACGAGCTCATCGACGCGCGTGAAGCGGCGTCACGCGGCAACCACGCCCGCTGATCCGGCGCCACGGCACCGCCACACCGTGATCGCTGGCGATCGCTTCCCATGTGTCTGTCAACGGCCTTGTAGTCCGCCCCGGTGGCGGCCAAGCGATAGGATCTGATCAACATTTCGGGATCGCCCAGCGTGACTGATCGTCATGTCGATCTTTGAACACTCGTGCTATGTGATCAGACGTTGAAGCTGCTGCTCCCGCACCTTTCCGGCCTGGTGGTCGAGGAGGTCCGCGATACGGAGACGGGGCTGCGGATCACTGCTCGTTCGGCCTCCGAACAGGCATGTTGCCCGGGGTGCGGTGCCGGCTCGGCCCGGGTGCACGACCGCTACCGGCGGCGGATCGCCGACCTGGCCGTCGGCGGCCGTGCCGCGACGATCGCCCTGTCGGTACGCCGGTTCCGCTGCCAGACCTCCGGTTGCCCGCGCCGGACCTTCGCCGAGCAGGTCGAAGGTCTGACGTTCCGCTACGGCCGGCGCAGCCTGCTCCAGCGCGGACTGCTGGAAGCGGTCGCTCTCGCACTCGCCGGCCGTGCCGGGAGCCGACTCGCCGAGCACCTTCACTGCCGGGCCGGCGCGAACACCCTGCTCAACCTCATACGCACGCTGCCCGACCCACCGCTCCAGCGGGCGCCGCGGGTCCTCGGCGTCGACGACTTCGCCCTCAAGCGCGGCCACGTGTACGCAACCGTCCTGATCGACATCGAGGCCCGCCGCCCCATCGACGTGCTGCCCGACCGCACCGCCGAGACCCTGGCCGACTGGCTGCGCAAGCATCCCGGCGCCGAGATCGTGTGCCGCGACCGGGCCAGCGCCTACGCCGAGGCCGTCCGCACCGCTGCACCGGACGCCGTGCAGGTGGCAGACCGCTTTCACTTGTGGAAGAACCTCGCCGAAACGGTCGAGAAGTGCGTGATCGCCCACCGCGCCTGCCTGAAGAACCCGGACGACCAGGCCCAGATCCCCGCCCCTGCCCCCGAACCGCAGGTGCAGCTCCCGGACGGCCGGCGGGCCAGTACGACCCGCGAACGCTTCGCCACCGTAAAGGAGTTGTACGGCAAGGGGGTGGGCATCGGCCGGATCGCCGAGCTGCTCGGCCTGGACCGCAAGACGGTCCGCAAGTACGCCCACGCCCCCGCAGTCGAGGAACTGCTGGTGCCGTCCAGGCAGGGTGGCCGCGCGCTCACCCCGTGGGTCGGCTATCTGAACCAGCGGTGGAACGACGGCTGCACGGACAGCGGACTGCTCTTCCGCGAGATCCAGACCCTGGGCTACCGGGGCAGCAACCGCAGCGTCCGACGCTGGCTGGAGCCGCTCCGTTCCTCGCCCGCACCAGCACCCAGGCTGCCGACCACGCTGACCGTCCGACAGGCCACCGGCTGGCTCACCCGCCACCCCGACGCCCTGACCAGCGACGAAGCCCTCCAGCTCAAGCACCTCCTGGCCCGCTGCCCCGAACTGGCTACCGCCGCCGAACGGGTGCGCGACTTCGCCCTGATGATGAAGAACCTCGACGGTGAGCACCTACCCGAGTGGATCGAGCAGACCGAGGCCACCAACCTGCCGCCCCTGCGCAACTTCGCCCGCCACCTGCGCCAGGACCTCGACGCCGTGACCGCCGGCCTCACCCTGCGCTGGAACAGCGGCCCGGTCGAGGGACACGTCAACCTAGAAGTTACGTGGAATCTGTCCGGGGTGATCATGTCTCCCCGGTGCAACCACGGACTTGGGAGACGGCTTGAGCGGCGCGAAGTTGCTGACGGA
>NZ_JBICYZ010000137.1:0-6602 GCF_043201465.1 Kitasatospora sp. NPDC048298
GACTGACATCGGCGGCCCGCCTGGACCGCCTTACCCAGCCGGCCCCTGGGGAATTACGTGACCGCAGCCATGGGGAATTACGTGATCGTCCACACAGCGAACAGGTACCCGGCCAGCACCACCTCCTCCCGGCCATCGGAGACCAAGTGGATGTGCTGTCCGGCCAGGCGCACGACCTGCCACCGGATCCCCTGGAAGTCGACGTGACCGCCGACGGCCACCACCGGCCGCCCGCCCTGACGTCCGGTCCCCGTACTCACCACGCACCCCCGCCAATTGCGCCCACACCGTGTGCGGGCGGATCCACTGCGGCCGCCACCGGGCCGTCCGTGAACCGGCGGCCGGGCGGTTCCCGATGCCCCCCGCCATGTCGCCCGCGGCAGTCCACCGAGCCGTGCTCCCCGGCGTCACTGCTGTTAGCGCTTCTCCTGTCCGCGTTCGCGCCGCCGTCCGGCCCGTTCCCGGGGCCGACGAGGACGCCTTGGTGCAGGGGCGTCTCCAGCGATGCGCTCAAGTGCCCGTGCCACAGGGCGTGGAAGACGGCGGGCAGGACCGAGATCGGGCTGCCGACCGCCTGAACGCCTTCCATGAGCGGCCTCGGCTGCGCGAACGCCTCCAGCAGCGCGTCCGCGACCTCGGGGTGGCCCTGGTAGCGGGGGTGGCGGTAGCCGGCCAGCCACCTCAGGTTCGCCGCGAACACCGCATCCAGCGGCTCCAGGCGCCGGTAGCGCCAGCCGACCAGGTCGCACGCCGCCCGGGCCGCCTGCGCGGCACGCAGCGCCCGCTCACCTCCCGCCTCCAAGTGACCGGGGCAGTCGGCCAGCAGAGCGGTGCCGTCCGCGTACCGGGCGAACAACTGCGGCACCCACGAGCGCACCCGGCCCCGCCCATCGCGCCACACCAGCCGCACCGGCCGCCCCGCCAGCCCGGTCACCTGCGGGTCGCGGTCCAGGACCATCAGCTGGGCGCGCATCGCGTTCGACCCGGCGACCACGTGCCGCCCGGTGGTGGACGACCACCACAGCCCCGGCCCCCACCTGCGCCCCGGCACGACCGGGAACGCGGACACCGGCGCCAGGTCCTCGAACGCCACCGCCACACAAGCGTCCTCCCACCGCTGCCGCACCTCCCGGCCGACCGGATCGAGGAACACCGCCTCGAACCCCGCCCGCCCATCCACATCCACCATGCCCGCGGATCCACCCGCGCCGTCCACGCCGCTCACGGTTCTCAGCCAACCCACCACACACGCCCACACGGACGGCTTTCCCCGTTCCCGCCCCACCCCGTGAACTGGTGCGGTAGAGCACTCCACGCCCACCCGCGTTCTCACCCGGGCCCACACCCCGCCACCGACCCCACGCTCGGCACCCCATCCCACAGCACCGCCCAACGCCCGGCCTGCCCCAGCCCAACGACCCGTCAGGCCCCTCTGCCGTCCCGCCCGCCATCAGCCCCGAGCAGCTCGGCGAGCGCACCCGGGGACAGCCCCGCCCACGCGGCCACGTCCCCGTGCCGCACCCCGGCTCCCACCGCCGCCTCCGAGACCTCCAACACCGCCTCCTGCAGCCGGCCGATGCTGTAGCCCAGGCCCTTCAGCAGCCGCTCGGCCGCCTCCGCACTGCTGCCCCGCTGCGCCCCGCGCAGCTGGACCAGTTGCTCCTGCGCGTCGTCCAGCAGGTTGTCGATCAGCATGCGACGCTCGGGCGCTACCGCCGAGCGCCACACCGTCCCGGACCCCGGCAGCCTCGCTTCCTTCGTCAGCGCCCGCAGCTGCGCGGCCATGCTCGTCGGCTGGAGCTCCCGGCGCACCCACCACAGACCATCCCGGTGACCGGGCGGCATGGCCACGCCGCGGCGTCGGCGGATCACCGCGCCCATCCAGGCGATCAGCGGCCCGCCGAAGTCGACCGCGGCCAGCGGCCCCAGCCACGGGCGTCCCAGCCGCTCGCCCAGCCGTCGGCAGAACGCCCCGTCCGCCGGCAGCGCCCGGGGCCGCCCGGCCCCGCCGTCCTGCCAGGCCAACTCGGCCATCTCCGGATCCAGCAGTGCCCGTGCGACTTCCACCACCTCTGGGAAGACTGCCGCGTCCCGCGCCACCGCCCGCCACCGCCAGAAGTCCCCGCTCGCGTCCCCGCCCGCCAGGGCGTGCAGCCGCGCGGGCCACACCCTCTCGTCCGGCCACTCCAACGCCAGATCCCACCACCGGCACACCACCGCATGTGCCACACCGAACACCTCCCCAGGCCCCGTCCCCGCCCGCACCGCCCGACGGACCACCCGCGCCCACCGCCGCTGCGCCGCGGCGACCTCGGGCAGGCCGCGCAGGTCCAGATGCTCCAGCGCCTGGTCCGCGTCTGCGTCCAGCAGCCACCGCCCGTGCCGCGTACACACCCGCTCCCACCGCTGCGCGTACCGCATCACCCGCATCGGCGTCCCGGACCGCCGGGCCGCGCACGACCGGCACCCGAACGCCACCGGCCCCACCACCGCACCACCCACCCGCCACGCCGCCCCAGGGCCGCCACCGCCCGTCCGCGTGACCAGCTTCTCGTCGTCCAGCCCCCACGCCGGCAGCGCCCGCCCCAACACCTCCTCGCCGACCCCGCACAACCCGGCCAGCACCCGCCGCCCGGCCCCGTCCAGCAGCACCTCGGCATCCGCCCGCAGCGCACCGCCCTCGTGCCGCGGGCGGTGGCCGTGCCACCGCCAGGACGTCAACAGGGCGGCGTCGTCCAGCCCGTAGCGGGCAGCGACCCGGCCAAGGAACGAGAAAGCCGTTTCCCCGGCGAAAGGAGACACACAGAAGATCCCCGGAACCATGAGCCCAGCCTCGCGGAGAACGGCAAAACCCGACGGCAGTTCCCTCCTTCTCCCGCCCACCCGAAGTGAGCAAGCCCCGAAGACAACGGCTTCTCGTGTTCGATGGCGGCGGGCTGTGTCCGGCCGCTACGGTGGCTCCTGGCCGAGCGCATCGGCCCAAGCCCTGCGCCTTGGCCCATGACCAGGGCGCACCGACGGCGAAGGTGCCCGGCCATGCTCGTGGTGGCCGGCGGTGCTGCATCAACTGCGCGGCAGGACCAGTACGGCGGGTTCGCAGCCGCCTTTCGGATATCCGTGTGCGCCGCCGATCCGCGCGTATCGGGTCATGGGACCGGAGCGCGGGAAGACGAGAACACATGACACGCGGTCACGCCCGCAAGAACCGCAACCGCCGGGCCCAGGAGCGCACCGGCGCACCCTACACGTCCGTCGCCGCGGGCACCCTGCACGACCACGACCACACCGGCGACGGGATGCGCGCCTTCAGCACACCAACCGCGACGAAGACCGCCACGGGCAGGCGCGACGCCGATCTGGTGGCGGGCCTCTACGACGCGGCCCTCGACAGCTGCTCCACTTGCCGCATCCCCCTGCTGGAACGGATCGCCGCGAGCGCCGACGCCACCACCCGCCTGGTCACCTGGGTGTGCCTGGCCGCGAGCGAGACCTTCGGCGGCCTTCCCGAAGACCTGACCGACAACCCATGGCTCGCAGCACCCTGGCGCGAACTTGCCACCGCCTGGGAAGCCTCCTACAACCCGGACACGATCCTCGGCCTGTGCACGGCGATGACCGCCGGGCTGCGCCGCGAGGCCGCCTGCGCCGCCACTGACGTGCTCGTCGCACTCACCCACCACGGCTCGGATGTGCAGGCCCCCGGCGACATCCGGTACTGCCCCGTGTGCTGCGGCGGGGACGGCCACCCGGACGAGGTCTACCTCGCCACAGGACCGGGAGTGTGGGACCTGGTCACCGTGACGGACCCCGTGCTGGCCGCGGCCTCCCGGATCTACCAGCGGGCAGCCGACGACACGGCATTGGACCGCGGCGTCGACCTCTACAAGGCGCTCCGATCGGTGGTTGTCGCGACGCTGCCCGAAGGCGAGGCCGACTACGCGGCCTACCCGATCCACCTGGAGGACTTCGCAATCCGCGACCGCGAGCAGCTGCACCGCCTGTTCACCCGGTACAGCCCCCGGGGCCGGGCCGGAACGCCGGGCCGGATCCAGCTCCTCGACCACCTCATGAGCATCCCCCTGTGCGAGCGCCTTGAGAGCGCCCGGTCGGCCCTCGAACGGGTGTGGCACCGTACGCTGCCGCCGCTGGAAGACTTCGCCGCCGCCTGGGCCAGCGCCCGCCGGTAGGCCTGCCCTGGGGGAGTGCCCTGGTGCGAACAGGCTTGGGCGGCAAGGGACGTGGGCCCACTGGTTCTTCCCGCCCCGACGAAGCGCGAGCAGGTTGCCGCGTTGGTCTGCGCCCTGGGCGATCCGTGGTGGGAGGAGCGGGTGCTGCGCGCCGGGCTCTACCCGGCGGAGGGCCGCAGGTGTGACCTGTTGGTGGTTGTGGGGGTGAAATGGCCTTTCTTCCCGTGTTGTCTGGACCTTTGGTTGGTCCTGTTGGGGTGCCGGCCGGGCGGGTGCCGGGTCGGGGTTTGGTGACTGTGTGTGGTGGTTGGGATGGGTCGGCTCGCTGGGTGGTTGGTCGGGGCGTTGTGGGCCTGTATTCGGGTATGAATTCCTCCGCTAATTCCTCTCTGTAGTTTTGATAGGTTGGTTGCCGGGTGGTGTTCTGAATTCTATTCGGGATTGCGGGGGTGGGGATTCTGGAGGTGCTGGTGTTCGGTTTGGTGGGGGCGGTCGGGGCTGTGCGCTGGCTGCCGTGCCCGCCGGTCGGGGGCGTGCCCGCCTGCTGGTTGCCGGCCACCCACGGCCGCTGCCGGGTTTCTGTCCGGGCCCGTCGTCCGGGTCGTGCCGCCGTCCTGGTGCGGCCTTGCCGCTGCTGCTCCGTCGCGGTCCCGCCGCCGCCCTGCTGCGCCCGGGCGCGGTCCCTGGCTGTCGTCCTGGTCGGCGGTTCCGCTGCGCCCGGCTTGACCGCGCTGCCTGCCGTCCCGGTGTTGCTGCGCCCTGGGCGTCGGTGGTGGTGCTGGGTGGCCGTCAGGCCGCCCTGAAGGGCGTTCGGGAGGGCTGTTGCCAGGGCCGGTGGCCGGGTTTGGGTGCTGTCGCGCCTGCTGTCGTGTTGGCCTGTCGCGGGGCTGCTGTCGTGTGCTGTGACGTGGGTGGATGGCCGGTTCCCCCTGTGTGGTGGGGGCGCGACAGCCGCGGGGCGGGCTGCCGTCCGGGGGTCGCCGGACCGTCAGGTGCTGGCTGTCCCAGGGGACCGTCCTGCTCTGCTTACCCGGCCCTGTTGCGGCCCGGTGGGGCCGCAGGCCCCCGTGCCCTGCGTGTCTTGTTCCCCGCCACTCGGGCGCCGCGCGCCCATCCCCTGCTGCTCCTTCTCCGTTCTCCGGAGGGGCCGTCAGGCCTCGGCCCGCCCCGCCCACGGCCGTAGGCCGTCCTGCAGGTGTTCCTGCGCCCCTTCCTGTTATTCCGGCGGTACTTTTTGTGCGATGCCGCGCTGCGCCTTCTTCGGTCGTTCCCTGTATTTCGCTGGGGCGCTGGAGGCGGGGCAAAGTGGTTGCGTTGTCGTCACTTCTGCGGTAGGGCAAGCTGGTTGACGGTGTTTGTTATAATAGATTCCGACAGCTGGGTCCAACCCGATGGCGTCAGGCATCGTACTCCTAGCCCTGGGTGCTGGTTTCATTCTCCTGCTTTGTTCGCGTTTCACAGGAAAGGAAAAGTGATTCGGATGGATGATTCAAGCAGCTTGATAAAATACGCGCCATTTGATGAGAGATCTCTCCCGAGATGGAAGGAACCCTTGGCCGACAGGCCGTCCGAGTATCTGGAGTTGTCGGTCGAAGTCGTAAGCAACACTCATGATTTCGCTCAGCAATGTCTCCAGCACCCAGCATCGAGTTGGATCCAGCTGTCCTCCAGTGCCCCGGCCTGCCAGGCCGGGGCACTGCTGCATGCATGAGTGAGCACCTCCCTTGGCCTCTACGTGGCCAAGGTGCCGCGCTGCTCCCCGAGCAGCCACTGCGGTGTCCCTGCGTGGGGCGGGGCCGTGACAGCTCTTGTCACCCCCGCCCCGGCACGGGCCGAGAGCCCTGCTCGGGGCCCTCGGCCGCAGGCCGCCCCCGCTGCGCCCGGCGGCCGCCCCCGAGGGTGGATGGGAGTGGGTGCGGGCGCCCGGAAGGGGGTGCCGGCCGACGTCGGCGGGGCACGGTGCGGTGGGCCCCGGCAGGGGCCCCGGTCCCGGGGCAGACGCTGTCGTCGGCAATTCGCGCCATATCGTCAACGGACACCGTGCTGGATATCCCCCTCCCCGTCAGGGGAGGGGCTTCTACCCGAAATTCACGCCACATCGTCAACGCGTAGGGCCGCCCCGCAGGGGAGGCCCTACTACCCGAAATTTGCGTCACATCGTCAACGCCACCCACGGCGGGCCGAAGGCCCATGCCAAACCACCCATCAACATGAGGCCCCGCCAGGGGCCGTCACCCGAAAACGAATTCGCCGCAGGCGAAGAACCCCAGCCATCCCCGCCCGGCGCAGCCGGGCCCCGAGGCGCAGCCTCGGGCAACCACCCACGGTGACGCCGCCAGGCGGCACCCCCGCACCTGGCGGTGCGTCAGCACCGCCGCAGGGCCGCCAGGCCCTGCTCAAGTCGCAGGCTTCCGC
>NZ_JBICYZ010000138.1:0-6251 GCF_043201465.1 Kitasatospora sp. NPDC048298
CGGCCGCTGACGGCGGAGGCGGTCGCGGGCTATCTGCTCCACAACGCCACCCCGCAGCAGGAGGACCGTTGGCGGCCGCTCACCGACGCCGTGACCCGGGACCCGGACGGCCCCGCGGCCCAGGCCTTGTCGGTTCCGCTCCTGCTGTGGCTGTGCGGCAAGGTCCACGAGGACCTGGACCAGGACAGGAGTCCCGGCGATCTCGCGGACTGGGACGCCTTCCCGACCTTCGAGAAGATCGAGCAGCACCTGCTGGACTCGCTCGTGCCGGCGGTCTACCCGAGTGATCCGCAGGATTCTCCGCACCCCGACCGCAGGGCGCCGCGCAGGTGGGCCAGGGGGCACGGGCCCCGGGAGGCCGAACGGGCGGCCCGTTGGCTCGGCCATCTCGCCCGGCACCTCACGAAGCGCGAGCAAACTGACCTCAAATGGTGGGAACTGGGCACGACCATGCACCCGTCGGCCCGGATGACCGTGATCGGCTGTGCGGCCGGGACGTGCGCCGGGGCGGTCGCCTTCCTCGTGGACTCCGCCTACTTCACCCTCTTCCCGAACCGTCCCGGCGGGGACTTCCCCACCAGGCTCGGGGAAGGACTCCTGGTCGGGCTCGTTGACGCCCTCGTCAACGGGCTTGCGGCCGCGCTGGTCTTCGGCCTCGCCCACCGGATCCGTCTGGCGTTCGCGGGAGCGGCGGTGGAGCCCTCGCGGATGCGGATCGGCATTCGCGGCCGGAGAGGATGGCCGCGCACCAGGTCCGTCCGCGACGTCCTCAAGCAAGTCAAAACCGGGATCCTCGCGGGGTTCGCGGGCGGAGCCGGGATCGGGCTCGCGCTTGGGCTGTGGGGCAAGGGGGCCGGGGACCCGCGCTGGTTCGAGGTCGGACTGGTGACCATGATGGTGTACGGCGCTCAGTTCGCGCTCGCGTTCGCGCTCGTAAGCGGGCTCGCGGCCTGGCTGGAGGCTCCAATCGACACCGACTCCGCCGTTCGGCCCCGTGATCTGCTGGCCACCGACCGGAACAACGCGCTCGTGCAGCTGCTCCTGTTCGGGCCCCTGGCCGGAGTCACCGTGATCGTCGGGTTCAGGCGCATCATCGGGCTCCTCGGAGGCTCCTTCTGGGGCGTCGCGATCAGATCGGACCTGGTGTGGGACATCCGGGTCGGACTCCTCACGGCGCTCGCGGGAGGTCTCGGAGGGGTCCTCTCCCTGACGGCCTGGGGCGAGTGGGTAGTCTTCGCGCACGTCTGGCTGCCGCTGACCGGGCGGCTGCCCTGGCGGGCGATGGCGTTCCTGGAGGACGCCCACCAGGAACGGGGCGTCCTGCGCCAGGCCGGAGCGGTCTTCCAGTTCCGCCACGCCCGGCTCCAGGAACACCTCGCACGTCCGGCGGAGGCCGGGGCCGACGACCGATCCTGATCCGAGAACTGCCCGTTCTACAGAACTACTGAGGTTTTCAGGGCGGGGTCGGTGGATCGAGTGACAGGCCGGTGCCGGCCAGGCATCCCTCGATAAGGGCTGTCTGGAGCTGGACGTGTCGCAGTCCTCGGCGGAGGGTGCGAGCGAGGTGGTCGGCGTCGGTGAAGGCGGTGTTCGCCATCGGGCCGCGCCGCAGGAGTGACCAGAGGCCTTCGACCGGATTGAGGTCCGGTGCGTACGAGGGCAGCTGGAAGACGGTAAGCCAGTCGTGCTCGGCCGCGTACTGCGGGACCGGCACATCTGAACAGTCGAACGCTTCACCGGCATCCACGCTCGACCCCGACGAGTGTGGATGCCGGCATACCGGGGCCGCTCACCGCGGACCACTCCGCCGTCGGCCTGGTGCTCGCCCCCCTGCGAGAAGTGCGGCTCGTCGGACGCCTCCCAGCTGTGCAGCACCTTGCCACGGCAACTGGCCGGCACCCGTTATTCGGCCGCCCGGAGTAGGGGCCGCCGGGTTGCCGGCATCGCTCCGGGGTGTCGGCTTGCAGCCGTTCGCTCTCGAACCTAAGCTTCCGAAATCCACTCAGATGACATCGAGGAACAATTCATGGGAAATCCGGAGACCGCTCCCGGGCAGCCGCTTCCGAAGTTCGAGGAAGCCAAGGGACTGGGTCCGCAGGACAGTCAGTTCGTGCGCGATCTCGTGGATGTGCTGGAAAAGCACGGGAATCTCGACCGTTTCGGCCTGTGCCTGCTGCACGAGCACTTTCCGGTCGCGGGCGACGAGGTCCTGGTCGAGACCCATGACCTCGCGGCACGCACGCTCCAGATCCGGGTCGACAAGGCGGACGCGACCGGTCACACCAAGCCCTCGCAGTGGCGGTTCGTGAAGACCGGACGCGGCAGCGGTGAGGTCGAGAGCCACGCCTACCAGGTGATCCTGCAGTGCAGTCCGATCAGCGGGTGCCCGGGAAGCAGGAGCACCGCGCGTTGAAGAACGAGGACGGCGGTGAGGTGAACACGAACACCTCACCACCGTCGCACGGTCGCAACACAAGAGTCCCCCGCGCCGCGCCGTACCGGTGGGGACTGTGCGCCGTGCCGTTGCTGGCTTTCCTGCTTCTCTGGGGCGGACAGCCCGCCCGAGCGGATTCCCCGTTCGCGAGCAGCTGTCATGCGGAGCAGTTGACCGGGGCCCGTCTGAACGTCGAACTCAGACTCGCCAACCACGCCCACAACACGGTCGAGGGCAGGGGAGTCATGACCGTCCGCGTACCCCGGTCCTGGGAGTACGCCGAGGGCCTGCTGCTGCAGAAGAGTTCTGTTGCCTACCGCGATGCGATGCGCTGTCTCCTGCGCGACGAGCAGGAGACGGGGCGGCCCCCGCAACAGTACCTGCGCGCACGCGAGTGGCGTTCGTCCAATCCGGCGGTGAGCGTCGAGCCTGACTGGGTCGAGGTCGAGTACCCGACGATCTTCTGGTTCGACCAACCCGGCATGTTCCGCGTCGGGCCGTGGGAAGTCGATGTGCACCCGGGCCAGTGGAAGCTGTCCCTCGTTCCGCCGACGGCTCTGGCAGGGGCCGGTTGGGACTCGGTCGTGGTCGATCTGGGCGGCCTGGAGGCATCCAGCGTGGCGCCCGAACCCTCGACCGCCGGCCACGGGACCATGCGGTGGGGCGACCCTGTCCGGCCTCAGGAGGCGAGCTCCTTGCTG
This sequence comes from Kitasatospora sp. NPDC048298, assembly GCF_043201465.1. Classification (NCBI taxonomy): domain Bacteria; kingdom Bacillati; phylum Actinomycetota; class Actinomycetes; order Kitasatosporales; family Streptomycetaceae; genus Kitasatospora; species Kitasatospora sp. NPDC048298. The sequence goes on from NZ_JBICYZ010000138.1 coordinate 3,136, forward strand.
ACGATTCGGGTGGCTCCCCCGTGGCAGCGCGCATGGGCGGCGGTGAGCGGCAAGAGCGCATTTCTCGTCAGCAACAAGATCGGGATGGCCGCCTGGTGGGTGGTCATGTCCGCCATCGTCGCGCTGGCCGCTCTACGAGCCCGTCGCCGGCCGGCCCACATCGAGGCCACCGGGCTCGAGATCCGCAGCAGCACGGTCCTGCTGCAGTGGGGTCTGGTCAGCGCCGTCATCAGCCTGACGTTCCTGCCACCGCAGTACACACTCCTCGGTCAGGACCGTTGGAGGATCCTGATCGGGGTTCTGGTCGGCTGGGCGTTGACGGCCACCGCCCGTCCGAAGAGGTCGGTGCTGCTGGCCGCCTCGCTGGTGGCGGCGGTCGGCGGCCTGGTAGCCGGCTGGCCGTCCCTGTTCGGCCTTCCCCAGAAGATCTCCTCCCCCGGAACCGGGTCCGTCCACAGCTTCGCCCCGCTGGTGGCCATGACCGCGGCGCTCCTGTGGCTGTGGCTGGCCGGCCTGGCCCTGTGGATCCGGCGGCTCGCGTGTGAGGGCGGACTGATCCGGACACCGGCGTCACCCTGGCGGCTGCGCCGCCTCGGGTCGGTCCTGGCCGTGATCACCGTCCTTCTGCTGGGATGGGAGTGGTGGACCCAGGACCGCGGGTGGGAGCGGGCCAGCTGGCTGAGCGACCGCACCGTGCAGGAGTACGGTTGGCTGCACCGCGCCTTCCTGAGCGAGCATCTGGTGTCCTACACCATCCAGGTTCCCGTATGGTGCGTCGCCGGGACCTGGGTGGTGACCGGCATCGCCATCGTGGCCCTGCTACGGGCCAGGGACTTGGCGTTCCCCGTGCCGTGCGCGGATCCCACCAGGTTGGACTGCCTCCTGCTCGCCGTGTTCTTCGCCGTCGTGGTCGCCTACCGCCAGGGCTCGTACGCAGGCAGCCAGGCAGGGGCTGTCCTCTGGCTCGTCCTGGACATCGCCGCGTTCTACGCCCTGTTGGCGGTCGGGAAGCGGTGGGCGGTCCTGGCCCAACACCTTGAGGGAAGCGGGGACACTCCGAGGCTGAGCGAAGCGATCACGGAGGCGGGCCACTCCGACCTCATCGCGCGTGCACGCCGCTACCGGGAGCTGACCGACGAGCTCCGCGACATGGAGCCGGGGAAGAGCGAGGGAGCCGCGAGCAGACATGCGGCGGAGAAGGAACGGCACGCGGTCGAACGGGAGCTGAGCGGGCTGCACCGCTGGCGGTCGCCGACCAGAACCACCAACACGGCACGGCCCTGGCTGCCCGGCCAGTTCACGGTCATGGACATCGCCCTGAGTTGGGGCCCGCATGCCAGGTGGTGGGAGAACGCCCGCAGGGCCGCCCTGCTGGCGGCCGCCTTCGGCCTTCCCGGCACTCTCCTCATCCTCTGGTTCTTTTACCAGGGGGAGCAAACTCAGTGGATGCACACCGCGCAGGACTCCTTCGGGGCACCCGAGATGATCCGGCAGTTCTTGCTCTGGGAGCTCACCGCGGCAGGCGCGGGCCTGGTGCTGGGAGCGCTCTGGCGCCTGCTGCCCGGCCGCCGCGGTCCGACACGCGCCCTGAGCCTGACCGCCGTCTACACCCTGCTGATCCTCCTGGGCATCCTGGGCAACCTCCTCACCGACCAGCCACTCGGCAACTGGGCCATCGCCATCTGCCAGATGCTCCTGGTGCTGACCCTCACCAGCCTCGCCATGGACGCGGACACCTTCCGCGCCGAGCGGCGTCTGTGGCCCAGCCGCTTCGGACTGCTGCTCTCGATCTACCAGCTCCGCGGCTTCTCCGCGCAGATCGCCTACGTACTGGCCCAGTTGGCCGTGCTGATCGCGATCGCGAAGTTCTTCATCGGCCCCGATATTCGGACCATGAAATTCTGAGTTCAGGCGCTCCCGCCAAGTCCGGACCCGCTCGTGGAGTTCGGCGCTGCCGGGGATCACGAGCACGTCCACGTCGAGCACTCGGAGGTTCTCCGGTCTGCGACCGCGCGGCGGTCGGTACTGACCTGCCCGAGGGATGCGTGTCCGAGAGCGGTTGACCTCGGCATGGTCTGGATACAGACGGTACACCCGCGCCCGGTCACCGATCGCGCGCTGACAGACCGATCCGACAGGAGTGCCATGCCACATCCGACCACGCGTCGCACGGCCCGCTACGGCTGGGCACCGGACCTGCCCGACGCCCGCGACTTCCTCTACTCCGCACCGCGTCTCTCGCTCATCAGCCTGCCATTGCGGAATGATTCCCAGGGGTCGGGGAGGGGGGCGCTGGGGTCCTCGTCATCGGTGGGCAGTCCGACGTAGGCGCGTAGGGCGGGGCGGGTACCGGGAAGGCCGTACCGAGTGAACCGCTCGTAAAGGTCGGAGCCGAACGGGCAGGACTGGAAGTCCGCGGCGGTCAACAGCGCGGCCAGGACGCTCAGCAGTTCTCGGCGCCCGGGGGAGAGCCCGGCGAACACCGGTGCGGTGTCCGCAGGTTCAAACAGGGCCTCCAGCAGCCCCGGCGCGGACCGCCAGCGGGCGGGGCACGACTCCGGTCTCCTCGACACGGGGCAGAGCGCGGACGATCTCCAGAAGGACCCCGTCCGGATCCTCGGCGGCGCCCATCAGGCACATCAGGCTGCGGACGGTGTAGCTGTGCAGGTCGCCCGCATGGTGGGCGGTGGCGGGCGCAGGGGCCGGTCCGGCGCCGAAGGCGGCCAGCTCGGCTGCGATGCGCTCCGCCGACGGCAGGCCGAGCGCGGCGGTCGGGCGCGCGGCCAGCAGGCGGACCAGGGCGGTGGCAGCGGCCCACCGCAGCAGGGGGTGCCCGTGGTCAAGGTGACGTCGGAGCCGGCCGTCCGGGTCGTGGTCGGCGAGCAGCCCGACCGCGACGAGGACCGTGGCGGCGCATACCGGGTTCCGCTCGCTGTCGAGGCAGGCCAGCAACGGGGGCAGGGTGGTGTCGGCCTCCTCGGGGAACCAGCCGAGAAGGTACGCGGTCTTGGTGCGGATCTCTGAGCTGCCCCGACTTTCGTGGAGTCCGCGATCGTGTGATCAAGCGACTTGCGGGTGTTGCTCCAGTCTCGTCCAGTACGCCTGCTCGCACTCGT
>NZ_JBICYZ010000139.1:0-5423 GCF_043201465.1 Kitasatospora sp. NPDC048298
GCCCTCACCTCATCGACGGATGCCTCGCCACCACCGGCCTGATCATGGATGGCTGACCACATCTCAGACCGACATCACGAATTCAACTTCAGTAGCTGCTAGGAACCTCTGCCAAGGCATCATCACAACCATCGACCCAATGAGCCAGCAGGCTCAGCGCGGCCAGCCGCTCCAGGGCTTCCTGTGCCTGCATCTCATGCGTTCCGTGCACCGCCATGTCACGGATGAGCATCTGGGCTCCCGGCGCGAACGAACGCAGTCCAGAGTTCATGGCGCTCACGGTGCGATCACGGGCGTCACCGGGCCAACGCAGCCTCGGCGCGCCCGGCTCCGGGGCTGCGTTGGAAAAGACCTGCTGCCACAGCGAGGTCTCGGGGACGTCGTTCCTTCCGGTCCGGGTCTTCACCTGATTGATGAGCGCCTCGGCGGCCGCGGCAACGGCCTGCCGAAAATGGCCGTCATTCCACAACTTGCGGGCCGAACCCCACACGAGGGGGTGCATCGCCTCCACGCCGACGGTGGGCGGAGCCTCGATCTCGGCCTTCAGAGTGAGTGCCTCCAAGCGGCCCAGAATCTGGTCGCACATACCCAGAACGTCATCCGGTTCCAGGACGGGCTTGGGCTGGGTCATCGACTGCCAAGCAGCAATCGGATCGATCGCCCCTGCCCCCGCCACCATGATGTACGCGTTTGTGAGCGGCACCGCGTCCAAGGCCCTTCCCGCAGCGTAGGCGACCTTCGCCCGAGCTCCGGCGATGCTCTCGGGAGAGGCGTCGTTCCTGGGAAACACCGCCGGCGCTATCCCGCGGGCCACATGACCGTTCACCTCGTGCAAGCAGAGAAACTCCAGCAGCGCTGCTCGAAACTCTCCAACGGCCTGGCTTACCGTCTTGAGGTACTGGGGGCTTCGCATGGCGTCCATGCCGATAATCCTGGCATCCCGGTGTGACAGAGATCCGGCTGGCCTACAGTCGAACGGCCGGAGCCCGAATTCGATCACACTGCAGCGGTACCGATCAGGGCCCACGGTGCGAACCGATGGGACACTCTTGTTCAATAGCTCCATTCGCTGTCTGGCCGGTTGCCGCCTGCCCATAGATTCGCTTCACCCACCCACTGGGCTCGGGCGCGCAGGCAACAAGGGCGACACCCTCACCGGCACCTGGTAACCGCTCGGCACGTAGATCAGGCGGGCGGCAACAGCGGGACGACGTTGGCGTCAGCGTGAACGCGCCCGACGTAATCGATGACGTCAGCGTTGCCGGACGCGTAGTCCAGGCGCTCCTGCTGGGCACGCAGCCGTGCCTCGCACTGGTCTATGACCTTGCCCCAGTGCACCACCCAAATCCGCACCCGTCCGTCGTCGTGCAGGCAGTCGTCGGGCAGCTTGTTGCCCCTGATCTGCCACTTGATGTCCTCATGGATGTCGTTGCCGACCAGCCAGAAGTCCCACCTTGTGTCGCCGTCGTGCTTGAACCGTTCGTCGGTGACGACGGTGCGCGCGTAACTGGTGATCTGCTGGACCTCGGTGTGGCCGAGCACGACCTCGGGCCGCTTGAGCTCGACGACCAGGTGCCGCCGGGAGGTCCCGGCGCCCACCGCGCACGAGAGCATGAGGTCGAGGCGCCCGCTCTGGCCATTGCTGCGACGCACCGCGCGCCTCGACCTCGGCACCCCGGGACCCTGGAGTATCGGCATGGCCCGCTCCAGGGCCTCGGTGAGGCCGACCTCCGAGACCGCGGACGTGTACTCGTCGCCGAAGATCCAAAGTTCCTTCTCCAGCATGCGGTGCAGCTGGTCCTTCTCCCTCAGGTCAGCACGGGAAGTGAACTCGAACAGCAGCTTACGGATCGCGGCCAGGGCATCAATGCGATCCACCAGAAGCGAGTTGGCGGCGACGAGTCCCGGCAGTCCGGTGCGGGTGACCAGGGACTCCAAGCGTTCCTTCTGCTCGGTCGTGAGCGTGAACAGCTCGTCCAGGACACGGGGCATCGCGGCGGGCTGGCGGCGAAGGGCCTCGCGCAGCAGCACCAGCTGGGTCCGGCGCGAGGGCTTCGCGGCCTTGTTGAGATGCCGGCTGACCAGTACCGCGACCTCGTCGAAGGTCTGCCGCTCGGCAGCCTCCACCGCGGTAGCGGGCTCACCGCTGTAGGGGTAGGTCTCCTCCTCGATCCACTTCTTCACCTGCTCGCGGGCACGCTCGTGCTCGCGCTTCCTGAAGTGGAGCCGCATCTGGTCCCGGGCCGCCGCGACGACCAGTCCCAGCGGCGCGTCCTCCTGCTCCCACTCGCCCTCCATCGTGTCCAGGTCGGAGACGACCGCAGCGCCGGACCACAGGATGTAGGCGGTGAAGTGGAAGTCCGGGGCCTGCACGCCGACGTTCAGCGTCGCCCGGTGCACGCCCTTGGAGTCGCAGACCAGGAGTTCGCGCCTGGTCGGCTTGGTCTTCCACTCGACCACCCTCAGCACGGGCCGCGCTGCCTCGTCGTCGTTGTTGCTCAGCCCGGCGACGGTCAGCAGGTACGGGTCCTGGCGCGCGATCGCCTCCTCTGGGTCGAGCGGGACGCCCTGCCAGGTGATGGTGACATGCGGGTACTTCGAGAGGTACATCGCGAACTGGTTGGTCAGCGCCGAGCGGACGGCGGCGGTGTCGGTCAGCCGCGTCTTTCGGGGCGCCTCGCCAGTCACGCGGACCACCGTGCCGGGGTCCTCCTCGGTGACGCCGCCGTCGGTGGTGTCGAAGGCGCTGAGCTCAGTGAAGGACACACTGGTACGACGGCGTTCCGTGGTCCCGTCAGCGACGGTTTCCCACCCTGCCCGCGTTCCCAGTGCCAGAACGCGAAACCGCCCGTAGCCGCGGCGACCGTGCAGCTGTCGACCGTCGCGGGTTCCGGGAGCGCTGCGCTTCCAGGAGCCGCCCATTCCGGCGAAGGCGGCCTGGACGGATTCGGCCGCGATGCCGTGCCCGTTGTCGCGGACCTCGACGGCGCTGACTCCTCCGAACTCGTCGGGTTCGGCAGTGACGTGCACCTCGGACGCGTCGGCGTCCAGGCCGTTCCAGATGAGCTCGGCCAGAGCCCCGACGGGGTCGGAACGGCGCGCGACGTGCTCGACGAAGTCGGGCTTCACCTCGATCGGAATCCGCATCCCGGCAGCATCCCATGCCGAGGTGTCAGTTTGTCAGCGGTCTGCATCGACCGACTTCGATCACCATGCGCCGAACCCTCGGCGGCCGGCTCTGCCCCCCGGGTCTCAGTCGACGACTGGGCTTCAGCGCTCGACCAGCACGACGTCACGCCAAACTCGGTGGTGGCGGCCGACGCGTTCACGGGTGCCGATGACGCGAAAGTCAACCACAGGTGACAATTGCCATGCGTAGATGGTGACACCAGGTATCCGACGCCGCGGCCACATGCGGTGGGGTACGGGCAACAGTCCACCGCGTCACGCACCCGAGAACCCACCGCCCCGTGCGAGGTGTGCGACCGGGCGCAGGGGTGGTGTCCGGAGAGGTGACCGTGCCGGGCGGGCTCACGGCCCGGGCCTGGACGGCCGGGCCCGCTGAATCCTGCCTCGATCGGCCGAGCCAGAGAGACAGCAGCGAGGAGGAATACGTCGCTCCTCTTCTCGATTGGTGTGTGTACGGTCGTGCAAAAGGGGGACGTTGGTGGCCTATCTGAAGGTGTTCCGGCGTGGTGCCGATGGCCGGGATGTCGAGCTGCGGGGTTCGACCGTGGCGCGGGAGCGGGAGCTGCAGCGGCGGGTCGAGGGGGCGCTGGAGACGATGCTGGGGGTTCGCTTCTTGGCGTCGGAGTACGCGACGGGGCCGTGGCACCAGGGGCGGATCGACACCCTGGGGTTGGACGAGGACGGCGTACCGGTGGCCATCGAGTTCAAGCGGGGGCGCGATGCCGGGGTGATCGCACAGGCGGGCTCGTACCTGTTCTGGCTGCTCGCGCACCGGCACGAGTTCGAGGCGCTAGTACGCAGACGGCTGGGCGCCGAGGTGGCGGAGACCGTCGACTGGCGGCGGCCTCGGGTGATCTGCGTGGCGGGCGAGTTCTCGAAACGGGAGGAATTAACATCGGATGCAACATTGCGCACAGTGACGCAGCTGCCGTTCCCGCTGGTCGACAAGGCGCGACCCGACCGACCTGACCGAAGGGATCACGGCCTTGACCTGCACACTAGGGGGCGTATTTGGTCGTGATCAAGGGATGGTCTTGGTGAGGTCCTTGATCCAGATCATCGCGCCGCGGAGGTGGAGGCCGGCGAGGTAGCTCTTGGGTGTCTTGTCGAACCGGGCGGCAATCCCCCGCCAGGCCTTCAGTCTGTTGATCAGGCGCTCGACGGTGTTCCGCTCCTTGTAGAGCTCGGCGTCGTGGGTGACGGGCCGGCCGCCCCTGCGTACCGCACGCTCACTCTGGGTGCGGTCATCCGGCGCAGTAGCTGTCCGTAGGCAATGTCGGCGTCGATGCCGGGCTGGCTCGTGTGCCCTTTCGCTTCGGCGATGATGCGTTCACCGTCCCGTTCTGCTTCGAGGTCGATGTACGGGTCGGTCGGCGGCACGACGGTCCAGCCGGCATCGGTGAGCCAGGTGCGGAACGCATCGACAACCCGGTCTTCGTCGCTGGGCCACGCCTCAAGCACGGGCGTAAGGAGCGCGCCGATCGCCACCAGGTCCGCCTGCCGGTCCCGGCGGTGCAGCCTGCCTCGTGCATCGGCGTCGAGGTCATCTGGGCGGATGATCGCGAGACGAAGCTTGTGCGCGGGAATCTCGGTGTCGCGGCGGGCGTCGTAGAGGGCTCGCTGCTCACCGCGATGCACGCCGCTGACGGTCAACCGGTCTGGTTTGTCGAAGAACGGGACCGCTTCATCATGCTGGCGCTCTCGGTATTCCACCACGAGCTTGCGGTGGGGCCAGTAGCCGTCGACGGGCAGCTTGACACGGCGCCCGGCAGCGCCAGCGTCGCCGCGTAGCCAGTCGAAGCGGTGCTGCCGCTGCGCGACCTCACCGAGATACTCGTCGCAGAGGTCGAGGACGTATGCCTCGTCACTTTCGGATCTCCCACCCATGACACAGCACCCTGCCAGGAACCCCTGACAAGCCGCCTCCTTCAGGCGCTCAGCCTGGTCGCCCAGGGTGCCGCTGTAGTACAGGTTCCCATGCCCCGTTTCAACGCGAGCGCGATCCCGGCTTGGCGGCGATCCCCGCTATGCTCGGGGGCCGTTTGAACCAACCACCGCAGCCTGTCGAAGGACGTGACTTGGCTTGAGAAGCGATCCGCAAACCCGTCACGGGCCTGGGATCGGCACAAGTGTTCGCAAGTTCCCGATTCGGGTGATCTCGGCGTTGCCACTGCATGAAGACAGGGCCCCTGTGCAGCTTTGAGGTTGTCGAGACCGAAAGCGCAAGGAGGCCC
>NZ_JBICYZ010000140.1:0-4931 GCF_043201465.1 Kitasatospora sp. NPDC048298
CTCGCACTGGGTGCGGAGTTCGCCGCAGTGGCAGACGGCATCGCAGGAGCGGTGGGGGGGGGGGGGGGGGGGGGGGGGGGGGGGGCGCCCCGCCCCCCCCCCCCCCCCCCCCCCCCCCCCCCCCGCGTCACCCGGCCCCGCTGCGTCACGTGCGAGTCACCCGCGCGTCAGTCCGGCGGCAGTGGCAGCGGCGGAGGGGTGGCGGAAGGACGGCGGTCGGCGGGGCGGGCCGGGGGGATGACCTGGGCGCGGAAGTCGCGCGGGCCGGTCCACAGGGCCGGGACGGCGTCGCCGCGGCGGGCCAGCTCGTACGCCAGCGCCTCGTAGTTGACCCGCCAGCCGTTGAAGTGCGCCCAGGCCTCCTCGACCGGGCGCTCGCGCGGGAAGCCGGACGCGGTGATCATCGCGACGGCGCCCAGGTACTCGGCGTAGGTCAGCCGGATCGGGACGTCCGGGTCCGGGTCCGAGTCGAAGTCGAACCGCAGTGAGCGGGCGATGTCGCGCAGGGCGGTGAAGCCGGCCCGGAGCACCAGCCGGGCCTCGGGCGGGGCCGAGCGCGGGCAGAGCGCCAGGTGCAGGGCGGCGGCGTCCATCACGGCGATCAGCCCGACCACCCAGCTGCGGTTGGGCTGGGGGGAGCGGAAGGAGAGCAGCACCGGGTAGTTGGAGTGGCTCTCGCCGATGTCGGCGGCCAGCCGCTCCCAGTCCCGGTAGAGCTGGGGGAGCGCGGTCTCGGTGTCCACCAGGGACTGGCGGGCGAGCAGCTCGGGGCCCCAGGCGGGCTCGCCGGCCCGGGACTGCAGCAGCGTCACCTCGGTCTCGCGGCGCTGGTAGGCGGCGTAGAGGGTCGGCAGGTAGGAGATCTGGAGGGCGATCACCAGCGGGCCGCTGGCGGCCGCCAGGAAGTCGATCGCGGACAGGTGCAGCCGCTCGCCGCTGGCGAAGCCGAGGGTGAAGAGGCTGGACCCGGCCTCGCGCACGGCCACCGACCAGCTGAGTTCGGAGGTGCCGTGCAGCAGCAGGGTGTAGGCGATCAGCATGCAGCTGAGCCACACGCCGAGCATGCCCAGCAGCACCAGCGGCGCCAGCCAGGTGAGCGCCCGGTCCTGCGCGTGGTAGCCGCGGGACGGCCCGGCGAACAGCTGCAGCAGCTTGCGCAGCACCCGCCAGAGCCGCATCACCAGTGCCGAGTAGAGCCCGCGCGGAACGACCAGGGTGCGCAGGATGCTGCCGATGACCAGCAGGAGCAGCAGCGCGCCGAGCGCGGTCTGGATCATCCTCATGGCGCCATTCTGGCGGTACGCCGGGACTGCCGTGGCACGCTCCGGGGCGGGTCGGCCGGCCGGCGGCGGCCCGGCAGCCGACGTCACCCGGCCGAGGCCCGTCCGCCGCGGGCCTGCCGCCCGTCCGCTGCCCGTCCGCTGCCCGTCCGCCGTGGGCCTGCCGCCTGTCCGCCGCCCGTCCGCGGCCCGTCCGCCGAGCATCCGCTGAGTGCCCGTCCCGGGTCCGTCGCATGGAGTATGACCATGATCACACCGAAACGAGGCTTACGTACTGGCGTTCCCATCGCGTCTACCTGGACGGAGGAATCAGTCCCACGAGCGAATCGGAGACCGGACTGTGCGTGCTCAGCAAGACGGCGCCGCCGAGGAGGAGAAGTCCGGGTGCCGACGGCCCCGGAAGCGTCGCCCGTCCCCGCGGATCGACTACCCGCGCCGAGGCCGGCGCGGGGTCCGTCGCTGGCTCCCGTCCTGGCGGCAGCTGCTGTTCGTGGTCGGGACGGGGGCGACGGCGCTGACGGGCTGGCTGGTCTGGTTCTACGCCACCACCGCCGTCCCGGAGGACCTGAACGCCTTCGCCACCCAGCAGAACAACGTCTACTACTGGGCGGACGGCACCGAGATGGCGCGGATCGGCCCGACCAACCGGCAGGACGTGCCGCTCGACCAGGTTCCGGAGCCGGTGCGGTGGGCAGTGCTGGCGGCCGAGAACGAGACCTTCTACACCGACCCGGGCATCTCCGTGACCGGCATCGGCCGCGCGGTCATCCAGATGGTCAAGGGCGGCGACACCCAGGGCGGTTCCACCATCACCCAGCAGTACGTCAAGAACATCTACCTGAACCAGCGCCAGGACATGTCCCGCAAACTCAGCGAGATCGTCATCGCGATCAAGCTGGACGACCGGATGAGCAAGCAGGACATCCTGGCCGGCTACCTGAACACCAGCTGGTTCGGGCGCGGCAGTTACGGCATCGAGCGCGCCGCGGCGGCGTACTACGGCAAGGACGTCTCCCAGCTCGACCCGAGCGAAGGCGCCTTCCTGGCCGCCCTGTTGAAGGGCGCCGGGCAGTACGACCCGGGCGTCGGCCCGGAGAACCACAAGCGGGCCGAGGAGCGCTGGTCCTGGATCCTGGACCGGATGGTGGAGGTGGGCAAGCTGTCCGCCGCCGAGCGCGCCCGGTACACGGTCTTTCCCGAGCCGAGGCCGCAGCCGAAGTCGGCGGGGCTGAGCGGCCAGATCGGCTACCTGGTCGACATGGCCCGCGCCTACGTGGAGAGCCACAGCGACATCACCCCGGCCCAGTTCGACCTCGGCGGCCACCAGATCCGCACCACCTTCGAGAAGCCGAAGGTCGACGCCCTGGTCGCCGCCGTCCAGGAGGGCAGCGCGGGGATCGACCCGGACAACCGGGAGTCCGACAAGCTCCTGAAGGTCGGCGCGGCCTCGGTCGCCCGGGACGGCCGGATCGTCGCCCTCTACGGCGGCCCCGACTACCTGAAGCAGGGCTTCAACAACGCCAACACCACGACCGTACCGATCGGTTCGGCCTTCACCCCGGTGGTGTACGCGGCCGGGCTCGGCCAGGGAACGCAGCGCCAGCGGGGCGGCAACCGCACCCCGGTGACGCCCGCCACCACCTACAACGGCGACGACGGGGTGAACGTGATGACCCCGGAAGGGCCGTACTGGGGGCGGGACGGGAAGATCGTCAAGACCGCCAACGACGGCAAGCGGAACTGGGGCAACGTCACCCTGCGGAATGCCGTCGAGCAGTCCGTCAACGGGCCGCTGATGCAACTCGGCATGGACGTCGGCCTGGACCGGGTGCAGAACACCGCCACCGACCTCGGCCTGCTCCCCACCAGCCTGGGCGAACTCGTCCCTGCCCTCGCCGTCGGCAACTCCACCCCCAGCGCCGTCCGCACCGCCGACGCGTACGCCACCTTCGCCGCCGGCGGCACCCACACCGACCCCTACTCGGTGCTCGGCGTCTCCCGCAACGGCGTCCAACTCCCGCTGCGCCTGCCGGCCGCCGCCCAGGCGCTCACCCCGGCGGTAGCGGGTGAGGTGGACGCGGCACTCAAGGGCTCCGCCCGCGACGGGGCCGCCAAGTCGGTCGCCGAGGCGGGCCCGAACCTGGCCGGCAAACCCGGCACCACCGCGGACCGTACGGCAGGGTGGTTCGTCGGCTACAACGGGCAGCTGTCGACGGCGGTCACCGTGTTCCGCGCGGACCTGAAGGACATGAAGCTCCTCTCCCTCGAAGGCCTGGGCGGCGCCACCCCGGACACCTCCGACGCCGCCCTGCCGACCCGGATCTGGACCGCCTACATGAAGTCCCCGGCCACCCGGTAGCCCGCCGCGGGATCCCTCCCCTCCCTGAACCGGCAGGGGCCCGCGATATTAGGCTGAAGCGGATGAAGATGACGTTCGGGCTGTTGGGGCCCCTGGCGGTCGAGGTGGACTCGGTGCCGCAGGTGCTGCCGCGGGCCACCGTGTTGCGGGGGCTGCTGGGGGCGCTGCTGCTCGCGGAGGGGGAACGGCTGCCGGTGGGGCGGCTGTTGGACCTGGTGTGGGCCGGGCAGGCGGACCGGGTCGGCCGGGGTGCGGTGCACACCGGGATGTCGCGGCTGCGGACCTGGCTCGGGGGCTTCGGGGACGAGAGCGTGGTGCTGGCGTCCGACGCGCAGGGGTACCGGCTGGTGACCGGGCCGGACGCGGTGGACCTCGGGCGGTTCCGCAGGCTGGCCGTCGGAGGGGACCCGGTCGGGGCGATCGGGCTGCGGCGCGGCCCGGTGTTGGCCGGGCTGGAGCGGGTGAACCGGGAGGACCCGCTGGTCGCGGCCGTGGTGGACGAGGTGCGCGCCACCGTCCTGGCGCTGGCCCGGGCCGGCCTCGCCGCCGGAGCGCCGCGGCCGGCCGTGCCCGCCCTGACGGCGCTCGCCGAGGAGCATCCGTTCGACGAACCCGTGCAGGCCGCCCTGCTGGAGCTGTTGGCGGCGGACGGCCGGGCAGCCGAGGCATTGAGGCGCTTCCAGGCGCTGCGTCGGCGGCTGTCCGAGGAACTCGGGATCGAGCCGGGCGAACAGGTGCAGAACGTCTTCCTGGCGCTGCTGGCGCAGGACCGCGAGGGCACCCGTACGAGCCCGGGGTGCGCCCGCGTGCCCTCCCAACTTCCGCGTGACATCCCGGACTTCACCGGGCGGGACGAGCAGGTGCGGCTCGTGCTGGACGCCCTGGCGGCCGGCCGGGTCCCGGTGATCGCCGGCATGGGCGGCATCGGCAAGACGGCGCTGGCCGTCCACACCGCCCACCGCGCCGCCGACGACTACCCGGACGGCCGGCTGTACGCCGACCTGCGCGGGGCCGACGAGTCGCCCGCCGACCCGGCCGGCGTGCTGGCCGCCTTCCTGCGCGCCCTCGGTGCCGACCCCCGGGAGATCCCGGCCTCGCTGGAGGAGCGTTCCGCGCTCTACCGCACCCTGCTCGCCGGGCGCCGCGCCCTCGTCCTCCTCGACAACGCCGCCGGGGAGCAGCAGTTGGGCCCGCTGCTCCCCGGCACGCCGGCGGAGTGGGGGGGGGGGGGGGGGGGGGGCCCGCCCGCGGGCCGGGGGCCCCCCCCCGCCGCCCCCCCGGCCCCGCCCCCC
>NZ_JBICYZ010000141.1:1826-3431 GCF_043201465.1 Kitasatospora sp. NPDC048298
GTCGAGGGTGTGTGACTGGTCGTTGTTTGAGAACTGCACAGTGGACGCGAGCATCTGTGGCCAAGTTTTTAAGGGCGCACGGTGGATGCCTTGGCACTAGGAACCGATGAAGGACGTGGGAGGCCGCGATAGGCCCCGGGGAGCTGTCAACCGAGCTTTGATCCGGGGGTGTCCGAATGGGGAAACCCGGCAGTCGTCATGGGCTGTCACCCGCTGCTGAACACATAGGCAGTGTGGAGGGAACGCGGGGAAGTGAAACATCTCAGTACCCGCAGGAAGAGAAAACAACCGTGATTCCGGGAGTAGTGGCGAGCGAAACCGGATGAGGCTAAACCTTGAGCGTGTGAGACCCGGCAGGGGTTGCGCTCAGGGGGTCGTGGGATTTTTCTTGATCGGTCTGCCGGCCGGTCGGCGAGTCAGAAACCGTATGGGTAGTCGAAGGACATGCGAAAGGTCCGGCGTAGAGGGTAAGACCCCCGTAGACGAAATCTGTACGGCTCGTTTGAAGAACTCCCAAGTAGCACGGGGCCCGAGAAATCCCGTGTGAATCTGGCGGGACCACCCGCTAAGCCTAAATATTCCCTAGTGACCGATAGCGGATAGTACCGTGAGGGAATGGTGAAAAGTACCGCGGGAGCGGAGTGAAATAGTACCTGAAACCGTGTGCCTACAAGCCGTGGGAGCGTCGTTCATCAGCTTGCTGGTGGGCCGTGACTGCGTGCCTTTTGAAGAATGAGCCTGCGAGTTTGCGGTGTGTAGCGAGGTTAACCCGTGTGGGGTAGCCGTAGCGAAAGCGAGTCCGAATAGGGCGGTTGAGTTGCATGCCCAAGACCCGAAGCGGAGTGATCTAGCCATGGGCAGGTTGAAGCGCGGGTAAGACCGTGTGGAGGACCGAACCCACCAGGGTTGAAAACCTGGGGGATGACCTGTGGTTAGGGGTGAAAGGCCAATCAAACTCCGTGATAGCTGGTTCTCCCCGAAATGCATTTAGGTGCAGCGTCACGTGTTTCTTGCCGGAGGTAGAGCACTGGATAGGCGATGGGCCTTACCGGGTTACTGACCTTAGCCAAACTCCGAATGCCGGTAAGTGAGAGCGTGGCAGTGAGACTGTGGGGGATAAGCTCCATGGTCGAGAGGGAAACAGCCCAGAACACCGACTAAGGTCCCTAAGCGTGTGCTAAGTGGGAAAGGATGTGGAGTCGCAGAGACAACCAGGAGGTTGGCTTAGAAGCAGCCACCCTTGAAAGAGTGCGTAATAGCTCACTGGTCAAGTGATTCCGCGCCGACAATGTAGCGGGGCTCAAGCACACCACCGAAGTCGTGTCATTGCAGCATATAGGGCCAACGCCTGCTGTGATGGGTAGGGGAGCGTCGTGTGCCGGGTGAAGCGGCCGAGGAATCGAGTCGTGGACGGTATACGAGTGAGAATGCAGGCATGAGTAGCGATACAAGAGTGGGAAACTCTTGCGCCGATTGACCAAGGGTTCCTGGGTCAAGCTGATCTGCCCAGGGTAAGTCGGGACCTAAGGCGAGGCCGACAGGCGTAGTCGATGGACAACGGGTTGATATTCCCGTACCCGCTTTGAAGCGCCAACGCTGAACCTG
>NZ_JBICYZ010000141.1:3528-4923 GCF_043201465.1 Kitasatospora sp. NPDC048298
GCTGAGACCTGATGCCGAGCCGATTGTGGTGAAGTGGATGATCCTATGCTGTCGAGAAAAGCCTCTAGCGAGTTTCATGGCGGCCCGTACCCCAAACCGACTCAGGTGGTCAGGTAGAGAATACCGAGGCGTTCGGGTGAACTATGGTTAAGGAACTCGGCAAAATGCCCCCGTAACTTCGGGAGAAGGGGGGCCATTCCTGGTGATGAGTCTTGCACTCTGAGCTGGGGGTGGCCGCAGAGACCAGCGAGAAGCGACTGTTTACTAAAAACACAGGTCCGTGCGAAGCCGTAAGGCGATGTATACGGACTGACGCCTGCCCGGTGCTGGAACGTTAAGGGGACCGGTTAGCTCTGATTCGTCGGGGCGAAGCTGAGAACTTAAGCGCCAGTAAACGGCGGTGGTAACTATAACCATCCTAAGGTAGCGAAATTCCTTGTCGGGTAAGTTCCGACCTGCACGAATGGCGTAACGACTTCTCGACTGTCTCAACCATAGGCCCGGTGAAATTGCATTACGAGTAAAGATGCTCGTTTCGCGCAGCAGGACGGAAAGACCCCGGGACCTTTACTATAGCTTGATATTGGTGTTCGGTTCGGCTTGTGTAGGATAGGTGGGAGACTGTGAAGCAGCAACGCCAGTTGTTGTGGAGTCGCCGTTGAAATACCACTCTGGTCGTGCTGGATGTCTAACCTGGGTCCGTGATCCGGATCAGGGACAGTGTCTGGTGGGTAGTTTAACTGGGGCGGTTGCCTCCTAAAGGGTAACGGAGGCGCCCAAAGGTTCCCTCAGCCTGGTTGGCAATCAGGTGTTGAGTGTAAGTGCACAAGGGAGCTTGACTGTGAGACTGACGGGTCGAGCAGGTACGAAAGTAGGGACTAGTGATCCGGCGGTGGCTTGTGGAAGCGCCGTCGCTCAACGGATAAAAGGTACCCCGGGGATAACAGGCTGATCTTCCCCAAGAGTCCATATCGACGGGATGGTTTGGCACCTCGATGTCGGCTCGTCGCATCCTGGGGCTGGAGTAGGTCCCAAGGGTTGGGCTGTTCGCCCATTAAAGCGGTACGCGAGCTGGGTTTAGAACGTCGTGAGACAGTTCGGTCCCTATCCGCTGTGCGCGTAGGAGTGTTGAGAAGGGCTGTCCCTAGTACGAGAGGACCGGGACGGACGAACCTCTGGTGTGCCAGTTGTCCTGCCAAGGGCATGGCTGGTTGGCTACGTTCGGGAGGGATAACCGCTGAAAGCATCTAAGCGGGAAGCCTGCTTCGAGATGAGCACTCCCACCTCCTTGAGAGGGTAAGGCTCCCAGTAGACGACTGGGTTGATAGGCCGGATATGGAAGCCCTGTAAGGGGTGGAGTTGACCGGTACTAATAGGCCGAGGGCTTGTCCTCAG
>NZ_JBICYZ010000142.1:0-4728 GCF_043201465.1 Kitasatospora sp. NPDC048298
GTCAGCTGACAGTAGACCGCCCCGCCACTCACGATCAAGGCTTCCTGTGTGGGCCCGCCAGTCCCGCCGATCAGCTGACGGCCTGTTGTTCGGCGTGGGCGCGGGTGGTGGCGAGGCGGTAGGAGTCGGTGCCGGTCTCGATGATGTTGCCGCCGAAGGTGGCCCGGTGGCGGGCTGCCACGGCGCTCCGGCGCCCTGAGCCGAGCCCCCGCCCGACGCTCGGATCGTGCCCCGCCACAGGAGGAGAGGACCAAACCTACGCCGTGGTGCCCACTGCGGCGATCTTGTCGTCGAGGTACACGACCGCCGTCGGCCCGGAGCCGTTCGCCGAGGGCACGACATGCCGCAGGGCCTGGGAGATCGCTGCCCCCACACGCCGCCCGATCGCCTTGTCCAACTCGTTGTAGGCGCGGTTCGGCTCGTACGGCCAGTCCTGGATATTGGCGCAGAAGTGCAGGACAGAGGCAAGGGAACTGCCCGCCGGGGGAACGGTCACGATGCCGTCGGTCTCGGCGACGATGTCCTCGTTGGCCGGCAGGCAAAAGACATTGTCCTCAACATCCTCTGGCCGGGAGAAGCCGCCCTTCTTATGCTCCGGGACCTGTGCGGCCAGATAGTCCCAGGTGGCCCGGTGGCAGCGCACCCGAGCCACTCCTACTCCAGCGGCCTTCGCCATGTCGCCAGCCACGCGCTCCCGGCTACCGGGCCAGGTCTGGTAGGGGAGCTTCTTGAACAAGGCCATAACGTCCACCACGGTGTCCTCCAGCGATGCGTGCTTCGCGTGCTGCTGACCAGCGTGGACGTTGAAAGGAAGCCCGCTCGCCGATCCCGGCCCGTCCACACGAATGAGTGAAGGCCGCAATCGCCGTTGGCCTCCCCGAGGCCATCCACGGGCCAGCCCCAGAACACAGCAAGCCCTGAACGAACGTGAGGGTGCCCCGCATGCGGGGCACCCTCACGTTCAGTGACACCGGTGTCGTCCGAGGCGGTCAGCCGCCGACGGCCGATCCGTCCGCGACCGGCCGCCAGGGGGAGAGGTCGACGGCGCCCTGGACGTACCCGGCCTTGTCCCAACTGCCGTTTCCGTGGCGGATGGTGTGGAAGAGCGTGCCGCTGTCGTTGCAGGTCTCGAACACCAGGTGCAGCTCGTTGTTCACGTTGGCACCGTCGGCGCCGCACACGTAGAAGGGCTGGTCGAGGATCTGCCGGCCGATGGGGCCCCAGCCGCCCCAGTTGCCGTCGGAGGTGCGGATCGTGTGGTAGACGGCGATCTGGCTGTTGTTCACCACGGCGACCTGCAGCTGTCCGTTGATGCCCGCCGCGACCACGTCGTGCGGCCAACCCCACGGAGAGGGGGTCCCGGCCGCTCCCATGACGTTGCCCCAGCCGTCCCAGGTGCCGTTCGCGTGCCGGATGGTGTGGAGCACGCTTCCGTCGTTCCACATGGTGGCCACGATGTGGAGTTCACCGTTCACCTCGGCCGTCGCGAGGCTGAAGAACTTGTCCGAGCCGAGCCCCGGAGGGGCACTGATCGCCCCCCAGGGCTGCCAGCTTCCGTCCGGGCCCTCCACGGTGTGGACGAGCCGGCCCGAGGGGTCGATTGCCGCCAGCTGGACCCGGCCGTTCACCATCGCCGCGCCGGTCCTGCCCGTCTGGAAGTAATCGCTGGAGATGGGCAGTTCCGTCAGGCCCTTCATCGGGGTCGGTGCGGGCCAGCTGCCGTCGGGCTGCTGCGTCGACTGGACGAACTGCATGCTCATCGGGCCGGAGTACCTGAGGCCGAACAGCCGCAGCCGTCCGGCGTCGACGACGGTCGTCCAGTACTGGAGGGTGGGGAACTGCGGGACTTCCCTGGCGGCGTCCCAGGTCCCGTTCGGCGCCCGGCGGGTCTGGACGACCTTCCACGGTTCGGCGCGCAACATCAGGTTCAGCCCGACGGTCGGGGCCTCAGTCGTGGCGGCCCGGGGCGCGGCCCCGGCCGGCGCGGCCGTCACCACGACGGCGAGCGCCACCGCCGCGGCCATCGAGGCGACGCGCCCCCGGTACTGACGCTTGGTCTTCCACATGTCGTGATCCCCCCTGTGCAGATGCGCCCGATTGGGCCGGGTGCCGTCCTATCAGAGCCCGAAGGTCGATGGAAAGCGGAAAAACGCCGCCCGCCGCACACCCGCACTCCACCAGCACGCCGGGACCGTCACCGGCCGACCCGCCCCAGCCCGTCCGACCGGACCCGGGGCCCCCGGTACGCGACCTGTCGCCCTCGAACGGAACCTGGAACGCTGTCGTGTACGGATCCCGGGAAGGGGGGCACACATGGCGGGTTGGTACCGACGCCGGGCGGAGCTGGCCCGAGTGGGCGGAGAGGCCAGGGCCCAGCAACTACTGTCCGATCTCGCCCGCGCGGCCCGGGCCGCCGACCTGCCAGCCTGGGCCGCTGCGAACATACGGATCACCGCCCGGGTCATCGGCCGCACCAAAGCCTTCGAAGCCGTCGGCAGGGACCTCTACACCGCCCTCCTTGGCCTGTACTCCACGGCACTCACCATCGTGGCAGTGAACACCCGGCTTCCGGAGCCCCTTTGGCTCCAGGCGCTACTCTCCGGTCTCGCCATGGCCGCCGTGCTCATGACGAAGGCCCGATGGTCGGTCTTCGCTACCGGCCTGCGCAGGCTGGGCGGCACATGGTCGGTTCCCGCACGTGCCGTTCTCGCCGCCGCCGCCCTCGGCCCCCACGCAGCCAGCCCGAACCGCAGACGCCGCGCAGCAACCCGAAAGGTCAGCTCCCGCCTCCGCGACCTGGAACGAGCCCTCCTTGCCCGGGAAAGAGGTGTCGGCCAGCCGCGGCGCCACCAGATACGTACCCACCGTCGACTCGTCGTCGCCGCCCTACGCCAAGCCGAACTCCGCCTCGACACCCAGCACCGCAACGACCTGCTCGAAACACTGTTGACCATCAGCACCAACCACACCAAGGGCCACTACGCGGCCCTCCTGCCCGCCGAGCAGCTCGAAGGCCTGGAACCCGCCAAGGACCGCACCCTGCTGTGGGCCTCGCTGCGCACCGGGGCCGGGGTGGCGGTCGTCACGGCCGCGGTCTGGGCGGGAGAGTGGTTCGGCCTGTCCAATCCGGTCCTGATGCTGGGCGCGCTCGCGGTGTTCAGCTTGGCGTTCCGCCGCCACGCCGAAAGGGTGCCCGACGCCGTCCTGGCGAGGCTGTCCGGCTGAAAGGCCAAGCAAGGCCACGCCCGGAGAGCTTGAGAAACAGGAGCAACGACCGACCTGAACAACCGTCACGGCAAGGACCGTTGCAGTACTAGGCCGCCCGCGCTCTCGCGGAGGAGACGATGCGGGTGGCGGCGGCGTCGAAGAACAACCCGGTGGATCTGATCAACATCGCGCTGGAGAAGCTGGTCGAGGCCAACTTGGAGATACCGCGGTTCTCCACGCTGGACGCGATGGCCTCCACGGTGCGGGGCCAGGTGAACGAGGGGATCCTGGCCGGTATCCGGGGCCGGATGACCGAGGTCCACTGCGGGAGGCCGGCAGCTGATGGTGACCCGCTGTGGGCGCTACGTGCACGTCGACAGCGCCATCGAGTTGAGCGAGCTCAGCGAGCTGGAGGCAGCCCGGCTCGTCTACCAGCAGCAGCACCTCCCGGAGGAGGACCTTCCCTCGGTGCTGCTCGCCGCCCGGCACGCCCGGCGGATGGTTGCTGCGCTGGCCTTGCCCCCGGCCGCCCGCACCGTCCACGCCCTGGCGGCAGTTCGGGCGGCCGCGACCGTCACCGAACTGCTGCGCTCGACTGTCGGAACGGACGTCCGGACGCAACGCGGCATCGCGGCCCAGTTCGTCGTCGAGCGTCATGGTTCGCAGGCGGCTGCGCGAGTGGAGCTGGGCATCGCGAAGTCGACGCTGAGCGAGTTGTTGTCCGGCCGCTAAGCTTGTTGTTTTACCTCCATTGATCATCTTCTGTGGCGTTCGGGTTCTCGCCTGCCTGTTCGCTACTGGTTGGTGACCAGGGCGAGTCCGACGTCGTAGATGGGGGCTCGGCGGCGGTTGGGTCGGCCGGGTGGGCGCCCGGGGCCGGGCCGGGAGGGTCTCGCAACGGCCGCTGGGCAGGGCAGGTGCGTGCGGATGTTGCGGAATCCGCGTTGGACCCGGGCGGGGGTGAGGCGCTCGGCGGGCTGAGGTCGTTCCCAGGGGCGGCGGAGGTCTGCGGACAGGGTTCTGGCGAGGCGGAGTTGGGTGTGGGCGGCCAGGACGAGGTGGGTCCAGCGGTCGGCCGCGGCGGGTTCGCGCAGCTTCGGGCGGGTCCAGTCGAGGGTCTGCTTGAGGAAACGGAAGGTGTGCTCGAGGTCGAAGCGCCGCAGGAACGCGTGCCAGGCGGTGTCGGTGTCCGCGTTGCAGGGGCGGGGTCGGAGAACCACAGCCAGACCGGCTTCGGGGTGCCGCCGGAGGGCAGGTGGTCGACGTCGAGGCGGATCAGGGTCCCCTCGATGGTGGGGAGTTGGCCCTGGTGGTCGCTCCAGGTGGAGCGTCGCCAGACACGGGGGTGCAGACGGTGCCAGGCGCGGACGCGGGCGGTGCCGTAGCGGCGGGTGGTGTGCTTGCTGTCGCTGTCGGGATCGCGCCGGGTCTCGGGGTCGGCCAGCGCGAACCGAGCTCCGTGGCTGCGGGGTTTGCCGCCTTTGGGGCCCACCCGGTAGTCGTCGGGCACAGGGTTGAAGA
>NZ_JBICYZ010000143.1:0-4660 GCF_043201465.1 Kitasatospora sp. NPDC048298
TGTCTTGTGACAGCGAAGCTTCACCGTTTGTCACCGAAGTTTGATCACCGCTAGGTTCCTGCCATCGAGGTTTGACCGGGTGGGGTTGCTGGCGATCTGGGGGAACGGTGGGGGCACCGGCGCGTGTGTTCGGCGATGCGGCGTTGTCCGCGTTTGAGCTGGACTTCCTTGAGTCGGGTGAGCGTCGGCGGCAGCCGCTGGGGCTGGGATGGAGTACCCGCTTCGAATCGGCGGAGCCGGTACGGGAGTTCCGTTGGGCCAAGGGCGGCGAGAGCTTCCCGGGCTGGTACTACGCGGTAACGACCGGGAACCACGTGGGCTACGAGTCGTGGTTGGAGCGGGACCGGCTTCTGCTGCTGGACCGTGATCCGCAGGTGGTCGGGATCGCCTCGCAGCCGTTTTGGCTCCACTGGCATGACGGGCAGCGCAAGCGGCGGCACGCCCCGGACTACTTCGTGCGGCTGGCCGATGGCCGGGCCCGGGTCGTGGATGTCCGCGCTGGTGATCGTATGGACGAGTCGACGCGGGAGTCGTTCGCGGCCATGCGGCGAGCCTGTGCGGCGGTGGGCTGGGATTTTGAGTGGGTGGGCACGCCCGATCCGGTGCTCATGGCGAACATGCGCTGGTTGGGGCGGTACCGGCGGACGCGTTCGGGGCGGCCGGCGGAGGTGGCGACTCGGCTGGTCGAGGTCTTCCGGGAGCCAGCTCCGCTGTGGTCGGGTGCCGAGCGGGTGGGTGATCGGCTTCGGGTGCTGCCGGTGCTGTTTCATCTGCTGTGGTCGGGAGTGCTCGGTGCGGATCTGGAGGGCGAGCTCCTGGGGACCGAGAGTCTGGTCTGGGTTGAGGGGCGGTCGGAATGGGCGAGTTGAAGCGGCCGGCGAGGATCGCGGTCGGCGAGTGGGTGCGGTTCGAGGGGCAGGTCCGAGGGGTGGTCGCGGTCGCCGCGAATGCGGTCACCGTGACCGACTCCGACGGGCCCGCACGGGTGGTGGTCTTGGCGGAGTTGATCGCCGGAGCGGACTTCGCCGTCATCGACAGTCCCACGCGGATGCCGCTGCCGACCGCGTCGCTGCTGGAGAGCTTTCCTGCTCAGACCGTCGAGAAGGCATTGTGGTGGGAGGGCCACATCCTTGAGGTCCTGCATGGGCTGCCGCCGGACGCCGGACCGGACGCCCTCCCGCGTCCCGAGTACGGGCCGGACCGCTCGCTGACAGCGCGCCAGCGAGCCAAGGCAGCCGAGCTTACGGCCGCTGGTCTCGCGGTGACTGCGAGCACGCTCGCCCACCGGCGTCGCCGCTATCAGGCGGACGGGGTGCTGGGGCTGGCCGACCACCGGCCGGTCCGCAAGACACCTGAGTTCGGCACGGTGGACGAGGCGGTCGTGGCTGCTATGCGGCAGGCGATCGCCGAGGCGGTCGACGCTTCCACCCGGGCCGGCACGTTCATCATCTGGCGGACCGGTGAGATCCTCAAAGCGGTGTCCGACGGGCAGGCGGTCCGACTTCCCTCGCAGCGCACGCTCTACCGGCTACTGGCGAAGCTGACCGCAGGCACTCACACGTTCGGGTCGGCGGCGACCCGGCGTTCGCGGGCGCACGGGGCGGTCGGGCCGTTCGGCGAACTGCCGGCCTTCGCGCCGGGCGAGGTGATGCAGATCGACTCCACCCCGCTGGACGTGATGGTCCTGCTCGACAACGGCGTCACTGGGCGGGTCGAGCTCACCGCCATGATCGACGTCGCCACTCGGACCCTGACCGCAGCCGTGCTGCGGCCGACCACCAAGGCGGTGGACGCGAGCGTGCTGCTGGCCCGCACCGTCACTCCCGAGTTGATGCGGCCGGGCTGGGTGGACGCGTTGAAGATGTCGCGCTCGGTGCTGCCGCACCGTCGGCTCCTGGACCTAGATGAGCGGCTGGCCCACGCGGCAGCGCGTCCGGTGATCGTTCCGGAGATGATCGTCTGCGACCACGGGAAGGCGTTCATCTCGCGCAACTTCCTGTCGTCCTGCCGGTTCCTGCAGATCGACTTGCAGCCCGCGCACAAGGGCTCGGGCTTCGAGAAGGGCCACATCGAGAAGATGCTCGGCTCAGTGGCCACGCTGTTCACGCAGTTCCTGCCCGGCTACACCGGCCGCACCAGCGATCACCGCGGACGGCACCTGGAACGCGAGCGCCTGTGGTCGCTGCTGGAACTGCAGGAGATCTTGGACGAATGGGTCATCGCCAAGTGGCAGAACAGGCCGCATGACGGGCTCCGCGACCCCTCTCACCCGGGACGGATGTTCACCCCGAACGAGAAGTACGCCGCGCTGGTCGAGGCATGCGGCTACGTTCCGGTCGCGCTCAGCGGCCAGGACTATGTCGAACTGCTGCCGGCCGATTGGCGGGTCGTCAACGACTACGGCATCAGGATCAAGAACCGGATCTACGACAGCCCCGAGTTGGGACCGATGCGGCGCCGGGACTCCGGCGTCACCGCCAAACGCGGGCTCTGGGAGATCCACCGCGATCCCTACGACGCCTCGCGGATCTGGGTCCGCGACCACCGTGGCGACGGCTCGTGGGTCCAGGCGACCTGGAAGCATCTGAACCGCGTCCCGGTGCCGTTCGGCGACCTGGCCTGGGACCACGTCAGCCACAAGTTGCCCGGCGCGACAGAGACAGAGATCGCCGACGCGGTCGCTGCGTTGCTCACCCGCGCCCACGGGGGACCTGCGACTGCCGAGACGGCCAAAACCACCAAGCGGGACCGGCGAGTCGCCGCCCGAACCAAGGCCGCCGGCCCGACCGCACCGGCACCACAGCCTGCTCCCCCGTCGCAGAAGGTGGCTCCGCCGGAGCCTCGTGCCGAGGACCCTGCGGACGCAGAGACGCTGGCCAAGGTGATCCCGCTGGGCCTGTTCAACCCGCTGGAAGACCCCTGGAGACGCTCGTGACCCTGCTGGATGCCGTGACCGAAGGCCCCACGCGGCACCTGACCACGCTGGACGGTTGGCGCCACTTCGTCGCCGACCCTCCGCCGCCCCCGATCTTGCTCACTGCGGCCGAGTACGCGGCTCTGCCCGAACTCGACCAGGCCATCTACAACGAAGGTCGCCTGGACCACCATGCCCGGCTGCTGGTGGTGGCCACCTCCACCGTCCGCCACACCGTCACCTGCGGTCGCCGACTCGTCGTGCTGAACCGCCACGCCATCAGCGCCCGCCGCGGTCTGATCGTCTCCGGGCCGGCTGGCACCGGAAAGACGATCGCCATCACCCAGCTCGGACGCGCCCACGAACTCCTGGACCGGGCCCGTCATCCGAACGGACACGACCGGATCCCGGTCCTCTACGTCACCGTCCCGCCCGCCGCGACGGCACGCATGATCGCGGCTGAGTTCGCCCGTTTCCTTGGCCTGCCGGTCAAGAGCCGGGCGAACATCACCGACATCATCGAGGCCGTCGTCGGTGTCTGCACCGACACCCGCACCGGGCTCGTGCTGGTCGACGAGCTGCACAACATCTCGCTGACCACACGTCACGGTGCCGAAGTTGCTGACACCCTGAAGTACTTCTCCGAGCGAATACCGGCGACATTCGTCTACGCCGGGATCGGCATCGAACGCAGCACCCTGCTGTCGGGCACCCGTGGCGCCCAGATCGCGGGACGCTTCACTCTGGTCCCCTCTCATCCCTTCCCCTACAACAGCGAGTGGAAGGGGCTGGTCGCCACCCTGGAGGA
The DNA here is from genome assembly GCF_043201465.1 of Kitasatospora sp. NPDC048298. NCBI lineage: Bacteria > Bacillati > Actinomycetota > Actinomycetes > Kitasatosporales > Streptomycetaceae > Kitasatospora > Kitasatospora sp. NPDC048298. Next base: position 3,723 of record NZ_JBICYZ010000143.1, read on the forward strand.
CACCCTGCTGCTGCTCAGGCACCGGCCCGGGAGCCTGGCCAAGCTGGACCGCTACCTGCACGACCGCACGGGCGGCATGATCGGCGCCTTGTCTCACCAGATCCGCGGCGCGGCGATCGACGCCATCCTCAGCGGCACCGAAAAGATCACCAAGGATGGGCTGCAGGCCGTCCCGCTGGACGTCGCCGCCGAATCGCCAGAGCTTCTTGCCTCAGGACCCTGGGAGTGACAGAGCCGTTCCGGACCAGCCAGCGGATTCCCCGTCTGCCTATCCAGGTCCGCCCTCTGGCAGGCGAGGGATTTCGGCCGTTCATAGCCCGTCTGGCCCGCGCTAACCACCTCGACCCCGACTACCTGCGGACCTGCCTTTGCGGCTCCCGCGGCCGACCGAATGCGACCAGCTGGAGTCGCCTGGCCGAGGCAACCGGCCGAGACGCCGCCCTCCTGCAGGAGGTGCTGGAAAGCAAGCCGTGCCCCGAGTGCGGCGATCCACTGCCAGTAGGCCCAGGCGTCGGCCGCCGGCGGATGTGGTGTTCCCTGCGCTGCCGGATCTCCGCCCACCGCAACCGCTACTCCAAAAACCCACGGCCGATGATGCTGCAACTGACCACCTTCACCTGCGAGCACTGCAAGGGCCGCTTCCGACAGCGCCGTCTTGCCCGCTGGTGTTCAGCGAGTTGCCGGGAAGCGATACTGAAGGAGCACCGCGGTCAGCGATGCGGAATGTGCGGCACTCCGCTGGTCAACGCTCCCGGCGGACGGACGCGCCTGTGGTGTTCCAGGGCTTGCCGTCTAAGAGCATTCCGCCAGCGCCAACCAGCGCGGTCCAGCCAGGAAGTCCAAGCAACGGAAGCCTAACCGCCGCCTGGCGAACTACTGGCACAAGCAGGTCGATCAAACTTCGATGGCAAACGGTGAAACTTCGCTGTCACAGGACA
>NZ_JBICYZ010000144.1:0-4600 GCF_043201465.1 Kitasatospora sp. NPDC048298
GACGCCAGCACCAGGCCCGGATCAGCCACTACAAGAGACGAGGCCACAGCCCAAGAGCTGAGGCCTCGTCACAGTAAGGACCGTTGCAGTACTAGGTCCTCGCCAGCCTCGGTTGGCGCCATGAACTCCACCGAGGCGGAGCCACCCATTGCACCGCTGGGCGCCTGCACCGGGATCGCCGGTACACTGAGACGGGCGAAGATCCGCGTGTAGGCCTGGTGGTTCAGCTCGAAGGAGTGGTCCAGCCCGGCCTGGTCCAGGTCGAAGCTGTAGGCGTCCTTCATCGTGAACTCGCGAACCCGTAGCAGGCCGGACTTGGGCCGGGGTTCGTCGCGAAACTTCGTCTGGAACTGGTACCACATCTGGGGCAGCTGACGGTACGAGGCCAGCTCTCCGGCGAGCGTGGTGAAGATCTCCTCGTGGGTCATGCCGACCGCCAGGTCGGCGCCCTTGCGGTCCTTGAGGCGGAACATTTCGTCGCCCGTCACCTCCCAGCGGCCCGAACGCTGCCAGATGTCCGCCGGGTGCATGGCCGGCAGCAGCCACTCCTGCGAGCCGATCCGGTTCATCTCCTCGCGCACGATCCCGTGGTGGTGCTGGCGTGGCCGGGTGCCACGCTGCGCGTGGTCGGCGTGGTGTTCGGCATCTACCTGCTGGCTACCGGCGCGTTCCATCTCGCCGCCACCTTCGGCAGCCACATCCCGGGACACCTTCGGGCCCTGCACTTCGTATCGGGGGCGTTGCTGGTGCTGCTGGGCCTGGTCTGCTTCCGTGGCGCGGCGGAATCGATCCTCCTCCTGGCCCTGTGGATCGGGTTCGGCTGGCTGCTGCGCGGCATCATGATCATTGCTTCTGCGGTGTCGGCCGAGGTCATGCCCGCGCGGGGCTGGCAGATCTTCCTGGGCACCGTCAGCCTACTCGCCGGCGTGGTGTTGATCGTCTCGCCGTTTTCCTCCATCACCGTCCTCACCCTGGTCACCGGAATCATGCTGATCGTGATCGGGCTGACCGAGGTCGTCCACGGCTTCCGGCTGCGCCATGAGCTACGGCACCTCGCGGGGGCGGTCGGCGCCGGTGGACCTCAGAGCGAGAAGAACGGTCGATGACCCTGCTGCCGGCGCGCGGGAGGTCGGTTCGGGGCCGATGACGTGCGGCCGAGACCGACTCTGCGCCGGCCACCGGGGCGTGCCGCCTTCAAGCCGCGGCGCGGAGAGCTCAGGAGACGGACCTGACGGGGGCGTCCGGCGGGTGGTGCAGCCGGTGGAGGGCGGCGTAGGCGGGGCTACAGGCGATGAGTTCGTCGTGGGTGCCGTGGGCGGCGAGCCGGCCCTGTTCGAGCAGGACGATCTGGTTGGCGTCTCGGACGGTGAGCAGGTTGTGCGAGATGATGACCGTCGTGCGGCCGGCCATCAGCAGGCGCAGCGGGCCCATGATCCGCCGAGTCGACTCGGCGTCCAGGCCCGTGGTCGGCTCGTCCAGGACGAGGACGGGCGCGTCCCGGATCATCGCGCGGGCGATGGCCAGACGCTGGCGCTGGCCGCCGGAGAGCAGCCGGCCGCGTTGGCCCACCACGGTGTCGTAGCCGTCCGGGAGCAGGCTGATGAACCCGTGGGCGTCTGCAGCCCGGGCAGCCGCCCGGATCTCGGCCTCGCTCGCCTCCGGGCGTCCGTAGGCGATGTTCTCCCGGACGGTGCCGTGGAAGACCAGGGTCTCCTGGAGCACCACCGCGACGTTCTCGCGCAGCTCGGTGAGGGCCAGTTCGCGCAAGTCGAGGCCGTCCAGCCGGACCGTGCCGCCGTCCGGGTCGTAGAAGCGCAGCAGCAATTTGGCGACGGTGGACTTGCCCGCGCCGCTGGCGCCGACCAGGGCCAGCATCTCCCCAGGCGCCACCTTGAACGACACGCCCGACAGCGCGGGGACTTCCGTCTCCGGATAGCGGAAGGTGACGTCGTCGAACTCGATCTCGCCCTGGGTGCGGCCGATCGCCCGGGGGGCGGCCGCCTCGCTCACCTGCGGGCGCTGGTCGAGCAGTTCGATGATCCGCTCGGCCGCGGCGGAGGCCGCGTAGAAGGTGGTGCCGAGTCCGGACATGCGCTGGATTGGGCCGTAGAGCCTGCTCAGCAGGGCGAGGAAGACCATCAGCCCGCCGAGCGTGAGCCGTCCGTGTACCAGCTCCCAGGCCCCGAGCCCCATCACGACCATGCCACCGAGCAGTTCGATGAAGTCGACCGTCGGCCCGTAGAGCGCTCCGATCCGGGTGGAGGCCATCGCCGCGTGGTACCGACCGATGCTCTCGCGCTGGAACCTGGCGTGCTCCCATTCCTGGCGGTTGTACGCCTGGACGAGTGCGATGTTGCCGAGTGACTCCTCGGTGACGGCGCTGATCGAACCGGCGCGTCTGCGGCGCTCGCGCGAGGCCGCCCGGATCAGCTTCGCGAAGCGGCGGGCGGTGAGGAAGAACAGCGGTGCGGCGACCAGTGCGGTCAGCGTCAGCTCCCAGCGCAGCACCAGCAGTACGCCGACGTAGATGCCCAGCCGCATCACCTGGCTGACCGCGCTGACGAGCCCGGAGAGCAGGAAGGTCTCGACTGCGTCGATGTCGCCGGTCACCCGGGACAGCACGTCGCCGAGCCGCCGCCGTTCGAAGAACCCCAGTGACAGGCCCTGGAGGTGCCGGAAGACGTCCGACCGCAGAATGAGCAGGAACCGCTCGCTGACCCAGGTGGAGGTCACCCGGTCGGCGAATCCCAGTACCCCGGAGAGCAGGGCGAGCACGGCGTACGCGAGGGCGATCGGGAAGAACAGGCTCAGCCGGTGCGGAACGAGCATGTCGTCGATCACGATCTTGAAAAGCCAGATCTCCGCCACCTCGATCGCCGGAGCCACCGCGACCAGCGCCAGCAGCACCACCAGCCAGCGGCGGCCGCCCCTGGTGTACGGCCAGAAACGCTGGAAGACCTCCCGGAGTGGAACCGGTGGTGCGGTGGGGACCAGGGCTGGGTCGGCGGTCTCGGCGACCGTGAGAAACCGTCGCAGCACGGACCGCAGGTAGCGTTTCCTGGTCATCTCACGGTCTTCCCGCTCGCCCCGAACCCGGCCCCCCGACCCAGCGGCAAGGCCGGGCACAGTTGCCCGGCCCGCTCTCACAATGGATTCGTGCAGATACTAACGGCAACTAGTCGCCCCCGCCGCCCCCGCCGCCCCAGTCGCCGTAGCCGCCGTAGCCGCCGTAGCCGCCGCGGTCTCCACCGTCGCCGAAGTCGTCGAAGCCGTAACCGCCGCGACCGCCGTAGTCTCCACCGTCGCCGAAGTCGTCGAAGCCGTAACCGCCGCGACCGCCGTAGTCTCCACGGTCGCGCACGAAGGAACGGATACTTGCGAGGAATGACATGGTCACACCTTCTTTCAATGCACTTCTACGTCCAGCGTCATCCTCGACTCGGGGATCCACAAGCGCATAGTCGGGGAAACGTAGACATTTGACGATTTGGCCGCAATGTCCAAACGCACCATCCCGGCGCGGCACCATCGCAGCCCCAAGACCACGGTCGCCTCGACGCTCAAGCGGCTGTTCCTCCGCACTACTTCGGTGCGGCTCCATCGCAGGATCCCCTACCTGGCCCGATCCGACCGAGAGGAGGACAGGCGCCTCCGCACCACCTGGGTGCGGCACCATCGCAGGTCGATGCGCGGTCAGCTGGAAGTCCACGCGCCGGCGGGCGCCTCCGCACCACTTCGGTGCGGCACCATCACAGCGTGCTGTGGACCTCCCGGGGCACGGCCGCCGTCGCCGGGCCGCTCCGCACCATCGCAGCACGACCAACGTCGAGTTCGGTCTCGACGTTGCACTGGTTCCTCCGCATCACTTCGGTGCGGCTCCATCGCAGCCACAAGCCGGGTGACCTCCTCACCGCTGGCGGCGCCAGTGCCTCCGCATCACTTCGGTGCGGCTCCATCGCAGCGCGACGGCGACCCGGAAATATGCCTCCCCGGCAGCCTGCGCCTCCGCGCCACTTCGGTGCGGCACCATCGCAGCATCGTCCACCACCTCTCCGACCTGGACGACTCCGCCGTGTCTCCGCACCGCATCAGTGCGGCACCATTGCAGCTGCGGGATCATGGGCTTGATCGCCTGCGGCATCATGGTCGCTCCGCACCGTTCCGGTGCAGCACGCGTTCGACAACGCCACCCGGATCGTGGTCGTGGACTACCCGCGGCGGCCGGAGGCACCCGGCACGCTCCCGGAGCAGCGACTGCTGCACATCCGTTTCGAGCTCGACGACTTCGTCAACGAGGCCGGCGCCGAGCCGCACTTCGTCGGACTCCTCTACCAGACAAGGTCGTTCGAGGCGCTCGGGATCTCCGCGCCGAGCCGCTACTTCGACTTCGACGGTCTGGCGGCGGCGGTCTCGAAGGCGCTGCACGGCGAGGAAGGAGCCGAAGCCCGCCTGTACGACTGGAGCCGCCTGTACTACCAGGTGGCGGACGGCTCCGAGGCTCCGCTTGTGGACGATCACGTAATTCCCCATGGCTGCGGTCACGTAATTCCCCAGGGGCCGGCTGGGTAAGGCGGTCCAGGCGGGCCGCCGATGTCAGTCC
>NZ_JBICYZ010000145.1:0-4414 GCF_043201465.1 Kitasatospora sp. NPDC048298
CTGGCGGCAGCACGAACCGGACACGCCGCTCATCGCCCAGTGGTGACCCGACGCCGACCGCGTTCAGGCCTACGGCCGGACGCCATCGCAACTGGTGACCATCCAAGCGCGCAGGTGCGTCAGGCTGGTGCCGCGCCAGCAGTGTCCGTCCTGCCGGGGAGGAGGGCTGTCCTCCAGCCGATCAACCGCGTTCCGGGCTGAAGGTGGAGGGCTCCGCGCGCCGAGCCCGCACCCGTGGAGTGATCTGTGCCACATGCTGTCACAGTCGTCGATCGCGCGGTGTCTTGAGGCCGAACCCCTGGAGACGGAGGAGACACCATGGCTGAGAGTACCGACGTGGTCGTGATCGGCGGTGGGTACGCCGGCGTGATGGCCGCGAACCGGCTGACGCAGCGCGACGACGTGACCGTGACGCTGGTCAACCCGCGTCCGGTCTTCGTCCCGCGGCTGCGCCTGCACCAACTGGTGGGCGGGTCCCACGACGCGGTCGTCGACTACCGGGACGTCCTGGCCGACGGCGTCCGGCTGGTGATCGACAGCGCGACCCGCATCGACGCGGCCGAACGCAGCGTGACGCTGGCGACGGTCGGCACGGTCGGCTACGACTACCTGATCTACGCGGTCGGCAGCGTCAGCGCCGACCCGGACGTGCCCGGAGCAGCCGAGTTCGCCCACCCGATCGCCACCCTGGAGAAGGCGCAGCGGCTGCGGTCGATCCTCGACGCCGCTCCCGCCACGGCCACGGTAACGGTGGTCGGGGGCGGTCCGACCGGCATCGAGACCGCCGCCGAGCTCGCGGAGCAGGGCCGCCCGGTGACCCTGGTCTGCGGAGGCGTGCTCGGCCCGTACCTGCACCCCCGGGCCCGACGCACGGCCGCCAAGCGGCTCGCCAGGATCGGGCTGACCGTACTCGACGGCCCCGGCACCAAGGTGACGGCCGTGACCGGCGACGCCGTGCACCTCGGTGACGGCCGCGAACTGCCGAGCGAGGTCACCATCTGGACCGCCGGCTTCGGCGTGCCCGATCTGGCCACGCGCAGCGGGCTGACCACCGACGCCGCGGGGCGCCTGCTCACGGACGAAACGCTGACCAGCGTGGACGACGAGCGCATCATCGCGGCCGGGGACTCGGCAGCGCCGTCGGACCTGCCGTTCCGGATGAGCGCCTACACCGCGGGTTGCCTGGGCGCACACGCCGCCGACACGGTGCTGAGCCGGATCGCGGGAGGGCGGCCTGCGCCCGTCAACCTGTCGTTCCCCGCCATGTGCATCAGCCTGGGTCGTCGCGCCGCCGTCTTCCAACTCGCCCACAAGGACGACACCGCGAGGAGGCTCTACGTCACCGGCCGACCGGGCGCGAAGCTCAAGGAACTCTCCTGCGCGTTCAGCGTGAAGCACCTGGTGGAAGAGGCACGCAAGCCCGGTTCGCACACCTGGCCCAAGGACGACAAGCACCGGCCGCAGCTGCTGCGGGCCAGGCGCGGCAAGGCGGCGGCCGCCGCTGAACGGGCAGCGTAGCCAGGCATTCGTGGCCGGCCCGGCCGACCGGCGGCACGGCGGGCCAAAGACCATGCCGTTGACACATGTTCGAACGCCGCTTGGAGCCAGGCCGGCCGCCGAGGAGAGATCACGAGAGATGACCGACCACGCCACGGACAGGGCGACCGACACGTTCGTCGCCCACCGCAACCTGCTGTTCACCGTCGCCTACGAGATGCTCGGATCGGCGGCCGACGCCGAGGACGTCCTCCAGGAGACCTGGCTGCGGTGGGTCAAGGTCGACCTCGGCCAGGTGAGCGACCAGCGTGCCTACCTGGTCCGGATCACGACCCGTCAGGCCCTCAACCGGCTGCGCACCCTGAAGCGCCGCAGGGAGGCGTACGTGGGCCAATGGCTGCCCGAGCCGCTGCTCACCACGCCGGACGTGGCCGAGGACGTCGAGCTCGCCGAGAGCGTGTCGCTGGCGCTGATGCTCGTCCTGGAGACGCTGTCGCCGACCGAGCGGGCCGTCTTCGTGCTGCGCGAGGTCTTCGACGTCGCCTACGACGAGATCGCGGCGGCCGTCGACAAGAGCCCGGCCGCCGTCCGCCAGATCGCCCATCGCGCCCGCCGGCACGTCGACGCCCGCCGCCCACGGCAAGCGGTCTCCCCGAGCGAAGCGCGGGCGGCCGTGGAGTCCTTCCAGCGCGCTCTCGAAACCCGGAACCCGCAGGGCCTCCTGGACGTGCTCGCCCCTGACGTCGTCCTCGTGAGCGACGGCGGCGGCCTGAAGCGAGCCGCGCTGCACCCAATCATCGGCGCCGACAAGCTGGTCCGCTTCTACCTCGGCGGCTCCAGCAAGGTCGAAGCCACGATCACCTGCGAGCCCACCGTGGTCAACGGCAACCCGGCACTGGTCGTGCGCCTGGACGGCGAGCTCGACGGTGTCATGGCGATGCGTGTCGAGGACGGCCGCATCACGGGCGTCTACTACGTCCGCAACCCCGAGAAGCTGACCCGCGTCGAATCCGAGACCCCGCTCACCCTGCGATGAACACGCCGGACCAGCGCCACGCCACCCATCCGTCACCGAGAGGCAGAACAGGAGACCGCGCCATGGCCACACAGACGACGGCAGGAGAGCGCAGCCTGACGTTCATACGGGTCGCGGTCGCCCTGCAGACCCTGGCCATCTTCTTCCAGGCGGCCACCGCCGGACTGCTGCTGTCCACGTCCTACGGCCAGACGCTGCACAGCGCCGGAGCGCGCGTGATGTACGGCGCGTCCATGCTGTACGTGCTCGCCGCGATCCTCGCCTGGCGGCCGGGCGGCGGCACACCCCGTCCCATCCTGTACGCCACCGGCTTCCTCGCCCTCGCGTCGGTACAGGTCGTGCTGGGCATCGCGCTCGAGCCCTCGCTCCATGTCCCCCTGGGCGTCCTGATGTTCGGCCTCAGCACCCTCGCACTGGGTCAGACACTGTCCACCCGCCTTCGGAGCCGTACCAGCATCAGGCCGTAGCCACCGCTCCCTACCGTCGGCAACGGCAGCCCGGCGCCATGAACACCGAAGGCCCCGCTCCGAGCCAAGGCACCGCGCTGGGGATTGCGCAGCGCGCCCACCCGGTCCCCGTCACCACGTGAAGCACCTACACGCACTGCCCGAGGAGGAAGCATGGATACTCCGACCCCGCGCGCAGCCGACACACTGCCGTCACCTTGGCCGACGGTGGCCAGGACAGTCGTCCTGCTCACGGCGATCATCAGTGTGCTGCTCACCGCCTTCGCCTGGCCGTCGGTGCGGTCGCACGTGCACGACGTGCCGATCGCCGTCGCCGGGCCGACCACCGCCGTCACACAGATCAGCACCGCCCTGGACCAACGGCGGCCGGGCGCCTTCGCGATCACCAAAGTCGCCGACACCGCAGCCGCCGAGCAGCTGATCCGTGACAGGAAGGTGTACGGGGCAATCGACGTCAGCTCCGGCACCCCGCAGGTCATCACCGCCTCGGCCGCCAGCGCAGCAATCGCCCAGACCCTTCAGAGCCTCGCTACCGCGCTCAGCCAGGGCCAGACACCCGGAAACGGCACCGCGGTCCCCATCCGCGACCTCGTCACGCTGCCGACCGACGATCCGCGCGGTGCCGGCCTCGCCGCCGGAGCCCTGCCCCTGGTCATCGGCGGCCTGCTCTCCGCACTGCTGCTGACCAGGCTCGTCCGCGGCACCGCCCGCAGGATCGCCGGATCCCTCACCTTCGCGGTCACCGGCGGCTTGGCCGTGGCAGCGATCCTGCAGTTCTGGCTCGGCTCGCTGAACGGCTCCTACCCGGCCAACGCCGGCGCGATCGCCCTGACCATCGCGGCCACGTCCCTGAGCATCATCGGGCTGGAGTCACTGCTCGGCTTCGCCGGCATCGGCCTCGGCGCGGTTGCCATGATGCTCGTCGGCAATCCCCTGTCAGGAACGTCGACCGCACCTGAGATGCTGCCCAGCTGGTCCGGCATGCTCGGTCAGCTGCTGCCGCCCGGGGCGGGTGGCCAGTTGCTGCGCTCCACCGCTTTCTTCGACGGCGCTGGCACCACCCGCTCCGTCATCGTTCTCGTGACCTGGCTCATGCTCGGTGCAGTCCTGTGTCTGGCCGGCCGCCTGCGGGTGCGCCGTGCCACGAACGCTCACACGCCACCGCCCGGCAGGTCCTGACACCTGCCGGGCGGCGAGCGGAATTGATGCGCTGCTCAGGGGCGCGTGGCGATGATCGCCTCGGTCCGGATGAGTTTGTCGAACTGGCCGCTGGGGGCGAAGACGGTGAAGGCGTCGCGGAGGTCGCATCCGAAGGCGTCCTAGTGTCCTGCGCCGGAGATCCGTCGGCAGAAGCGCGCTAGGGAGTCGAGGATCTCGTCGGCGGTCTTGGTCCAGGTGAACGGTGTGGGGTCCT
>NZ_JBICYZ010000146.1:0-4209 GCF_043201465.1 Kitasatospora sp. NPDC048298
TGTTGAGTTTTTCGGGGTGGTTGGGGACCACGTTTTCGGTGGGTTCGGGCACCAGCGGTTTTCCGGTGAGTTCGGGCTCCACCTCGTGTGATGGTCGGTGACATGCCGCGTTCGGCGTAATCGGTGGGTGTGGGCCGTTTGGCCGTCACGCTGTGCCTGTTGATCACGGTCCAGGTCAGGGAGACCGATGGTGCACAGGTCACGTGAGGTGCTGTTCGAGCGGATCCGGCGGGCCCAGCGAGAGCAGGGGCTGTCCGGGCGGGAGCTCGCGGTCCGGTTCAAGGTGTCGCGGCGCACAGTCCGCCAGGCGCTGGAGTCGCCGGTGCCGCCGAAGCGCAAGCCCCAGCCGCCGCGGGCGAGCGTGCTGGAGCCGGTGAAGGGCTTCATCGACCAGATGCTCCGGGAGGACCTGGACGCGCCGGCGAAGCAGAAGCACACGATCACGCGGATCATCGAGCGTCTCGCGGCCGAGCACGATTTCGAGCTGGCCCGGCAGACCACGGTCTGGGAGTACGTGAAGGCCCGGCGCCCGGAGATCAAGGCGGAGGCGCTGGAGGGCCGCCAGCATCTGGAGGGCGTGGTCCCACAGGCGAAACGCCCCGGCGAGGAGGCGGAGGTCGACTTCGCGGACTTCTGGCTCGACCTGGCCGGGCAGCGCCGCAAGTGCGTCCTGTTCACCCTGCGCCTGTCGTACTCCGGGAAGGCGATCCACCGCGCCTACGCCACGGCCTCGCAGGAGGCGTTCCTGGAAGGACACCTGGAGGCGTTCACTGTGCTGGGCGGCGTGCCGTCCGTGCACATCCGCTATGACAACCTGAAGCCGGCGGTCAAGCAGGTGCTCTTCGGCAGGTCCCGTCTGGAGTCGACCCGCTGGGCGTCGTTCAAGTCCTGGTACCAGTTCTCCGCGTTCTACTGCGCTCCGGGCGAGGACGGCGCGCACGAGAAGGGCGGGGTGGAGCACGAGGGCGGCCGCTTCCGACGCAAGCACCTGGTCCCGCCACCTGCGGTGGAGTCGCTGGCGGAGCTGAACGAGCGCCTGGCCGCGATCGACATCGCCGAGGACGCGAGGCACGTCCACGGCCGTCCGACCTCGATCGGCTTCGACTTCGAGCAGGAGCGCGAGCGGCTGCGGCCGCTTCCGGCGGACGACTACGACTGCGGGATCGACCTGATGCCCACCGTCGGGCGCAACAGCCGGGTCACCGTGCGGCAGTGCTACTACTCGGTGCCGGCGAAGTACATCGGGGCCAAGGTGAGGGTGAAGCTGCGGGCGAACGAGCTCCTCGTCCTCGACGGCCGCCATGTCGTCGCCCGCCACCCACGTCTGACCAGGCGTTACACCTATCACGACCTCCTCGACCACTACCTGGAGATCCTGCTGGTCAAGCCGGGCGCGTTCGCCGGTGCCTCGGCCCTCGCGCAGGCCCGAGCCGAGGGCGGCTTCACCAGGGTCCACGAGGCGTTCTGGGCCGCGGCCAAACAGAAGGCCGGGGATCGCGAGGGCACCAGGATGCTGATCGAGGTCCTGCTGCTGCACCGCCAGCTGCCCGCCGACGCGCTGGTCACGGCGATGGAGACCTGCCTGCGGATCGGCTCGGTCTCCACCGATCTGGTGGCGATCGAGGCCCGCAAGGCGATGGAGGGCACCGACGCCGACGACGCCGAACTCCTCGCCGAGGACGACCCCGCCCACGGCGCCGGGATCAGCGCAGATCAGGCCAAGGGCGGGCCGGGGGCTCAGGTGATCTCGCTGCACGCCCGGCGGCTGCCGCCCGATCCGCGCACCGCGCTGCCCGACATGAGCAAGTACGACCGGCTCCTCCAACCGACCACCACCGCGAACGCCAACCAGAAGGGCCACGGGGCATGACCCGCAGCATCACCGTCACCGACCACGACCCGGACAGCAAGGAGGACCAGGGACGTGACCGGGTTCCGCCCCGCCGGATGTCGCTGCCCGGCGATCCGGAGGACATGCTCATCGATGAGGCCTGCCGGGACCTGAAGCTGCCCGCCTTCCGCGATCGGTTCATCGAGCTCGCCGCCACCGCCCGTCGCGAGCAGGCCAGCTACAAGCAGTTCCTCCTCGATCTGCTGCAGGTCGAGCTCGCCGACCGCGACGTCCGGCGTCAGCAGCGGCTGCTGCGGATGGCCCGCTTCCCCCGGCCGAAGCGGCTGGAGGACTTCGACTTCTCCAAGAACCCGAACGTCACCCCGGAGGTCGTCGCCGATCTGAAGTCGCCCGGCTGGGTGCGTGAAGGCCGTCCGTTGGTGCTGATCGGCGACTCCGGCACCGGCAAGAGCCACCTGCTGATCGGGATCGGCACCGCGATCGCCGAGGCCGGCCTCTCGGTCCGCTACACCACCACGAGCGCGTTGGTGAACGAGCTCGCCGAGGCCGACGCCGGGCGCCGGCTGTCCTCGGTGATCGCCCGCTACAGCAAGATCGACCTTTTGTGCCTGGATGAATTCGGCTACCTCAACCTGGACCGCAAGGGCGCCAAGCTGCTGTTCCAGATCTTCACCGAACGGGAGGAGTGCAAGGCCACCGCCGTCGCCACGAACTCACCGTTCACCGAGTGGGACAAGACCTTCGGAGACGCCAGGCTCTGCGCGGCCATCGCCGACCGGATCACCTTCCGCTGCACCCTGATCCAGACCGGCACCGACTCCTACCGCTACCAGGCCACCCAGGAAGGACTCTTCGCAGCTCCGAAATGACCTCCGCCAGAGGCCGGCCGATCGGCGGCGCAGGTCGTGCGGCAACGGCCCGCCAACGGCAGATCAGATGCCGAGCGGTTCTGGGGTCCGAGGGTGACCTTGGCGGCGGGAGTCGATTACGTTTGAGCGATCACCGACGCCCTGGTCCGGGGGCACAGAGGAGCCGTCGATGCGCCACGAATCTCAGCACGCCGCACGTCTGGCCGTCTACGGAACCGTTGCTACCCGCCTGTCCCTGCTGAGCGACCGGCGTCTCGGCGAGATCGTGGCGTCCGCTCCTCCGGTCGGATCCGGTATCGGCGGCAGGTCGGCGGAGCTGGACATCGACGGGACGCGGGTTTTCGTCAAGAGGGTGCCCTTGACGGACGTCGAGACCCAGCCGGAGAACATCCGGTCCACGGCGAACCTCTTCGATCTGCCGATGTTCTACCAGTACGGAGTGGGCTCGGCCGGGTTCGGCGCCTGGCGAGAGCTGGCCGCCCACATCATGACCACCAATTGGGTCCTCGGGAAGGAGTACGAGGGCTTTCCCCTGATGTACCACTGGCGCGTCCTGCCCGACTCCCCTCCCGAGGGCTTCGTGGACGAGTTCGGGGGCATCGACGGAGCGGTTGCCTACTGGGAAGGCTCGCAGGCCGTACGCGCGCGCCTGGAAGCCATCGGCCGGTCCTCCCGCAGCTTGGTGCTGTTCTTGGAACACGTGCCGAATACACTCCGCACCTTGTTGCACGAGCACCGGGAGAATGCGGTGGCCACGGGCGGCGGCTCTCCTGCGTGGGCGGAGGATGCTTTGGCGCGAGGCACGGCGTTCATGAGCTCTCACGGACTCGTTCACTTCGACGCCCACTTCAACAACCTGCTGACCGACGGCCGGCTGATCTACTTCGCAGACTTCGGACTGGCCCTGAGCTCAGGCTTCGAGCTCTCAGCAGTCGAGCGGCGGTTCTTCTCGGACCATCTCGGGTACGACCGCGACTACACCGCGAGCCATCTGATCCACCACCTCGTCGCCCGCGTCCGGGGCGGCATGGACGCAGATGTGTTCCTTCAGGAGTGGATCGCAGGTCGAAGGCCCGGGGCTGTTCCCCCGGAGATCGCTGCAATCGTCGAGCGGCATGCCCGAGCCAGCGCCGTTCTGGACGACTTCCACCGCCGGCTGCTGTCGGAGAGCAAGCAGGCACCGTTCCCCGGTGCCGAGCTCAACCGCATCGCCGACGCTGGTGCGGCATCGCGCTGACATTCGAAGGAGCGGGCCCCGGCCGCGACTTGTCAGGGAGGCGACCCGCGGGCCCACGTCCACAAGCTAACGACATCCCTGGTACTCCAGCACCTGGACACTCCGCCCCGGTCGGGAAGGTCACTCGATCAGTGGCTCCCGATCTCGCCGAAAAACCTTGAGCACGATCAGGTACATCGGCGTCACGAACAGCCCAACCATGGGGCCGACTCCTGCCGAAGACGTGGTGCCCATATGACCCGATGAAATCA
>NZ_JBICYZ010000147.1:0-4174 GCF_043201465.1 Kitasatospora sp. NPDC048298
TACTGCAGGGGGGACCCTGTGGGAGAGTAGGACGCCGCCGAACAATTCTTCTGAAAAGCCCCTGATCCATTCGGATCAGGGGCTTTTCGCATTTCTCGGAACCGAGAGATCTATTCGTCGGACCCGGACCCGGACCCGGGCCTGGAGCCGGATTCCGTCCCGGACCGCGGCTTGTCGGCGGACGTCTGCCCCTGGGCCTGGGCAGGCTGCCTGGCATCGGGCCGCGGCGTCCGCGGCGTCCGGTGAGCCTGGGATGCCTGGGATGCCTGCGGTGCCTGGGGGGCCTGCGGCGCCTGAACCTGATCGGCGGGAGCAGCCGGGACGTCCGCCGTTCCCCAGGCGGGTCGGCTCAGCCACCTGTCCGCGCTGTTGGTGAGGCGGGTGACGCCCGTACCGTCGGCCTGCATGCTGTAGAGGTCGGCACCGGCGCCCGAGGGGGCCTGGGTGAAGACGATGGACTTGCCGTCGGGAGCGTAGGAGGCCGGGCCGAAGAAGGCGTTGGAGGTCGCGGGGGTGAGGGCACCGACGGCGCTGCCGTCGGGGTGGACGGTGTAGATGGCGCCGCCGGGGGCGTTGTCGGGGCCGGCCGGGTAGGTGGTGAAGAGGATCCGGGTGCCGTCGGGGGACCAGTCCGCGCGCTCGCCGGCGCGCAGTTCCCAGGGGGTGAGCTGGCGCAGCCCGGTGCCGTCCGCGCTGACGACGTAGATGGCGCGACTGTTGGCGGGCTGCCCGGTGGCGCTGGTGCGGTACTCGAAGGTGAGCTGCTTGCCGTCGGGGGACCAGCTGGGGTTGCTGACCGCGCCGGAGTAGGGCTTGTCGTTGGTGAGGAAGGTGAGCCGCTGGACGTCGGTGCCTTCGGGGCTCATCAGGTAGAGGTCCGAGTACTGGACCTGGTGGCTGCCGGACGTGTCGAGGGCGCCCCAGGAGCGGCTGAAGGCGACCTGCTTGCCGTCCGGGGAGAAGGCGGGGGCGCGTTCGTCCTCGTTGGTGCAGTCGGCGGTGGCGCCGTCGCAGAGCTGGCTGATCTGGTGCTCGGGGCCGCCGGCGGTGGGGACGGTCCAGAGCCGGGCCGTGCCGGTATGCGGGTCGGTGCGGTCGAAGGCGATGGTGGTGCCGTCGGGTGACCAGTCCGGGCGGTCGTCGAGGGCGCGGGCGGGCGGCTGGGTGACCTGGTGCTGGCCGGTGCCGTCGGGGGAGAGGGTGATGATCGCGCTGCTGGTGCGGGAGGAGTCGGTGGACGCGCGACTGACGATCAGTCCGTTGTGCGCGGGGGCCGCGGGGGCTCCGACGGCCGCGCCGACCACGCCGGGGGTCGCGGCGGGTGTCGGCTCGGTGGCGGCGGGGGTCTCCGGTCGGAGCTCCGAGAGCGGGATGTCGCCGGGTTCGGCGCCGCAGCCGGTGAGCAGGGTGCCCAGAAGCAGAAGGCCCGCACCGGCGCTTGCGCGGGTGCGGGCCCTGCCCGTGGGTGACTGCCGTGTGCCGGTGGTGATCCGTGCCATCTCCGCCTCCGAGCCTCTCGACCGCTCCGACGTGTGGCCCCCGCCGCGGATTCAGGACGAAGGCCCCTGAAAGGAGCTGTCACTGTGTCAGACGGGGGGCACCGGCGACCGGGCGACACGCGACGGACCGCGGTCGCTCGGCCACACGGAGTAGAAGGGTGGCAGGAGGGTGAGGCTCAACCCCTGGCGGTCAACCCCTGGCGGTCAACCCCTGGCGGTCAACCCCTGGCGGCGCGGCGCTCGGCCTTGGCGAGGGCCTCCGCCTCGTCTTCGGCCTCGGCGACCTCCAGGGTGGGCGCGGTGCCGCCGAGCTGGGCGGGCAGCCACCAGCGGTCGTCCGGGCCGGAGGGCTTGCCGGGGTACTCGCGCTGGGCCTGGTCGAGCATCTCGCTCATGGCGGCGCGCAGCCGCCGGGTGACCATGACGGGCTTGTCGTCGGGCCCGAGGTGGATCGGTTCGCCGATCATGATGGTGACCGGGACGTGCCGCTTGGTGAGGGTCTTCGGGCGGCCCTTGGTCCAGAGCTGCTGGGTGCCCCAGAGCACGACGGGCAGCAGCGGGGCGCCGGAGTCGGCGGCCATCCGGGCGGCGCCGGTCTTGAACTTCTTCAGCATGAAGGAGCGGCTGATGGTCGCCTCGGGGAACACCCCGACCACCTCGCCGGCCTTGAGGGCGCGCACGGCGGCGTCGTACGCGGGCTGGCCGTCGGTGCGGTCCACCGGGATGTGCTTCATGCCGCGCATCAGCGGGCCGGAGATCCGGTGCTTGAAGACGTCGTCCTTGGCCATGAAGCGGGTCTTGCGCTTTCCGCCGCGGTACGCGCCGAGGCCCGCGAAGAGGAAGTCCAGGTAGCTGATGTGGTTGCTGACCAGTACCGCTCCCCCCCTGGCGGGGATGTGTTCGGCGCCCACGATCTTGATCCGCACGTCGAGCGCGCGGAAGGCGGTGAGTGCGGCGCCGATCACCGGCGGGTACACGAACTCTGCCACGGTCAGTCCTGACTTCCACGGGCCGGAGCCCGGTTCGGCGGGTACCCGCTCCGTTGTGCGGGTGGTGCCGACCGGAGCACGGCACTCCGCGGCGGTCACGGGTGATTCACGGAGATGATCCCCCGAACGAGTGCCTGCTGTCACCTGAGGCGTGCGGTCAAGCGGATATTGGCGGTGTGATCTCCGTGATCGATTGCCACGGGAACTTTTCGCCCACCCGCGTCAGGCGCCGGCGGTGAGGCGGCCCTGGGCGCGCCGGACCAGGGGATAGAGCTCGCAGCCGACGCAGTAGCCGAACGCGGCGTTGCCGAGGGCGGCGGTGAGGGCGGCCGCGCCGGCCAGCACGCCGAGCCAGGTGACCTCGGCGCAGTAGCCGAGGGCGCCGACCGTGGCGAACACCATGAGGACGCCCTGGTCGAAGCGGAGCGTCCGGTCGTCCTCGGTCTCGGAGGGCGGTGCGAGCCGGGGGAGCACCAGCACCTGGAACAGTCGGACGTAGGGGGCCAGTCGCAGGCCGCCGAACGCGCCGAGGGCGAAGACGAGGGTCTGGGCGGCCAGGAGGGGGCAGCTGCCGGTGTAGAGGACGACGGTCAGGACGAACGCGCTGAGCGCTGCGGCTAAGCGGGGGCCGCGGAGGTCGGTCTGCAACGGGGGCTCCTGGAGGTCGCGACGGGCGGCGGCGAGCGGCGAGCGGCGGCGCGGGGCGTCAGCGTGTTCGCCGGGCGGCGGACCGGGCCCGGGTGGTGACGCGACGGCAGGCCGGCGGCGGCGTTGGGCGACGGTCGGAGTCCATCGGCCGATCGTACGTGGACCGGCCCCGGCGGTCGACCGCGTTTCGGGCGCCGCGGGCGCTGCCGCAGACTGGGGGGATGACCCGGCCGACGGCGTGCGTTGTCGTGCCTCGACGGCGGCCGGGCCCGGCCGCCGCGGGCCGGGAGCGACGGGAGGCCGAGGGTGAGCAGCGAGGACGGGGCGGTACGGCTGTCGGAGGCCGAGCTGGGCGGGCCGCTCGGCGTACGGGCGACGCTGGTGCAGTTCTCGACGGCCTTCTGCCAGCCCTGTCGGGCCACCCGGCGGGTGCTCTCCGAGGTGGCCGGGATGGTCGACGGGGTCGAGCACGTCGAGGTGGACGCCGAGGAGCGGTTGGAGCTGGTCCGGCGGCTGGAGGTCCGGCGGACGCCGACCGTCCTGGTGCTGGACGGGGAGGGCCGGGTGGTGCGGCGGGCGGCGGGGCAGCCGCGCCGGGTGGACGTGATCGCGGCGCTCGGCCGGGTGGTGTGAGCGTCGGGTGGTGTGGAAGTGCGGCGCGAGCCCGGTGTGAGCAATCCGGCCGCACTTGTTCCGCCCCGTCGGGTGGAGCGGGCCCCGGGCTGGGGCAGGATGGGCGCAGGCGGCGGAGTGGCCGCACGGCATAAGCTACTGGCCAGTAGTGACCACTGCGCTACCGGCGAGTATGCTGCCAGCAAGTTCCGGACCGGCACGGGAATCCGCTGCCCGGGGCGGGTGCGTGCCGTGTTCGCGCCCGCTCGCACCGCCGCAGCCGCCGGACGAGACCAGTACAGGAGACAAGGCCGTGAGCTTGAGGATCGTTGTCTGTGTGAAGTACGTGCCGGACGCGACGGGTGACCGTCGTTTCGCGGACGACCACACCACGGACCGGGAGGGTGTGGACGGCCTCCTGTCGGA
>NZ_JBICYZ010000148.1:0-4124 GCF_043201465.1 Kitasatospora sp. NPDC048298
TCCGCGGAGACCACCACGGTGTGGGACACCCCGGGGGTGTTGTCCACGAAATTGGTGATCAGCCAGTTCAGGTTCTGTGCGGCCTGGCTCATCTGAGTCAACTCAACGCTCCTGGTGGTTCGAGCCGCCGAAGAGATCGGTGCTGCGGTTCTGTCCGTTGCCGGACTGGTCTACCTGATCGGGGTCGATCCGGAAGCTTCCGGTGTTACCGGCACTGCGGCCCTGCTCCACACCGCGGCGCAGGTTGGTGAGGCGGCCACGGACCTCCTCCGGGCTGCGGGAGACCTGCGGCCCGTCCTGCGGGGTGGACTTGGCGTTGCCGGGCACCAGGTTCTGCTTGGGCACGCGCCTCGGCAGACCGGCACCGGTGGTGCCGCCGGAGGCGGGCTCACGCAGCTGCTCGGCCCGCTGCCAGTCGCCGTCGTTCGGCGACTGCCAGGCGGCGCTGGCGGTCGGGCCGGTCGGGCCGTAACCGCCGAGCGCGGACACGTCGTGGCCACGCTGGGCCGCCGGTGTCGAGGTGTCCTTGGCGCCGGCGAACCAGTTCGGGCTCTCGCCGGACGGGCTGCCGCCGGCCGGAGCGGAGGCGGGGCCACCGCCGGCCAGCTGCTCGCCGGGGCGGCGCTGCGGCAGCCCGGACGCCAGGGTGGTGTGCGACGGCTCGGCGGCGGGCAGCGCGGGCGGCTCCGGGGCGTACGGGTGGCCGGCCGGGGACTCCTCGGCCGGACGGCCGTACTGGTCGGCGTAGTCCTGCTGGTAGCCGCCCTGATCGTAGCCGTACCGGTCGTCGGCGTAGCCCTGCTGCTGCCCGTAGCCCTGCGGGGCGTACTGGTCGTAGCCGTCCTGGGCGTACTCGTCCTGCTGGTGGTACTCGTCCTGCTGGTAGCCGCCCTGGTCGTAGCCGTACTGGTCGTCGGCCTGGGCCTGCGGCTGCTCGTAGCCCTGCGGGGCGTACTGGTCGTAGCCCTGCTGGTAGTCCTCCTCGACCTCGGCGTCCACCACCGGCGCGTGCGGGCCGCTGTCCAGGGCCGCGCGGCGGACCTGGTCGAGGCGCTGCGAGCGCTGGACGGACTCCAGGGCCGGGCTGAACCCGCTGGAGCCGGCGTTGCCGATGCCGGTGAGGTGGTCGTCGAAGCCGAGCTCGGCCGCGCTGCGGGAGGGGGCTTCCGGCGCCCACTCGGCGGTCGGCTCCTGCTCGGCGAAGATCCGGGAGACGGTGAACTGCTCGTCCGGCTCCGGCGCCGCACCGGACTGGGTGACGAACGGCGGGAGCATGACCAGCGAGGTGGTGCCGGCGGACTCGCCGGACGGGCGGAGCTGGACGCGGACGTCGTGCCGCTGGGAGAGCCGACCGACCACGAACAGGCCCATGCGGCGGGAGATGGTGGCGTCCACCGTGGGCGGCTCGGCCAGCTTCTCGTTGATCTCCGCGAAGTCCTCGGCGGTGAGGCCGATGCCCTTGTCGTGGATCTCGACCAGCACCCGGCCGTCCGGCAGGCGGGTCGCGTTGACCATCACCCGGGTCTGCGGGCTGGAGAACGAGGTGGCGTTCTCCAGCAGCTCGGCGAGCAGGTGGACGAGGTCGGTCACGGCGGCGCCGACGACCTCGACCTCCGGGATGCCGGAGAGCTCGACGCGCTCGTACTGCTCCACCTCGGACGCGGCGGCGCGGAGCACGTCGACCAGCGGGACCGGGGTGTTCCAGCGGCGGCCGGCCTCCTCGCCCGCGAGGACGAGCAGGTTCTCACCGTTGCGGCGCATGCGGGTGGCCAGGTGGTCCAGCTTGAAGAGGTTCTCCAGCTGGTCCGGGTCGGCCTCGTTGTTCTCCAGGTCGGTGATCAGCGCCAGCTGGCGCTGGATCAGGCTCTGGCTGCGGCGCGACAGGTTGGTGAAGATCGCGTTGACGTTCCCTCGCAGCAGGGCCTGCTCGGCGGCGAGCGCCACGGCCTGCTGGTGGACCTGGTCGAACGCCCGGGCGACCTCGCCGATCTCGTCCTTGCCGTGCAGCGGGATCGGGGCCACCGAGGTGTCGACCCGGTCGGGGTCGGTCTTGGAGAGCTTCTCGACCAGGTCCGGCAGGCGGTGGTCGGCGATCTCCAGGGCGGCGTTGCGCAGGGTGCGCATGCCGAGAATCA
This sequence comes from Kitasatospora sp. NPDC048298, assembly GCF_043201465.1. Taxonomy (NCBI): domain Bacteria; kingdom Bacillati; phylum Actinomycetota; class Actinomycetes; order Kitasatosporales; family Streptomycetaceae; genus Kitasatospora; species Kitasatospora sp. NPDC048298. The sequence goes on from NZ_JBICYZ010000148.1 coordinate 2,136, forward strand.
TCGAGCGGGCCACGTAGCCGGTGAGCAGACCGGCCAGGATGAGCGCCGCGACGACGATGACCGTGTTGAGGATGGCGTCGTAGAGCGCGTTGTCCTTCAGGGCGCGGGAGTCGTTGAGGACGTCGTCCAGCAGCGCGACTTCGGTGTTCCGCAGGGCCTGGATGTGGGTGTTGGCGGCCTGGTTCCAGTTGTCCGGGGTCAGGCCGGCGTTCCTCGCCTCGGCGTACGCGGCGTCGGCGACGGCCTTGCCCTTCAGCTGGCCCTCCGCGGCGGCCTGGCTGTAGGCGGCGCCGAGCTGGAGCAGGCCCTGCATGGTGGGCGCCGCGCCGTTGGGCATCTTGTACGCCGAGCGCTCCTGGGCGGCGAACTGGGCGACCTGCGCCTCCGCGTACTTCCGGGCGTCCTCGGGCGCGCTGCCGGTGTTGAACTCGTTGAGGGAGACCTGCTCCAGCTTCTGCGAGACCAGGATCTGCTGGATCACGTCCTGGTTCTCGTAGCGCGTGGTGGCGTTCGCCGAGATGCCGACGAGCAGGTTGAGCATCAGCGCGCGCTGGGTCGAGGCGGCGGCCTTGGCCAGCGACATCGCGTAGATCGCGCGGCCCTTGCTGGTGGCGTTGGCGGAGCCCATGCCGACCGAGTTGTCGAAGGCCAGCAGCGGGTCGAGCATCACCGAGTACGCGTTGGCGGTGGCGCTGATGAACAGCTCCGGGTTGTACGCGTTGGCCCGCAGGTGCGGCAGGTCGATGACCATGACCTGGAAGGCCTCGTGGCGGCGGGGGAGCTCACCGGACTTGTCGGAGGCGGCATAGGCGGCGTTGTACGCCTTCAGCGCGGCGTCGGTGTCGTTGCGCCGCTTGGTCACCTCGTTGTTCGGGTCCTGCTTGGTGATCAGGGGTATGAGCGTCTTGTCGCGCTCGTTCTCCAGCGCCTCGGCGAGTTCGGTCGCCGCCTTGGCCAGCTCGGCGGTCTTCTCGGCGCGGGAGGCCTTGATGTAGCCGTCGACCGAGGTGTTCACTCGCAGGCCGCCGAAGACGAGACTGATGATCACGGGGATCAGCAGGATCGCGATCAGACGGGTCGGCACGCGCCAGTTGCGCGGGCGGAGGAAGTCGTACCGGCTGGAGCCGCCGCCACTGCCGTCGCCCGACGATCCGCTGCCGCGGGGCGTCGTGGGCGCGGCCTGGGGTTCGGCGGCCGGGACGGGGGACTGGGCGCGTTCCTCGGTGGGAGTGAACGCGGAGAATCCGGCCGGATCCCCCGGGGTACCGTTCGGCTCGCTCTGGCGGGGCTCGGAGCGCCGCTGCGGGGCGGGTTGCTGCTTACGCCTCACTCGACAACTACCTCTCGGCCGAATGCCGGCCATGGATCAATCCAGCGCTACCCCGGGGCCCTGTCCCACCGCCGGACGGACCGGCGCAGGAGACACCCAGGGGTAGCTGGAATTTCAGCACGTGCAGGGATGGGGGACAAACAGCCGCAGCCCGGCACCCGCGTCGGCACAATCCGGACAATCACCGACATGACGGAGCAAAACAGTGGTCACCAGGCGCTGAGCGACGCCAATTCGCCACACTGAGTCATTGTTGATCACAAAATGCCTACCGAACTGTTATCCGCTGCTTATACACGGGTCTTGCGCGGGGCCCCCGGAGGACACCGGCCGGTAAGCGTCGCCGCCCCGACGGCCCGTCGTGAGGACGGGCCGTCGGGGCTGTGCGGTTGCTCGCGCGCTCGCCTCCGGGGCGCCCTGGGCCCCTTCGGCTCGGCGCGGGTGTTCGCGCGCTCGTGTGCTCGCGGTCGCCCTCGTTCAGCGGAGTCGGGCGAGGAGGGCGTGTTCGACGAGGGTGATGAGGGCGCTCTTGGCGCTGTCGCGGCGGCGGGCGTCGAGGGTGACGACGGGGGTGTCGGCGCCGAGTTGGAGGGCTTCGCGGACTTCGTCGGGGGTGTGGGGCTGGTGTCCGTCGAAGCCGTTGAGGGCGACGACGAAGG
>NZ_JBICYZ010000149.1:0-4017 GCF_043201465.1 Kitasatospora sp. NPDC048298
TTATGTGGAATCCGATCCGTCAAGTCCGCCTGGTCAGTGGGTGTGGTCAGTCAGGCTGCTGGATAGCGGGAGTGACAGGTGTTCCGTTGAAGGCCAGGGTGGCGTTTCGGGTCCTTGTCGCCAGGTCAGGTGCACCTGGACGAAGCGGACGGGGTCTTCTTCGATGCTGAAGAGCACTTCGTCGCACTGACCGCATCGGGCGACGGCAATGACGGGCTTGCCGAAGAGAGGGTGTCCGTCGACTACCTCTGCTCGGAGCTCTGCTTCCAGAGTCGCCCTGACCTGAGCGGTGGGCACGAGTATCCAGGGCGTGGGCAGCGGCTTCGGCTCCGCGAACAGGTAGTCGTAGCTGGGGTCCGCCCCGCCGTCGTCCCAAGGCTGCGAAGAGCCTTGGGTCCGCCAGGCGAGCCGCCCGCAGGATCCACAACGTCGAACCTCACGCGTCGGCGGGCGACGGAGCCTCGCATGCTCATTAGGCGGGCCTGCGACAAGGTGCGGCCGGTGAGTCCCTCGCCGCAGGACGGGCAGGTATCCATGGGCTTCAGCATGACTGATCGGAGCCGCAAGATCGCGGGCGGGTAGTGAGGTCGACGATGGGCAGGAGTGTCGCGTTCGCTGGAAGGTTGATCTGTCGGGGTGTCGGCCCGGCCGGCGTGGGGATGTCGGCGAGCTGTTGAAGGAGCCGATCGAGAGCGGCTTGACCGTCTTCGACGGCGGCCTTCTCGTCCTCGGTCAGCGGGATTGCGGCATGCATCTTCTGCAAGTTGCCTTTGGCTTCAAGGAGTTGGGCCTTGGTGGAGTCTTTTGGGGTGTAAAAGTCACAGCGCGCGCAGGCCATGCGGTGGGGACACTGCTCGAAGAAGGTGTAGGTGCAGTAGCCGTGCCCCAGGTCGTAGTGCTGCCAGGGTTCGCCGGCCGCGGCGGCGCCGGAGGCGACCGCGTCGCGGTCGACGAGGACCTCGATCGTGCGCATGTTGCGGGAGAAGTAGCCGGCGTCGTCGTAAGCCCGGGTGAGGGTGGTCGGGCTGATCTTTGCGTAGAACTGCGTGGACTGCGGTGAACGGTGGCCGAGCCAGGCCTGCAGCTCGAACAGGGTCATCGGCTCCTTGGCGTTGTAGAGCTGGCTGGCGATGGTGGAGCGGGCCCGGTGGCTGGTGATGTTCCCGCGGACGTCGGCGGCGGGGACGCCGGCCTTGCGGCAGAGCATCGGGATGACGGTGTTGTTGATGTAGGCGGAGGAGACCTTGCGGGCCCGGAAAGCGAACAACAGGTCCACCGTCTCGCCGGTGCGGCGGTCGGTGAACTTCGGCTGACCGGGGCGGAGGGCCTGCCAGGCGTCGAGGGCCTGGCCGAGGATCGGGTCGACGGGCTTGGTGAACGCGGTGCCGGTCTTGTGGGTCGGCACGTCCAGCAGACAGACCGCGTCGCGGGCCAGGACCTGTTGCGAGTCGCCCGGGATGGTCCCGCCGTCGTGCTGCCAGCGGATGCAACCCACGCGCAGGCGTGATATCTCATCGCTCCTCTGCCCGGAGAACAGCCAGGTCAGCGTGACTGCGCGGACCAGCTCCAGCGGGTAGAAGTTCCCGGCCTGGGTCTGCGGGAGGTCGCTGTCCTGCAGGTTCAGTCCGGCCCACATCAGCTTCGCCCAGATCTCGTCGGCGATCACGCGCGGGTCCGGTCCAAGCAGAGCCGAGATGCTGCGCGGGGTGCCCAGCGTGCGCTGCGGATCGAAGCGCCGCGGTATCCACTCCCACTCCTGGAGATCGCGGAAGAAGGTGCGGACCGCAGTGAGGTGAGCGGCTTTGGTGGGCGCTTCCAGGGGTTTGCCGAGGCGGTCCTTCAGCCCGATGGTGCGCTGGAGGTAGTCGCCCACGTGCATCCGGTCGACCGCGGCGACCCAGGTCGCGCAGGTCTGCCGGGTCCAGCAGGTCGGGTCTACGGTCTCGGGGTGCTCGGCCTGAAGCCATCGGCCGGTCTTCAACAGTGTCGCGCGCAGACCGCCGCGGACTCGGGGCGTGAGCGTGGAGGTGCTGTGCCAGCGCTCGACCCATGCCGCCCAGACCGGTGAGCCCCCGCTCGCGCGGGCGAAGTGGTGGCCGGTCAGACGCTGCGGCGGGTCGCAGAACCCCAGCTCGGCGACGGCCCGCTGCATGGCATGGAGGGTGTTGCCGCGCGAGGCGGGCAGCAGTTGCCCGCGGCGGACCCGCTCGAACAGATCGGTGCTCAGCTCGTCCAGGTGGGGGCTGCGGTTGAGCAGGAACATCTGGCAGGCGACCATGGGCAGCAGCTGGTCGTCGTCGCGGCCCAGACGGTAGCCCCAGCCGGCCAGGACCGCGCGGATCCGGGCGATCTCGCCGTCCACGCGGGCGCGGCCGAAGACGCGCCAGGCCAGGGTAAGGCGGCTGAAGCTGCCGAGCCGGTAGAAGGCGGTGAAGCCACCGAGCAGGAAGGCGTGCGTGGCCAGGTGCGGTCGCACGGCGTCGTCCGCCCACCTGGGGGCCGCGTTGCGGAAGCCGCGCTGGTCCTGGCCGAGCAGGTCGGCCCATTCCTCCTCGGTCCATGACCAGTAGGAGCGGCCGGTGTCGGCGCATCGCAGCAGCACCACGGCGGTCGCGTCCAGCATCGCCCGGCGGCGGTGCGGCGTGGGCGGTGCCTCCAGTGCGGCGTTGGCGTCGTCGAGCGGCCGAAGCAGGCGCCTGATCTGCCGCCAGCCTCGGGCGGCGGGGTCGTGGCGGGCCAGGCGGCGCAGGTTGTCGGTGCCGAGTTCGACGATGGCGTCCTTCTCGGCGGTCCGGAGCACGGGCGTGGTGTCGTAGCGGGCCGGGTCGATTGGCCACTGCCAACGGCGGGCCTCCTGCGAACGGTCGGCTGCGGTGGAGGCGGTCACCGGTCCGTCTCCGTGCCGTCGATGCTGGTCAGGGCCTGGATGCGCCAGGCGTGGATGTGCTCCATCCCGCGGGCGAGCTTGTCGGCAAGTTCCCGGCCGGACAGGTGGATGTACTGCAGCGTGGAGTCGGTGTGCCGGTGCCCGGCGAAGGCGGCGATCGTGTGCACCTCCCAGCCAATTCTCGCCAGGTCCGTCAGACACAGATGCCGGGTGGTGTGCGTGGAGAGCCGCTCGACCCCCGAGGCCAGCGCGATCCTGCGGACCACCTTCGACCACGTCCAAAGGCTCAGCGGCTGGCCGTGGTTGCGCCGCGACTCCGACAGGAACAGCGGCCCGCGGGCCCGGCTGACCTGGGCCCGGTGGGTGAGGTACTGCGACAGCAGCACCCCGGTCGAGGCCGAGTAGGGCACCACCCGCTCCAGCCGGTTCTTCGTCGTCTCCGCCCGTATCCGCAGCGTGCGGTGGGCTGGATCGACATCATCGGTCCGCAGCGAGCACAGTTCCTCACGGCGCAGGGCGGCGTCGTAGGCCAGGGCCAGCATCACGCGGTTGCGCACCGGCTCGCTGCGGGCCACCTCCAGGATCCGCAGCCATTGCTGTTCGCTGGGGATCCACGGCAGCTTGGTCAGCCGCGGCACCAAGCCTCGCTGCTGGACGCCCGCCCGGCGTCCAGGCGTGTAGCGGCCCCGGCCCACGGGGTTCGACGCGCGCAGCCCCTCCTCGATGAGAAAGTCGTAGAACAGGCGGACCGGGACCAGGCGCTGCTGGATCGTGGCGTTCGACAGCCCCGACCCCGAGTCGATCGCCACCACGTTCGCACCCCGACGGTGCGGCCGTGATGTCAACTCTCTGACGTAGATGGCGATGTGAGCGCGGTTCGCGGTGACCGGGTCGATGTCGTCCCGCTCGCACAGCTGCAGGTACTCGGTCAGCCCGCGGGCGTAGGCGTCGATAGTCCTCGGCGCCCGTCCGAGGTCGGCCCAGATCTGCAGCCACACCGCCGCCTGCTTGTGCCGGCCCAGTACCGGCCACTTCTCCGTCAGCAACTTCGCGCCGCTCAAGCCGTCTCCCAAGTCCGTGGTTGCACCGGGGAGACATGATCACCCCGGACAGATTCCACGTAACTTCTA
>NZ_JBICYZ010000150.1:0-3991 GCF_043201465.1 Kitasatospora sp. NPDC048298
CGTTTCTGTGGAATCTGATTTGTCAACATCATGCCTATTTGAGCAGTTCCATCGTCCACTCTCGCTGCTCAGCGGTGTCTGGGACAGAAAGCCCACGAGCTCGTTCGATCTGGTTCCAGGCGGTGTCGGGATCGATGCCGTTGAGGACGAGGAGTGCGGCGGCGAGGAGGAATGAGCGTCCGATGCCGGCTCGGCAGTGGGTGACGATGTGTGCGCCTTCGTGCAGTTGCTCAGCGAGCCTGTGCAGGGTGGGAAGGATCATGGTGAGGTCGGGGACGGTGCGGTCGGGGATGGGTATTGCGACGAACTGCAGCCCGGCCGTGGCGGCGGTCCGGGGTTCGTCTGCGAGGCCGAGTTCGTCGAGTTCGAGTCTGGTGAGCGCGCAAACCAGGACGTCGACGCCGCAGTTCTTCAGCGCGGCCATCTCGTCTTCAAGCCAGTCGTTGCCACGGGGTCTGGCCATGGTGCTCAGTCGTCCCGGGCCTGGGATGTCGATGGTGAAGAGGGCTGGTCGCATGTCAGCAGCGCTTTCGATCGGTGGCGTCAGGTGGTGATCGGACAGTCAGGGGCAGGGGTCGGCGAGGTTCGGCGCGAAGCTCGCTCGGGGTTGGGCCGGCTGGGGTGGCCACTTCGGCGAGGCGCTCGAGAAGGCGGTCGAGGGCGCTCTGGCCGTCGTCGACGGCGGCGCGTTCCTCTTCGGTGAGCGGAATGCTCACGAGCATGCGCTGCAAGTTGGCCTTGGCTTCGACGAGTTGGGCTTTCGTCGATTCCTTGGGGGTGTAGAAATCGCAGCGGGCGCAGGCCATCCGGTGCTGGCACTGTTCGAAGAACGAGTAGGAGCACAGCCCGTGACCGAGATCGTAGTACTGCCATGGTTCACCGGTGGCCGCGGCCCCGGAGGTGACGGCGTCGCGGTCGACCAGGACCTCGATCGTGCGGACGTTGCGGGCGAAGTAGCCGGCGTCGTTGTAGGCCCTGGCCAGGGTATTCGGGGTGATCTTCGCGTAGTGGGCGGTCGCCTCGGGAGTTCGGTGGCCGAGCCATTCCTGCAGTTCGAAGAGGGTCATGGGCTCCTTGGCGTTGTAGAGCTGGCTGGCGATGGTGGACCGGGCCCGGTGGCTGGTGATGTTGCCGCGGACGTCCGCGGTGGGAACGCCGGCCTTGCGGCAGAGCATCGGGATGATCGCCGTGTTGATGTAGTTCTTGGCGACCCGGCGGGCTCGGTGGGCGAACAGGAAGTCGGCCAGCTCGCCCGTCTTGGGGTCGAGCATCGCCGGCTGTGTGGGCCTGACGGCCTGCCATGCCTCGATGGCCTTGCCCAGGAGCGGGTCGACGGGCTTGGTGAAGGCGGTCCCGGTCTTGTGGGTGGGGACGTCCAGCAGGCAGACCGCGTCGCGGGCAAGGACCTCGCCCGAGTCGCCGGGGATGGGCATCCCCTCGTGCTGCCAGCGGACGCAGCCGACCCGCAGCCGGGCGATCTCGTCACTGCGCTGTCCGGCGAACAACCACGTCAGGGTGATGGCCCGGATCAGCTCGACCGGGTATGTGCGGCCGTCCGTGGTCGGCAGGTCGCCGCGCTCGACGTTCAGACCGGCCCAGAGAAGTTTGGCCCAGATGTCGTCGGCGATTACCCGTGGGTCCGGGCCCATCAACGCGCGGATGCTTCGAGGCGTTCGTAGGGCATGGGCGGGGTCGAGTCGGCGCGGTATCCATTCCCATTCGTGCAGGTCGCGGAAGAATGCCCGGGGCACCTTGAGGTATCCGGACTTCGACTCCGCTGTGAGCGGTTTGCCCAGGCGGCCCTGCGAGTGCATGCCGTGCGTCCACTGGGAGAAGTCGCCGACAGCCATCCGGTCCACCGCCGCGACCCAGGACGCGCAGGTCTGCCTGGTCCACTGCCCGGGTTCGGTGATCTCCGGGTGCTCGGCGGCCAGCCAGCGGCCGATCTTCGCGAGCACGCTGCGGTAGCTTCTGCGGATCTTCGGGGTCAGTGTCGAGGTTGCGTACCAGCGCTCGACCCACCTGGCCCAGGCGGCCGGCACTCCTTCCATTGCAGCGGGGCCGGCCTCGTGGCCCGATGGCGGCGGGTCTGCGTGGCCGAGCGCGGCGACGGCCCGGTGGATGCCGTGGAGGTCCGTGCCCCACTGCCCGCTCATGGTCGGGCTTTCGCGCACTGCGGCCAGCGCCTCGGTGGACAGATCCTTCAGATGGGGGCTGCGGTTCAACAGCAGCACCTGGCAGACCGCCGAAGTTAGTTTCTCCGCATCGCGGCGATAGCCCCAGTCGGCCAGGATCGTGCTGATCTTCTGGATGGCCGAGTCGACGAGCTCGACCCCGAAGACCCGACGGGCCAGGCTCGGCCGCATGAACCGGCCGAGTTGGTCGAAAGCCGCGAACTCGCCGATGAGATAGGCGTAAGCGATCACAAATGGACGGGCGTTGGGGCCGATCTGCCCGCCCCATGTTCGGCGGAACTCGGCGCCGGTCGTGTCTATCAGGTCTGCCCAATCCTGCACGGACCAGCCCCAGAAGGCCCGCCGGAGCTCGCCGCACCGCAGGAGCACGAGCCCTGCCGCGTCTCGTGCGTATCGATGCTGGTGCCGGTCGCCCGGCGGCCAGTGCAAGGCGGCGAAGGCGTCCGCGAGTGGTCGGACCAGCCGCGCAATCGGTCGTAGGGGCACCGCGTCGACGGTGAGATCGTGGCGCCGGAGCTGGTCGATGTCGAGCGTCCGTAGTGCCTCCGCCTCGGCCTCGGTGAGCAGGCCGTGTCGGTCGTAGCGTTCGAGATCGATCGGCCATGACCACGCCGTGTTGGTCGGCCGTATCGCTGTTGAGCTGGGGTGCGCGATCACTCTGCGACCGTCCCGCCGGTCTGGGTGGTCCGGGTGAGCATGTCCACGCGCCAGGAGTGGATCTGCTGCATGCCGCGGTTCAGCTTCTCGGCCAGCTCCCGTCCGGAGAGGTGGATGTAGGTCATGGTCGACTCGGTGTTGCGGTGGCCGGCGAAGGTGGCGATGGCGTGCAGTTCCCAGCCCATCTGGGCCAGATCGGTCAGGCAGAGGTGCCGCGTGGTGTGGGTCGAGAATCGGGGCAGGTCGGCGGCGAGTGCGAGCCGCCGGACCACCTTCGACCAGGTCCATAGCGTCAACGGCTGACCGTGGTTGCGGCGCGACTCCGACAAGAACAGCGGCCCGCGGGCCCGGCTGATCGTGGCCCGGTGCGTGAGATAGCCGGACAGCAGAACGCCGGTCGCCGCCGAGTACGGAACGACGCGCTCACGCCGGGTCTTTGTCGTCTCGGCCCGCACCCGAAGAGTTCGGTGGGCAGGGTCGAGATCGTCGGTCCGCAGCGAGCACAACTCCTCGCGCCGCAGGGCCGCATCGTAGGCGAGGGCGAGCATGACGCGGTTGCGCACCGGCTCACCGCGCACGACCTCCAGCAGGTCGAGCCACTGCTGTTCGCTCGGTATCCAAGGCAGCTTCGTCAGCCGTGGCACCAGCCCTCGCTGGTAGCCGCCGAATCTCCGGCCCGGCGTGTAACGGCCGCGGCCGACGGGGTTCGACTCCCGCAGGCCCTCCTCGATGAGGTAGTCATAGAAGAGCCGTACCGGTACCAGCCGCTGCTGCAACGTCGCGTTGGCCAAGCCGGCCCCGGAGTCCAGCGCAACGACATTGGTTCCCCGGCGACTCGGACGGGTGCTCAGGTCCTTGACGAACGCAGCCACATGCAGCCGATTCGCGACGACCGGGTCTATCCCGTCCCGTTCGCAGACCAGCAGGTACTCGGCCAGACCTCTCGCGTACGCGTCGATCGTCCGAGGAGCCCGCCCCAGATCCGTCCATACTCGCAGCCACTCGGCCGCCCGGTCATGCCGGCCCAGGACCGGCCACTTCTCCTCCAGCACCACCGCGTTGCCCAACAGGTCTCCTCAGTACATGGGGACGCCGCAGGATACGAGACGCATCCTGCGGCGCTTGATTCCACGTAACTA
>NZ_JBICYZ010000151.1:0-3833 GCF_043201465.1 Kitasatospora sp. NPDC048298
GCCAGCGAGGCCAGCCGGTTGCGGCTGGCCTCGAACCGACTGGTGTCGAAGCGATCAGTGGCGGTGCTGTCCACGTGGATCACCCTAGGCGGCTATGCGACCGTCATCGTGCCGGACGTGACGGCGTTTTCGGCGGTCGCGTCCGGCACGGCGGCCAGGCGGCGCTTGCGCTTGGGCATGCCGAGGGTCGGGTACGAGGTGGCCCACCGGGAGAGCGCGACGAGGCGCACCTTGAGCCGCGCGGACTTTCGGCCGCCCATGTGCTTCGGCTTCGGCTGCCCTTCGTCGTCGACCCCCTGCCAGATCGCGTCCCCCTGCCCGAGGCTGATGTGGTTGTACGTGTAGACCAGCTTGGTGTTCGCGATCTTGCGGCCGGTCAGGCGTCCCAGGATCGCCTCGATGGCCTGCTGGCTGGTGCAGGCGGCCGAGGCGCAGGACATCGGCAGTGGTCGGCCGTTGTCGCCGATGGCGTAGGCGCTGTCGCCGATGGCGTAGACGTTCGGGTGTGACACCGACCGCATGGTGCGGTCGACGACGATCCGACCGTTCCCGGTGACCTCCAGCCCACCGGCGGCGGCGATGGGGTCGACCGCGAACCCGGCCGTCCACACGGTCGTGTCGGACGCCAAGGCGGTGCCGTCGGCGCACAGCACCTGTGCCGCTTCGACGGCCTCGACGATGGTGTGCTCCAGGACGGTGACGCCCAGTCGGTCGCAGGCCCGGCGCAGGCGGCCGCGGGCCCCGGCGGAGAGCCGGGCGCCCAATTCGCCGCGGGCGATGAGCGTCACCGACAGCCCGGGGCGGGATTCGGCGATCTCGGTGGCGGTCTCGATACCGGTCAACCCGTCGCCGACGACCACCACACTCCCGCCTTCGCCTCGCCTGCCCAGGCCGTCCAAGCGCTCGCGCAGGCGCAGCGCCGAGGGCCGGGCGGCGACGTCGAAGGCGTGCTCGGCCGCGCCGGGAACGCCGTCGACGTCGCCATGGCTGCCGAGCGCGTAGAGGAGCGTGTCGTAGCCGAGTTCGCCGCCGCCACCGTCGGCGTCGGCCACGGCGACGACCTGGCGCTCGGGGTCGACGGCGGTGACACGGGCCAGGCGCAGCCGGATCCCCGTGCCCGCGAACACGTCGGCGAGTTTCGGAGCCTCGATGTCCCGGCCGGCCGCCAACTGGTGCAGGCGCATCCGCTCGACGAAGTCCGGTCCAGCGTCGACCACGGTGATCTCGACGTCCGCCGGGGACAGCCGGCGGGCCAGATTCCCGGCCGTGTAGGCCCCGGAATAGCCGGCGCCGAGTACGAGGATGCGGTGCTTCATGAGTAGCTCCTGTTCGGTTCGATTGCTTCCGGTGGCTTGAGCGGAACAGCGCCCCGATTGCTGACAGGAACCAAATGTGATGTGGGTCACGGCGCGACAGATGGCTTTGGGTGCTTGAACGGACAGCACTTGTACCCGGGTCCGGGAGGCGACCGGCGTACGCCGGCGAGTCGAAGAGTTCGTGAGCTGAGGCAGCACGGACACTTGCCCGGAGCGCGGTCCCGTTCGCTGGTGAGCTGGTCAGTCGGCGCGGCGGGAGCGGGTCAGCGCCAGTCCGCCGAGGGCTGTGCCGGTCAACCCCAGCAGCAGGGCCACGAAGGCCCCGCCCAGGCCGTTGCCGGTGCCGAGGCCACCGGAGGCCGTCGCCGCCACCAGGGCGCCGAGGGCCGTGCCGGTCAGTCCCGCCAGCAGGGCCACGACGGCTCCGCGTTGCCCTGGGCCAGTGCCGATCCGGCCGGTGGAGCGGGCCAGAGCCAGCCCGCCGATGACCACGCCGGTCAGTGCCAGCAACGTGGCCGCGATGGCCCCGAGTCGTCCGGCGCTCAGGGTGTACACACTGACGGCGACCGGCTGCACCGAGGCATGAGCGGCCGCCGGTTCGTCACGGTGGCGGCGAGCGTGACCATGCTGGCCGCACTCCCCATCGCGGCCCTGGCCTCGGGCCTGCACGACACCGGCAAGGCGTTGGCGCAGGCCCGGGGCGCCCTCGAGATCGCCTGGCTGATCGCGGCCGGCGCCGCAGGAGAGGCGCTGCGGCAGGCCGAGCAACGGGCGGACGAAGCCGAGCGCACCCGGGAGGAGACCGCGCGGCGCCGCGCCGACGAGGAGCGGCTGCGCATCGCGCGGGAGCTGCACGATGCGCTGACCCATCAGATCTCGGTCATCAAGGTGCAGGCCGAAGTCGCGGTCCATGTGGCCCGCAAGCGTGGCGAACAGGTGCCGGAGGCGCTGCTGGCGATCCAGGAGGCCGGACGCGAGGCGGCCCGGGAGTTGCGCGCCACACTGGAGGCACTGCGCGACGACGACACGGCCCCGCCGCGCGGGCTCGACGACGTCCCCGAACTGGTCGAACGGGCGAGGACGTTCGGCCTGGACGCGACGCTGACGATCGAAGGACGACGACCCGACGTGCCGGCCGCAGTGGACCGGACCGTCTACCGGATCGTCCAGGAGTCGCTCACCAATATCGCCCGTCACGCGGACGCCGCCACGGCGTCCGTCTGGATCGACTGCCGCCCTGACGCCCTCGCGATCCGTATCGACGACGACGGTAAGGCGGCGCCGGACATCGCCCCGACGCCCGGTCTCGGGCTGCTCGGCATGCGCGAACGAGTCACCGCCCTCGGCGGCCGACTGCGCGCCGAACCGCGCGTCGAGGGCGGCTTCACCGTCCAGGCCCACCTCCCCGTGGACCGGACGTCGTGATCCGCGTCCTGCTGGTCGACGACCAGCCGCTCATCCGCAGCGGATTCCGCGCGCTCCTCGACCTCGAGGGCGACATCGAGGTGGTGGCCGAGGCCGCAGACGGGAAGGAGGCCCTGGATCTGGCCAGGGAGCATCTGCCCGACGTCGCGCTCATCGACATCCAGATGCCCGGCGCCGACGGCATCGAGGCGACCCGGCGCATCGCCGCCGACCCTGCCCTGGCCGGGGTGCACGTCGTCATCCTCACCAACTACGGCCTGGACGAGTACGTTTACAGCGCGCTGCGCGCCGGCGCCGCCGGTTTCCTCGTCAAGGACATCGTGCCGGACGACTTCCTGCATGCCGTACGCGTCGCTGCGCGCGGGGACGCCCTGCTGGCACCGTCGATCACCCGCAAGCTGATCAACAGGTACGTCGCCCAACCGCCCACCACCGGCACCCGAGCGGGGCTGGAGGAGCTGACCAGCCGCGAGCGCGAAGCGGTCGCAATGGTCGCGCAGGGCCTGTCCAACGACGAGATCGCTGGCCGCATGGTGATCAGCCCGATGACGGCGAAGACCCACATCAACCGGGCCATGACCAAGCTCCACGCCAGGGACCGGGCCCAACTCGTTGTCCTGGCCTACGAATCCGGCCTGGTGACCCCGCGCAGCTTCTGACATCGACGCCCCCGGCGCATGCCGGCGCCTGAACGCCGCCGTAAGAAGCCGTTGCTCTATCGATCTTGGTGAGCGTGGGTTCGAATACGTCGGCGCGGTCGGGTGATCTTCCACTTGTCCGCGCATGAGGACAGGGCCTCTGGTGCAGCTCGGGTCTGTCGAAGACCATGAGCGCGCCAGGAGGCCCTGTTGTCGCAGTTGTACGCCTTCGCACTGGCCGACTCCAAAGGGCCGGGGCGAACAGCCGGAGGGCTACTGCCACCGGCAGATGGTCGACGCGGTGCGCGACCTCATCGCGGGCGGCATCACCTGGCGGGCGACGCCCGCGGACTTCCCCGCGTTTCTGTGGAATCTGATTTGTCAACATCATGCCTATTTGAGCAGTTCCATCGTCCACTCTCGCTGCTCAGCGGTGTCTGGGACAGAAAGCCCA
>NZ_JBICYZ010000152.1:0-3695 GCF_043201465.1 Kitasatospora sp. NPDC048298
CGCTGCCATCTCTCATCAACATTTCCATGCTGAGAGATCACTGACCGCTGCCAGAACCCGGCAACAAGTGCTTCTACTTCTCAACTACGAAGCCACTGCTGATCTGGCGCGGCCCGGTTGGGGCCGGCGAACGGGTTGGTCGCGGCCACCCTGCCGCCACCGCCACGTGGTTGTCCCGGCTTTCCCCGAACGAGCGAGGTCGGCTACAGCTCACGCCGCTCCGGTACGTGGCGGGGCCGGGCGGGCGGTGCGTAGCGGGATCGCTCCGGCCCGGGTGGCGCGGGCGACGGCGAGGGCGGCGCGGTGGCGTTCGCGCTGCTGGCGGGCGTGGTGGTCGGTGTCGGTGGCCGGGGTGTCCTCGATCGCGGGCTGGTGGGCGCCCTCGGGTTCGCGCAGCCGGTTGTAGTGCTCACGCAGGATCGCCTCCTGCTCGGCGGTGGCCTCGTCGAGTGCCGCCTGGCGGGCGGCGGCGTCCTCGCGCATCCGGCGGCGCAGTTCCTGGTAGGCGTGGTGGTCGGCGAGCGGGGGCCGAGCCGGCTGCGCGGCGGGCCGGTCGTCGCGGCGGGCCGGCTGCGTGGTGGGCCGGTCGTCGCGGCGGGCCGGCTGCGTGGTGGGCCGGTCGTCGCGGCGGGCCGGCTGCGTGGTGGGCCGGTCGGTCGTCGGGGTCCTGGTCGTGCTGCACCACGGGGGCGGGGCCGACGCGGACGTCGATGGCCCGCACAGTGCCGGCGCGCAGCCGGTCGAGGTCGGTGAGGATGTGGCTGGTCTGGTAGCGGAGCTGGGCGGCCCAGGTCGGGGAGTCGGCGACCACGCGCAGGTGGCGGGTGGTCGGGTCCAGTGGGCGGCGGCGTCGGGGCCGACGATGTCAGGCCAGCAGTCGCGCAGGCCTCCGTGGGTGGTGCCGGGGGTCCAGCCGTGGGCGGCGACCAGGGTGAGGAACACGTCCGCGATCGGCTCGGGTTCGTGCGGGCCGCGCCGCGGCGCGGCCGTGGTCTGCCGGGTGGTGCGCTGGGCGGGAGCGTTGCCGCTGGTGCGGGCGGCCTGGCGGGCGGCGCGCACGGCGGTGCGGGCGAGGTCGGCCCCCGCCGCCGACTACCGGCCGCCGCCCCGGCTCGCGAAAAATTTCTTCGAACCCGGGTGCAACCCCCCGGCGGGATGGACGTCTATCAGGGTGAGAGGCGGGGAGAGCGAGCCGGTGAAGCCGGGGGGCTCGGGCCGGCTCCTCGGGGCGCGACAGTAGGCGCCCGCTCATCCGATCACCATCACCAGCACTGTGTCCTTTGGGGGGACTGTCACATGAACGCGTCCGTTATCGACCGTATTGCGAAGATCGTCCCGCTGGCCGTCGTCGCCGCCGTCGGTGTCGCCGCCTGCGGCCCGACCAACGGCGGGTCGTCCGTCGCCGCCTCCGCCCCCACCCCCTCGGCCAGCTCCTCGGCCACCCCCGGGGCGGGCGCCGTCCCGACCACCCCCGCCCCGGCCGCACCCACCACCGAGGCGGCTCCGACCACCGCAGCGCCGGCCGCTGAGGCCCCGGCCGGTCCCGCCGTCGCCAAGACCGACGTCAAGCCCGCCACGAAGCCCGCCATTAAGGCCCCGGCCAAGCCCGCCGGTGGCATCGGGATCACCTTCAACGGCCTCCACCAGGGCCAGAAGATCCAGGTCGGCAACCAGGTCTCGTTCTCGGTCACCTGGAAGAACAACGACGCCACCGGCACCCGCAGCGTGGCTCCGGTGGTCGCAACCCAGCAGTACGAGGGCGCGCAGTGCCAGCGGATGCTCTCCATGGCACAGGGCACCCTGGAGCGCAAGGACGCCTCCGGCTGGAAGACCATGCCCTCGCTCAACCAGGGCGGCGGCACGGACTACGCCGGCACCGGCAACGACGCCGCCTTCACCCTGGCCGCCGGCGAGAGCCGCACCGTCGAGTACCGGATGGCGCTCGACGCGAGCAACCAGCCGGGCCGACTGCTCGTCGAAGCCGACGCCGTCACACCCTCCACCCACCAGGTGCTCACCAAGGGCATCGTGACCACCTCCGTCATCGACAGCCACCGCCCGACCGTGACCTCCGCCTCCAAGCCCACCCCGCTCGCCATCGGCACAACCCCCACCGAGTTCACCTTCAACATCACCTCGCCCGACGGCCCGCACCGGCTGCGCCCGACCGTGTCCCTGTCCCTGCCCTCCAGCCAGGGCCTGACCGGGCAGGACGTCACCGTCGAGGCCAAGGTCGGCAACGAGTGGAAGTCCTTCGAAGTGACCGAGGACTGCAACGGACGGCTCGGCGTGGCACCGGCCCAACTGGACGGCGTGATGAACGGCAACCCGGTCACGTACACCTTCCGAGTCGGCCTCAAGCGGACCCCCACCGCGCCCGTCGGAATCGAGATCGGCGCCGCCTCGGACGGCCACTACGGCGCCGTCACCACCCTGCGGCCCACCGTCCAGCACTGACGCCCGCCCCCGCGGTGCGGCACTGACACCGCAACCCCCACCCGAAGCCGAAGGGACCGGCCTCCCACTGCTCGGGAGGCCGGGCCCTTCACCGTTCCACGACTCAATGGGGGGTTAGTTCTGTAGAACGGGCAGTTCTCGGATCAGGATCGGTCGTCGGCCCCGGCCTCCGCCGGACGTGCGAGGCGCTCCTGGAGCCGAGCGTGGCGGAACTGGAAGACCGCTCCGGCCTGGCGCAGGACGCCCCGCTCCTGGTGGGCGTCCTCCAGGAACGCCATCGCCCGCCAGGGCAGCCGCCCGGTCAGCGGCAGCCAGATGTGCGCGAAGACCACCCACTCGCCCCAGGCCGTCAGGGCGAGGACCGCTCCGAGACCTCCCGCGAGCGCCGTGAGGAGTCCGAACCGGATGTCCCACACCAGCTCCGATCTGACCGCGACGCCCCAGAGGGAGCCTCCGAGGAGCCCGACGATGAGCCTGGCCCCGACGATCACGGTGACTCCGGCCAGGGGCCCGAACAGGAGCAGCTGCACGAGCGCGTTGTTCCGGTCGGTGCCCAGCAGACCACGGGGCCGAACGGCGGAGTCGGTGTCGATCGGAGTCTCCAGCCAGGCCGCGAGCCCGCTCACGAGCCCGAACACGAGCCCGAACTGAGCGCCGTACACCATCCCGGCCACCAGCCCGATCTCGAACCAGCGCGGGTCTCCGGCCCCCTTTTCCCACAGCCCGAACAACAGCCCGATCCCGGCTCCGCCCGCGAACCCCGCGAGGCTCCCGGTTCTGACCTGCTTGAGGACGTCCCGGACGGACCTGGTGCGCGGCGATCCGCCCCGGCCGCGGATGCCGATCCGCATCCGCGAGGGCTCCACCGCCGCCCCTACGAACGCCAGGCGGACCCGGTGGGCGAGGCCGAAGAGCACCGCGGCCGGAAGCCCGTTCATGAGGGCGTCCGTGAGCCCGACCAGGAGTCCTTCCGCGAGCCTGGCGGGGAAGTCCCCGCCGGGACGCGCCGGGAAGACGGTGAGGAAGACCGTGTCCACGAGGAAGACGACCGCCCCGACGCATATCCCGGCCGCACAGCCGATCACGGTCATCCGGGCCGACGGGTGCATGGTCGTGCCCAGTTCCCACCATTTGAGGTCGGTCTGCTCGCGCTTCGTGAGGTGCCGGGCGAGATGGCCGAGCCAACGGGCCGCCCGTTCGGCCTCCCGGGGCCCGTGCCCCCTGGCCCACCTGCGCGG
>NZ_JBICYZ010000153.1:0-3567 GCF_043201465.1 Kitasatospora sp. NPDC048298
TGTCTAGGACGGTGTTTTCTGGCCCCGGGGTGACGGCCGCAAGTGGCCCCACCGAGGAACGGTGAAAGTTGGCCCCACCTGGTGTTCGACGCGGAGAGGTGCACTCGTTCGGAGTAGTCCGGGATTGACCGGGCTTCGGCAACCGGATCACGCTGTGTGAGTTCGTAGTCACGGCCGTGTCAGGAGGCCGAAGATTTGCAGCGCGTCGAGTTGTTCGAGCGGATTCGCCGGGACAAGAGGCTGGAGAACGCCTCGGTCCGGGAGTTGGCCCGCCGTTACTCCGTCCACCGCCGGGTGGTCCGTCAGGCCCTGGACAGCGCGTTGCCTCCGAAGCGGAAAGAGCCCGTGACCCGCCGCTCCGTGCTGGACCCGGCCAAGGGCTGGATCGACGAGATGCTGCGGGCGGACCTGACGGCGCCGCCCAAGCAGCGGCACACCAACAAGCGGATCCTGGCCCGGCTGCGGGACGAGCACGGGTTCACCGCGGCCGCCTACACCACCCTCAACGACTACCTGCGGGTGCGCCGGCCGCAGATCAAGGACGAGGCGGACCGGGCCCGGATGCTGCACGAGGGCATGGTTCCGCAGTTCCACCGGCCCGGCGAGGAGGCGGAGGTCGACTTCGCCGAGGTCTGGGTGCGGGTGGACGGCAAGCCGTTGCAGTGCCAGATGTTCACGCTGCGGCTGTCGTATTCGGGCAAGGCGGTCCACCGGGTGTTCTCGACGGCCGGTCAGGAAGCCTTCATGCAGGGCCACGTCGACGCCTTCCGGATCCTGGGCGGCGTCCCGGTCCGGCACATCCGCTACGACAACCTGAAGCCGGCGGTCTCCCAGGTCTGCTTCGGCCGCTCGCGGGTCGAGTCGCAGAGGTGGGTGGCGTTCCGCTCGCACTACGGCTTCGACGCGTTCTACTGCCGGCCCGGCAAGGAAGGCGCGCACGAGAAGGGCGGCGTTGAGCACGAGGGCGGGCGCTTCCGCCGCTCGCACCTGGTCCCGGTCCCCGAGGTCGACACGCTGGCGGAGTTGAACGAGCGGATCGAGTGGATCGAGGCGGAGGAGGACGCCCGGCACATCGACAACCGGCCCACCTCGGTCGGCTTCGACTTCGCCTACGAGGCCCCGCTGCTGGCACCGGTCCCGGACGAGGAGTTCGACGTCGGGCTGACGCTGACGCCACGGGTCGACAAGACCTCCCGGATCACGGTCCGGCAGAACAAGTACTCCGTCCCGGCCCGGTTCATCGGCAGGACGGTGAGGGTCTCGCTGCGGGCCGACGAGGTCCTGGTCTTCGAGCAGCACAAGGTCGTGGTCCGGCACCCGCGGCTGGCCGGCCGCTACGGCTTCCGCGACCTGCTCGACCACTACCTGGAAATCCTGCGGAACAAGCCCGGCGCGCTGGAGCACTCCACCGGCCTGGCCGCGGCCCGCGAGAGCGGCCTGTTCACCCCGGTCCACGACGCGTTCTGGGCCGCCGCCCGCGAGGCCCGGGGCCGGTCCGACGGCACCCGGGCGCTGATCGACGTCCTGCTGCTGCACCGGCACCTGCCCGGCAACGCGGTGGTCGCGGGCATGAGCGCGGTCCTGCAGGCGGGCTCGGTCTCCCCGGACCTGGTCGCGATCGAGGCCCGCAAGGCGCTCGCCGCGGCCGGCGGCCCGCCGCCGGTGGTGATCGCCCCGCCGGTCTCCGCCACCGACTCGCCCCAAGACCAGGACGACGTCGCGGCGCGGGTGATCTCCCTGCCCGCGCGCCGTTCCGCCCTCCCGCCGGACACCCGGCCGGAGCCCTCCCTGGCCGCCTACGGCCAGTTGCTGTCCATTCAACCGAGAGGCTCGGCATGACCCAGAGCACCACCCCCGACGCCCCTTCAACTCCGGGGCGGTGGGGCTACTTCGGGCTGCCCGCACAGCGCGGCGCCAGCCCGGCGGCGACGATCGACGCGGCCTGCCGGAGCCTGGGCCTGTCCACGATCCGCTCCCGCTGGGAGGAGGTCGCGGCCCAGTCCCTGCGCGAGCAGTCGTCCTACGCGGACTTCCTCGCGGACCTGCTGGGGATCGAGTGCGACGACCGCGACGAGCGGCGCAAGCAGCGGCGGGTCAAGGAAGCCGGCTTCCCGCGCAACAAGCGCATCGAGGACTTCGACTTCGCGAAGAACCCGAACGTCCCGCAGGAGGTCATCAACACCCTGGCCCAGCCCGCCTGGGTCCAGGCCGGCAACCCGCTCTGCCTGATCGGCGACTCCGGCACCGGCAAGTCGCACCTGCTGATCGGCCTGGGCACCGCGATCGCCGAGGCCGGCGGCCGCGTCCGCTACACCACCGCGGCGAACCTGGTGAACGAGCTCGCCGAGGCCGCCAGCGACAAGCAGCTCGGGCGAACCATCAAGAAGTACGGGCGGGTCGACCTGCTCTGCCTGGACGAGCTCGGCTACGTCAAGCTCGACCGGCACGGCGCCGAGCTGCTGTTCCAGATCTTCACCGAGCGCGAGGAACGGCACGCGATCGCGATCGCCTCGAACCGGCCCTTCACCGAGTGGGACCAGACCTTCACCGACAAGCGGCTCTGCCAGGCGATCGTGGACCGGCTCACCTTCGAGGCCCACATCATCGAGACCGGGACCCAGTCCTTCCGCCTCGCCAGCACCACGGCCAAGCGCAAGGCGGCCGCCGCGGCCTGAGCTGAGTTCCGGCTGAGGTTGATGAAGCTGCGGACCGCCTCGGTGAGCCGGTCCGCGGCGTCCCGGACGCTTTCGGGCTGTTCTTGCAGCACAGGTGCGAGCCTGGTCGACCAGCCAGCAGCTCCGCCCGTGGGCTGCCCGGTGTACTTGCTACTTGGCCGTCCCAGACACAGGTCGGGCAGGCTTCCAAGGCTGGCCCCAGGCAGCGCTGTTCTGCTCGGGATCCGCGTCGGTGCTCTCGAAGTTCTGTGTGTAGATCATGCCCTTCCAAGCAACCTCCTCGTTGTAGATCTTGTAGGTCTTCGTGCTGTCCCACTGGGGGACTACGGGGGTGTCAGCCATCGGGTGCTCCTACGGTCAGGCTCTTGGAACGTGCCTGGGCAGCCCTACCCCGAGGGAGAAGGATCGACACCCACACGGTCATCCGGCCCGCGCGCCCCCTGCCGCGGAGTTCAGGCCGCCGGCAGGGAATCGGCACGCAAGACCCATTCGGCTCACCGTCACCACGACGGAAATCGGAACGGCCCCTAAGCGTCTCGGGCTTGGGAAACGCTCTCACCAGGCATCGCAGGTTCAGAAACGGGCACTGACCGACCGTCGGACCACCACCCCGTCAACGGGCGGGCGCCAAACACGGCGCCCGCCCGTTCGCATTCCTGTCAGGGGACGCGGCCGGGCGGGCGCCGTGAGAACCACGCTACCGGCCGCCACAGACCGCCATCGCCACCCGAGCCCCACCGCCCCGGGACACCGGGGAAACGTCACCCGATCGGGGGTGGGGCCACTTCAACCCGTTCCTTCTCGACACCGCCCGGAGCCCTCACCCGAACGGCCCAAAAGTGGGGCCAGCCGAGTCCGTTCTGGTGGGGCCAAAACTCACCGGCGCAGACAG
>NZ_JBICYZ010000154.1:0-3366 GCF_043201465.1 Kitasatospora sp. NPDC048298
TGTCGGCGATCAGGGAATTCCCCGCCTGGAGCGGTGTCGGCGTCACGTAATTCCCCACCCGGACGTTCACGCAATTCCCCATGGGGACGGCGGTCGAGGGGTGTCCCGTCCGCCGGCGCCCGGCCTCCCAGGTCGGATGATCAGTGCACGACATTCGCTGGTTGGGGTGGTTTGAGCGTTAGGTAGTGATCCAGCCAGATTCTCCTGATTCCCCATGGGCATGCCGGAGTCCGGGTCGAGGGCCCGGCCATCGCGAAGGTGCCGTGTTCCTCGATCTTCGGACCGAGAGGTCGACGGACACACCGGATGGCAAGGAGAACGTTCACCGTGGTCGACATCATCGAGATCTACGTCCACTGGTACGCGGGCCGCTCGAAGAGTCAGGTGGCCGCGTCGCTGGGGCTGGATCGCAAGACGATCAGGAAGTATCTGGGGCCGGCGGAGGCTGCCGGTATCACCCCGGGCGGGCCTCCGATGAGCGAGGCGGACTGGGCGAAGCTGATCAAGAGCTGGTTCCCGGACCTCGCCAGCCGCCGGCTGAACCAGATCACCTGGCCCGAGATCGACCAGCACCGCGACTACATCAAGAGCCTGCTGGGCACGTCCACGGTCAGCACGATCCACCAACGCCTCCGTGACGAAGGAAAGTTGAAGGCCTCGATCTCGTCCTTCCGCCGCTGGGTGCACGCGAACCTGCCGGACGAGGCGGTCAGGTCGAAGGTCACTGTGCTGCGGGACGACGTCGAGCCGGGCTCGGAGGCCCAGATCGACTACGGCTTCCTGGGGCAGTGGATCAACCCGGCAACCGGCAAGCGGCATCGGATCTGGGCGTTCGTGATGGTCCTGCCCTGCTCGCGGCACATGTTCGTCCGCCCGGTCGTCCACATGGACCAGCACACCTGGACTGAGGCCCACGTCGAGGCCTTCCGCTACTTCGGAGGCGCCCCGCGCCGGCTGGTGCCGGACAACCTGCGCACGGGCGTCGACAAGCCCGACCTCTACGACCCTAAGATCAACAAGGCGTATGCCGAACTCGCCACCTACTACGGCGCGTTGGTCGACCCGGCGAGAGCCTCGCATCCCAAGGACAAGCCGCGGGTCGAACGGCCGATGCCATACGTCCGCGACTCGTTCTGGAGCGGGCGCCAGTTCACCTCGATCGAACGCATGCAGGCCGAGGCCATCACCTGGGCAATGAACGTGGCAGGCCGGCGGCAGTGCCGACCCCTGGGAGGAGCCAGTCCGCTGTCGGTGTTCGAGGCCGTGGAGGCCGAGACCCTGCTGCCGCTGCCGGACGCGCCGTTCGTGCTGGCCCGCTGGTCCACCGCCACCGTCGGCCCGGACATCCACATCAAGGTCGGCCGCACCCTCTACTCGGTGCCCTGGAAACTGATCGGGCGACGCGTCGACGTCCGCTCGACCGCCACCATGGTCCAGGTCTTCCACGAGGGCGGGTTGGTCAAGACCCACGCCACCCTGGACCAGGGCAAACGCACCGACAGAACCGACTACCCGCCGGAGAAGATCGCCTTCCAGATGAAGACGCCGATCTGGTGCCGCACCCAGGCGGCCGAGGTCGGGGACGCCTGCCGCGAGGTGATCGACCAGCTGCTGGAGGTCAACGCGCTCTACCGGCTCCGCGCGGCCCAGGGGATCCTCGGGCTGCGGAAGAAGTACGGCGACCAGCGCTTGGAGGCTGCCTGCACCAAGGCCATCACGGTCGGTGACCCGTCCTACCGCACGATCAAGGGCATCCTGATCGCCGGCACCGAGACCGATCCCGAGCCGGAGACCGGCGACGCCGGGGCCGCGGCCTTCCTCCACGGGCCCCAGCAGTTGTTCGCCTCCGCCATCCCCACCCAGACCGCGAACGAACTCCGCGATGACCAGGGCCGCGACGACGCCGAGGAGGCCGTGCGATGAGCGTGATGGACACCGCCCTGCGCGAGTCCCTGAAGACGCTTCGGCTGTCCGGGATGCTGGAGACCCTCGACGCCCGTCTGGCCCAGGCCCACGGCGGCGAGCTCGGCCACCTGGACTTCCTCCAGATCCTGTGTCAGGACGAGATCACCCGCCGCGAGACCGTCGCCTTCCAACGGCGCCTGCAGAAAGCGAGGTTCGAGCAGCAGGCCACCCTGGAGGAGTTCGACTTCACCGCCTCCCCGAAGCTGCCCGCGGCCCAGATCCGCGACCTGGCCGCCCTACGCTGGCTGCACGCCGGCGAGTCCGTAATTCTGTTCGGACCAGTCGGCGTTGGCAAGACACACGTGGCCCAGGCCCTCGGTCACCTGGCCGTCCGCCAAGGCGCCAACGTCCGCTTCGCCAAGACCAGCCGGATCCTGGCAGACCTGGCCGGCGGCCACGCGGACCGCACCTGGGACAAGCGGATCCGCGAGCTCGTCCGCCCGGACGTGCTCATCCTGGACGACTTCGCGATGCGCCAGCTCACCGCGGCCCAGGCCGACGACCTCTACGAACTGGTCAGCGAACGTCAGGGCCGGTCCCTGATCATCACCAGCAACCGCGCTCCCAGCGATTGGTATCCGCTCTTCCCCAACCCCGTCGTCGCTGAGTCGCTCCTGGACAGGCTGATCAACACCAGCCACCAGGTCATCATGAACGGACCCAGCTACCGACCGAACAAACGCCCCAAGAACCCCACGTCAGCCGCTGGCGACCATCAGGAGAGAGCCGGTCGCCCACTGAAGTAGGGGTGGCATAGGGTCGCAGTCGTGACCTATCCGCTTCCTTCCCCGGCGCTGAAAGTGTTCCTCGCGACACTCCGTCGCGGTGAAGAACGCACGGGGGTAGTCACCGCGAGCGAGACCTTCGGCGTGGTCGTCGACCTTGATGGAGCCCCCGAGCCTTCGGTGGGCTTCATTCCACCGCCGGAGGTCTCCTGGAAGTGGATCTCTTCCTGCGACGAGGTCGTGACGATTGGCCAGCGGGTGACCGCGGCGGTCCTCGCCATCGACGCCGAGATGCGGGGGCAGGCTGTCCTGTCCCTGATCGCTCTGCAGCCCAACCCCTGGCTGGCCTGGGTCGATCAGGTCGGCAGCGTCCTGCGGGGACGCGTCACGAGGCTGGTCCCGTTCGGCGTGTTTGTGAGCGTTGACGACGGGATGGATGGCCTACTCCACAGCTCCGAGTTGTCGCGGCTCGGCAGCGACCGCGGTATCCGGGTCGGTGACGAGCTGACGGCGCAGATCGCCGAAGTGGACCCGGCACGGCGCCGCATCCGCCTCTCGCTCCCGACCGAGCGCACGGCATCGGACTGACATCGGCGGCCCGCCTGGACCGCCTTACCCAGCCGGCCCCTGGGGAATTACGTGACCGCAGCCATGGGGAATTACGTGATCGTCCACA
>NZ_JBICYZ010000155.1:0-3168 GCF_043201465.1 Kitasatospora sp. NPDC048298
TGTGCGGAATGTCGATCCCGGTGTCGCCGGCCCTCCGGCCGCGCCGTGCCCGGTCCGGCGTTCTCGGCGGCCACGACCTCGCACACCTGGCCGTGCATCGGGGCCAGCGGCTTCCTGCGGCGCCTCCTGGGGTCCAGCCGAAGTGGCCGCCGCGCCGCCCTACGCGACCCTCTCGAAGTTCGCCTTCGCCAGCCCGGCCGGAGGTAAGCCACCCAAGCACGGAGGTGACCCTGTCAGCGGCTCGACCACTGGCTCCGGGCGGGGAGGCCGCCCATGCGGGGGTGGCCGCCGTTAACCGCCCAGCCCGGTGCGCCTGTCCGCTCCGCCAGCGCGGAGGTGACCCGACGACGTCCCCGAAGCCCGGCGCGCGGTTATCCCGGCTTTCCCCGAACGAGCGAGGCCAGCTGCGGTTCACGCCGCTCCGGTCCGCGGTGGGGCCGGGCGGGCGGTACGTAGCGGGATCGCTCCGGCCCGGGTGGCGCGGGCGACGGCGAGGGCGGCGCGGTGGCGTTCGCGCTGCTGCCGGGGGTGGGCGGCGGTGTCGGCGGCCGGGGTGTCCTCAATCGCGGGCCGGTGGGCGCCCTCGGGTTCGCGCAGCCGGTTGTAGTGCTCACGCAGGATCGCCTCCCGTCCGGTGGCGGCCTCGTCGAGTGCGGCCTGGCGGGCGGCGGCGTCCTCGCGCATCCGGTGGCGCAGTTCCTGGTAGGCGTGGTGGTCGGCGAGCGGGGGCCGGGCCGGCTGCGTGGTGGGCCGGTCGTCGCGGCGGGCAGGTCGGTCGTCGGGGTCCTGGTCGTGCTGCACCACGGGGGCAGGGCACTGTCAGGATTTCCCGTGTGGTCCCTGGTGTGGGCTCGGGGATGGGTGAAGGGGAGACACGTCTTCGTGAACGTCTTAAAGCCGGGCCTGATGGCCGCTCAGTCCACCGCCGGCATTTCACTGCGGGGGCATCAGGAGGAGGCCCTGGAGGCCATCGTACGGGGCCTGATGCCCCGTCCGGGGCACACGGCCCCCAGCGGGCTGCGGGTGACAGTGCAGATGGCCACCGGCTCCGGGAAGTCCTACGCGGGGGCTGCGGCCGGCCGTGCGAAGGGTGAAATGTGCCTTTATGGGGGTCTACACGACTGAAAGGATTTTACGAAGCCAGGCCCATATCGTAGGCTCCGCCCTCGTGAACGATGCCCCCGCAAAGCGCCACTGGCGCATGTCGATATTCCTCTGGATCGGCTTGCCCGTCATAGCCTTCATCGGCATTGCCAAGGCCGCGCCTGATCTCGTGCCAGCCTGGAAGGCACACAGCGGCAGCGGAGTCACCGGGACGTTCACTGCCACCCGAGAGTCATGCAGCCACGGGTCCTGTGACTCGTACGGCAACTGGAAGGCGGCGGATGGCACTTCCACGCGCACGAACATCCTCCTTTACGACGGACCTGATTCTTTGCGGATCGACGAGACGGCCGCAGCACTGGACTCCGGTGCCCCTGGCGGAGTCTTCTCTACAGGGGGCGGGTCCTCCTACCTGCTGCTAGCGGCCTTCGCCGTTGGCGGCCTGGCGGCGGCTATTGCCTGGCCGGTGTTTCTCTGGCGCACCTGGCACACCTGGCGCTCTTCGCGTAGGCCCCGAACTTCGTCACTGGAGTCAGCTGAGGTAGCCGCCTGACCTGGCATCGAGAAGAACGCGCCTCCGTAGGCGCTGAAAGGGTCTGAGTTTGAGTCTGGCTTCGCCGCTCGCACGGCGGGGCCAGACTGTTTCCGTGGCGATGAGGGAATGCGCCGGGTCCTTGGAGGCTTCGGGCTAGGTGAACCAATCGGGTCTAAGTTTTGACTGTCCCTTCTCGGGCGAGTTTGTGTGTGGCGGTTTCGTGCGGATCGCGGGGCCCGGAGAAAGTTCTTCGCCTGCTATTCTGCGCACGGAACAGCAGGCGAAGAATGCACATAATGTTGACTTGGTGCTTTCAGTGCCTTTCTGGGATTGACCGGCCATATGGAATCTGGGTCATGCTGTAGGGGGTTTCTCCGTCGCTTCTGCGGTGCTTCGGCCAGTGCTCTGCGTGGAGGAGGCGCACCTGCCACCAGGGGTCGTCCTCGGGCGGTCCGTTTTTCTCGGAGCGTCGGAGGGCGGGGGGGGGTGGGTAGCTCCAGGATGAGCGGCCGTGCCTTGGTGGTGCGGCGCTGGCGGTGGGCGAGCGGGTCGCGCTGGCCGCAGTGTGCGCGCTGGCCGCGGCGATGCCCGCTTCATCCAGGAGATCATGTCCGCAGCTTCCCCCGCGTGGGACCCCCAGGGCGTACCGGGCTACGTCTCGTGGACCGTTCCCGGTACGAAGAACGGATCGACCGGCTACTGGGAGCTCGTGATCGACACGAACACCGTGGTCCACTTCCTTTACATGTCGAAGTAACTGAGGTTGACGCATGATTGTTGACAGGGTCCACGGTGCACCGATGGGCGGACGACTCCTCTATTTGAAGTCCGAGTACAGCTTCAGATGCCAGCCGGATGAGGACGAGCTGGGCAAGCGACTCGGAACTGAAGGGTCGACCAGCATCGCGGTCGGAACGCTTCAAATCCAGGTCGACGTCTCCAGTCGACAGCTTCTGTTTGTCTGGGGATACCACCCGAATCTGGCGTGGCAGCCCGCGGATCTGGCAATACCGGCTGCGGAACCGGGAAGACTGGAGATCCCCAAGGGGCTCCGGCTGGAGTCGGGCGTTGCATATCCCCTGGCCGGAATCGGCGAATGGAAGACCAGCGTCGACCCCCGGAGCGGGCTGGTGCGGATCGCCAAAACTCCCGACCGGGACGAAGACTTCACGACGTTCGCCGAATCGATCACCGCAGGAAGAATTGACGGGGAACTCCATTCCCTGTGGCTCCGGCCCGAGATGATCGACTAGCAGCCCACGAAGGTACCGGCTCTGGCCCCACCGTGCGCGGTGGGGCCAGATTCGTTTCCACCCCACGAGGAAACAACCGAAGTGCGCGGATTTGGCTTCAAAGGCGCTCAGGGACGAAGGCTCCCTTGGCACGACGTACACCAAGAACCCCGTCAACGATCCGAAGAAGCCCCTGGTCGACACACCCACTGGGAACAACGTGGTGATCACCCTGAAGTACGTTCGGGGTCATCCTCAGAAGTTCGTCGTCTACACCGCTTACCCGAAGTAAGGATG
>NZ_JBICYZ010000156.1:0-3130 GCF_043201465.1 Kitasatospora sp. NPDC048298
CAGAGTCGGCTCGGGGACGTAGGTGCCAAAGGGGTCGCGGTCGCGGATGACGGGGATGGGGCCCACGGTGGCTTGGAAGGTGATGTTGCCGGCGGCGCCGAAGAGCATGCACACGCTGTACCCAGTGGGCGTGGTGGCGAACATGGCGGGCTGGCCGGGGTTGACGGAGGAGATCCGGTAGCCGCGGGCCTGCCAGCCACGTTCGGCGACGCCCAGCAGCGCGCCGTACTTGGCTGCGGTGACCTTGGTCATGATGTAGCGGTCGCGGGTGGCAACGGCGTAGCCCAGGGAGCGGTCGTCGGGGCCTGTGGTCTGCTCGGTGGACCGCGGCCAGCCGTCCCAGTACTGCAACCGGGGGCGGATGGCGGACATCGCCTCGTCGAGGAGCGCGTTGAGTGCCTGGACGGCCTGTTCGGGGGTCATTCGAGGACTTTCCGAAGGTGCGGGCGCCGTACGGCGGCAGCCCGGCAGACGGTACTTGGAACAGGGGACGGGCTGGTGGTCAGGCAGACCAGTACGGGTCGTCGTACTTGGGCAGGATGTCCGGGTTCCCGTTGGCCATGACAGGGTCGGGTGTCGGGGTGCCGAACAGGTCCCGGCCATCGGGCACCGGGATCGGGCTGACAGTGGCCTCGATGTCGATGTCCCCGGCGGAGCCGATGCCGATGCGCACGCTGAACCCCTCCGCCGTGGTGGCGGACACGGCCTGCCCGGCGGGGCCCGTTTCGATGCGGTAGGCCTTGGCCTCCCACACGCTCCGCACCGTTTCCAGCAGGGTGGCGTACTTGGCGGGGGCGACCTTGGTCATGACGTGGCGCTTGCGGGAGGCTTTGGCGTAGCCGAGGGAGTGCTCGTTCAGGCCGGAGGAGTACTGCTCCCTGGTCTCAGGCCAGGCATCCCAATACCGCAGCGTCGGCTGCACGTTCGAGGTCGCCTCTTCCAGCAGGGCGTTGAGCTTCTGCAGGGCCTGCCCGGGCGCCATGAGCGGGGCCGTCGCCGTCGGGTCCGGGCGGGCGCCGTCGCCGACGGCGGCGGTGAAGGCGCCGCAGGCCGTCAGCGTCAGCACGAGCGCGATGGGCACGGCGGCCGCAGCGAGACGCCGCGTCAGCGGCTTGCCGGGTCGCGGGGCGTTCGAGGGTGCGGCGCTGACGAGCGAGGTGCGACGGGATGGGATGCTCATCGTTGGCCCTGCCTTGTGACGTGGTCGTACTTGCCGGCCACGATTTGGCCGATGTTGTTGACCGAGACCGCAGCATCGTCCGGTGCGGGGTCCTTCTTCGGCTCGTCCATGTAGTGGGAGTGCGAGTCGAAGGACAGCGGCGCGCCGTCCGGGACGGCGAAGCGGTTGGCGCCGAATTCCTTGCTGGCCGGGTCCTGGCCGAACCAGAGTTGGTTGTCAGGGGAGTACATCTTGTACACCTCGTCGCCGAGGGGGCCCAGGGCAGGGAAGAGGGCCACGTCGTTGGCGACACGCGTTGCAGGCGGCAGATGGCTCACGGGGTCGTTCTCCGCGTCGCCGACCCACACGTGGCCGGGATCGACGTTCAGTTGGGATGCCTTGGTGGCGCCGGTGCCGGGGGAACCGACGAGGATGATGTCGTCGGCGCCGGTGCCACCGGTCATCTGCGCGCCCAGGCCGACGGTGGTGGAGCCGTAGCTGTGGGCGAGGGCGACGAGGTGGGCCGGGGGGCCGTCGTGAGTGGCGCGCAGGCCCGACATGAACTTGTCGTAGGCGGCGCCGCCCTTGGCGGCGCGGTCGGTGTCCATCACCTCCAGAGGCCGGAGGTCGCCCTGGGCGAGCTTCTCCAGACCGGGCGGCGGATCATAGCCGAGCCAGACCATCGAGGCGACCTCGGCGTTGGGATCGGCGGCGGCTGCGGCGTTCCACACGTTCAAGGCGCGGTCGGCGTCCTTGCCGCCGACCGCGGAGAGCGTGGTACCCAGCCCCGGCACGTACGCGCTGACGTTCTTCGCGGTGTCCGGGTTGCCGTAGGACAGGATGCCGCGGCCCTGCCCCTCCTCGCTGACGCCGATCAGGAAGACGGGCGGCTGCTTGCCCCTGCGTTCCTCCAGCTTCTTGCTGATCGCGATGAAGCCGTCGAGCTTCTGCTTCTCGTCCTCCGTCAGGTTGGATTTCTGTTGGTACTTGCTGATGAGGTTGGCGAGATTGAGCTGATTGGCCTCGTTGCGGGCCACCGCGGGGATGCCGTCGCGCATGCCCAGCAGGTCCGGGTGCGCCTCGATGAGCCGCTGCTGCTCGCCCGACGTCAGGCCCTTCCACCAGGAGTTGACCTCGGTGGGCGAGGCACCGGCGGGCGGGAAGCCCGCGGCCATCAGGTCGACGCCCTGCTGTGTGACGGCCTTGAGGTCGGCGGCAGCCTTGTCCGTCTCCAGCCCCGTGCCGTTTCGGGCGCGCTCGGTCAGGGAGTTCAGGAGCCCCGCGATCTTCTGATCGGCGTTGCCGGCCTCGGCGACGGCGCCGGATATCCGGTTCGCCAGCGCCTTCGCCTGCTCGGGGATGTTGTACCCCGGGTCGTTCGTCTCGGCCTTGGACGGCGCGGGCCAGGACACCGTCCCGTCATCGGCGACAGTCAGCCCCAGCTTCTGGGCCTCCTGCAGTGCCATCTGCAGCTTGGACTGCGCCAGCAGGAAGCTCTCGGAGGCCTCGCGCAGCAGCCCAGAGACCGCCGACATCTCCGTGTGGGCGGCGTCCAGCCGATTGCTGGTGCGCTGCAGCGAGGCGTTGGCGGCGCCGGCGGCGTTGCCGACCCAGTTCGCGTTGAAGACGTGCTTGAGGACCTCGTGCTGCATGTTCTGGACATGCTTGCCGAAGTTGGTGGCAAGGGTGTCGTAGGCGGTGGCCGCCGGCGCCAGGCCGAACAGGTTGGCGTCGCGCAGCTGGGCGAGGCTGACCATCAGTGCGTCCCCTGCGGGAACAGCCCGGAAGGCTTCAGGCTCGTGGCGCCGTTCTTGTCCGCGTTGCGGTAATCGGTGGCGGTCTGAGAAGGCATCCGCAAACCCGTCGCGGGGCTTGGGGTTAGCACGAGTGTTCCCGTGTTCCCGATTCGGGTGATCTCGGCGTTGCCACTGCATGAAGACAGGGCCCCTGTGCAGCTTTGAGGTTGTCGAG
>NZ_JBICYZ010000157.1:0-2887 GCF_043201465.1 Kitasatospora sp. NPDC048298
CGCCCCCCCCCGCCCCCCCCCCCCCCCCCCCCCCGCCCCCGCCCCCCCCCGGGCCGCCGTGCCCCCCCCCCGCGGCCCCCCGGCCCCCCGGCCCCCCCCCCCGGGGGGCGGGGCCCCCACGGCGGGTTCGACTTCCCTCGGGGCGACCGCGCACGTTGACAGCGCGTCCGCGGCCTGACTCTAATGGGGGCGTGCAGCGCGGCGTCGGCCAAAGAGCAGTGGGCCGGCCGACAGCCGAGCGGGCACCTTTCCCGAAGGGTCGATGCGCGATGAGCACTCTCTCCGCTTCCCTGATCTGACGCCAGGCGGTCACCGCGGTACCGCTGTACCCGCGGGCGCGAACCGCATCCGGTGTTCCGCGACGCGTGTTCCGTGTTCCGATCCCCGTGTCCCGATCCCCGTGTCCCGCGCCCTGTGTCCCGCGTCCTGTGTCCGATGTCCCGTGACGGAGGTCGCCGGGTGCGGGACCGGCCGTGTCACCGGTTCGGGCACCGCACCGACACCGCGTGTGGCCGCAACCCCCCTTTCCTCTCTGGAGATCCATCACACACGCATGCCTATGTCCTTCAATCTGAACGTCATCGAGGAGTTCCGCGCCAACGGCGGGAGGGTCGGCGGCCCGTTCGAGGGCGGCGACCTGTTGTTGCTGACCACCACCGGAGCCCGCTCCGGGCGGCCGCACACCGTGCCGCTCGGATACGTCCGGGCGGAGGGGCGGCTCCTGGTCGTCGCCTCGGCCGGCGGTGCTCCGGAACACCCCCAGTGGTACCGCAACCTCCTCGCCCACCCGGTGGTCCGGGTCGAAGTCGGCACCGAGGCCTTCGACACCGTCGCCGTACCCGCCGAAGGCGACCGCCGGGAGCGGCTGTTCGCCGCCGTCGTCCGGAAGGCCCCGGGCTACGGGGACTACCAGGCGCACACCGAGCGGGAGTTGCCGGTCGTCGTCCTGGAGCGCCCCGAACCGCCCGCCGACGGGCCGGCCCCGGCCACCGCCCCGGCCGTGCGCAGCCTCGCCGACAAGCTGGTGGAGACGCACACCTGGCTGCGCGCGCAGCTGCGCCACGTACGGGAGGAGGCGCACGCCCACGTCCCGGGCCGACCGGCCACGCTCGGGCTGCAGCTGCGCCAGCGCTGCCTGGCCTTCTGCGACGGGCTGACGCACCACCACACCGGCGAGGACACAGCCGTCTTCCCCGCGCTCGCGCGCAGCCATCCGGAGCTGGCCGACGTCCTGGCGCGGCTCGGCGAACAGCACCGGGCCATCGGCCGGATCAAGGAGGAGCTGGTGGCCCTGCTGGCCGGGATCGCGGTCACCGAGCCGGAGCGGCTCCGGACGGAACTGGACCGGATGTCCGCCGAGTTGGAGGACCACCTCGACTTCGAGGAGGCGGAACTGCTGCCGGTCCTCTCCGGCATCCCCTTCCCGCCGCCCGGGTCCGCGACACGCGGACCGGCGCCCGGCCCAGTGTCCGGCCCGGCGCCCGGCCCGGCGCCTTCCGGCAGCTGAAACGGCGTTGCCGCCGTCCCCTCCCGAGTCGTGGGAGGGGACGGCGGCTCCGGTACGGGCCCGCGCCGGGGCGGTCCGTCGCGGCGGTCCTTACAGCGCCGAGAAGACCGGCAGGTAGCCGCCGGAGTGGCCGGACGCCTTCGGGTGGTAGCTCTCGTCGACCGGCAGGGTGGTGCTGTTCAGCCACGTGGTCTGCGAGCCGCAGATCTCGTGCTCGGTGAAGATGCTGCGGACGTCGCCGAAGGCGAAACCGGCGTTGGCGGCCCGCTTGGCGAGGACACCGTCGAGGGTGTCGGCGGCACCGTTGATCGCGGCGCGCTTGGTGTCGCTGATGCCGAAGATGCAGCTGCCGCCGATCTTGTAGATGTGCGGGTAGCCCATCACCACGACGTGGGCCTTCGGGGACTTGGCCTTGATCGCCGAGTACACCTTGTCCAGCTGGGCGGGCAGGGTGTTGGTGGCGTAGCTCTTGGCCGTGTTGATGGCGCTGATGCAGTCGCTGTCCGAGCCGAGGACACAGGTCTGCATGGTGTCGGCGAAGCCGGCGTCGTTGCCGCCGACCGAGATGCTGACCAGCGTGGTGTTGGCGTCCAGGGCGGAGATCTGGTTGTTCAGGATGTCGCCGGTCTTGGCGCCCGAACAGGCCACGAACTTGAAGGAGGACGGCGCGTGCGCGTTCTTCCAGAGGTACGCGTACGCATTGGTGCTGCGCTTGCAGCTGCCACTCTCGGCCGTGTAGCTGCCGGCGCCGACACCGGAGGAGTACGAGTCGCCGAGGGCCACGTAGTTGGCGCCGGCGGCGTTCGCGGAGGACGCGGCGAACAGCGTCGTCATGGTGAGGCCTGCGGCTATGGCGGCGATGGACAGAGCACGGGCACGGCGGATCATCACAGCTCCAGTGGGGTGGCGTGGTGAGGGTCACAGAAGTGATACCAGGCGGTAGCCGAACCCGGAAGCGGTCATGCCAAGGATATTGACGGGACGTCTGACAGCTCGGCGATGAACTGCCGCTGACAATCCGTGACTTCGCGCAGGTCAACGGGGGTGCGCGGTGACGCGCGTAGCGCTGCGCGCGTAGACCGGCAACTTGCGGAAATTTCTTGCACGATAAGCCGCGGGCCGCCGCCCGGACATCGCCGAGTCAGATTCGGAGCAGGTGTCAGCGGGCCCAGGGGGGGCTGATCGAACTCCCGAGGCGCGCCGAGAGGTGGGCGAAAAGGGGCTCTTCTGACGTACCTGTGGGTGTGATCACGCGGGTTGGCGGCCTGGCAGGGTGGGTCGGTTCCCGCCGAGGCAGAGCATGACGAGGGCGATGACGGCGTCGGCGGTCCGGAAGCCGAAGCCGCGGCGGATGATCAGGCGGGTCTTTGTGTTGGTCGA
>NZ_JBICYZ010000158.1:0-2438 GCF_043201465.1 Kitasatospora sp. NPDC048298
CGCTGGCAGTGCGCCATGAGGCGCCTTGTCGTATCCCCGACTCAGTCGGGAGGAATTCGGAGGGAGATTCTTGGGTCTGATGGCTTACCCGATCCGGAAACGGTGACGGGACCAGAGCATGCCAGAAAAGCGATAGCCGGGCTCAGATATCGGAGACGGGGTATCACGGGACCCGCGTGACACGGTGAAAGCTGGATTGCCTGAACCCCAATCACCAGGAGACTGAAGGTCGAGTCCACCGGAAAGATATCTGAAACCGGTGCCGCGCCCTGCGACGGCTTTGTGCCATGGCCGACGCAACCTCCGGAGCGCGGAGCGATGCCCAACGAGGGCATTCAAGGTGATGAGTGGGGCACCTACATCACGCTACGACGTACGACAAGGACGAACATGGGATCGCCTACGGGAAGAGATCTTCCTATGGCGACGGAGGCCCCGTAGTAGTCGCCGGAGTCACGACCGGCCAAGGAGGACGGGAAGGCCGTCCGCATCGGGCGAAGGGGGCCAGGTGATCGGACACCCAAGAAACGGGAGGTATGCGTAATGCAGAGCGCCGAAACGGTGCTGGGTGTCCTGCGTGAACGCGGCAGGCGTGGCTTGCCGTGCAATGAACTGTATCGACAGCTGTTCAATCCGCAGTTGTATCTGCTGGCCTACGGGCGTCTGTACTCCAACAAGGGAGCGATGACGCCCGGGGTCACCGGGGAGACCGTGGACGGCATGTCGCTGGGCAAGATCGAGCACGTCATCGACGCGCTGCGCCACGAGCGCTACCGATGGAGCCCGGCCAGGAGGGTCTACATCCCCAAGCAGCGGGACCGCACGAAGATGCGCCCGCTCGGCCTGCCGCCGTGGTCGGACAAGCTCGTCGGCGAGGTGGTGCGCCTGCTTCTGGAGGCATTCTACGAACCGACGTTTTCCGATCTCTCACATGGTTTCCGTCCCCGTCGGGGCTGTCACACCGCATTGAGCGATGTGGTCCACACCTGGACGGGGACGGTCTGGCTCATCGAGGGCG
The DNA here is from genome assembly GCF_043201465.1 of Kitasatospora sp. NPDC048298. Taxonomy (NCBI): domain Bacteria; kingdom Bacillati; phylum Actinomycetota; class Actinomycetes; order Kitasatosporales; family Streptomycetaceae; genus Kitasatospora; species Kitasatospora sp. NPDC048298. The sequence continues at coordinate 1,019 of NZ_JBICYZ010000158.1, forward strand.
ATATCGCCCAGTGCTTCGACCGGCTCGACCATGAGGTCATGCTCCGAATCCTGGGCGAGAGAATCCACGACAGTCGGTTCCTGCGGCTGGTGCGGAACATGCTAAAAGCCGGATACCTGGAGAACTGGGTCTGGAACGCCACGCACAGCGGAGCTCCGCAGGGCGGCGTCGTTTCACCGATCCTGTCAAACATCTATCTGCACAAGATGGACGAGTTCGTCGAGAACGTTCTGATCCCGGAATACACCCGAGGAAGTGCCAGGAAGCCGAACCGTGCCTTTCACCGAGTGTGGGCGGCAATCGGACGCGCCCGCAAGCGCGGCGACCGCACCAAGGTGCGGGACCTGCGCAAGCAACTCCACAGCATGCCGAGCATGGATACTCAGGATCCCGGCTACCGGAGGCTGCGGTATGTGCGCTATGCCGATGACACCCTGCTCGGGTTCGCCGGACCGAAGGCGGAGGCCGAGGAAATCAAGAGGCGTCTGACGCAATTCCTGCATGACGACCTCAAGCTGGAACTGTCGCCGGAGAAAACCCTCATCACGCACGCCCGCACCGGGGCAGCGAAGTTCCTCGGCTACGATATCACCGTGCACCACAACGACCGCAAGGTCTCCGGCAGACGGCGCTCTGTCAACGGGACCATCAGATTGCGCGTCCCTCGTTCGGTGGTATCCGCCAAGCAGGCCCAATACAAGAAGCGCGGCAAACCCGCGCGCCGACCCGAACTGCTGAACCAGGACGACCACGTCATCATCAGCACCTACGGGTCCGAGTACCGCGGCATCGTCCAGTACTACCTGATGGCCGGCGACGTCTTCCGACTCGCCCGGCTGCAATGGGTCATGGAGACCTCGATGCTGATGACGCTCGCCAACAAGCACCGCTCGTCGGTGTCGAAGATGGCCCGCAAATACGCGGCCACCATCGAGACGCCGCACGGGCCGCGCAAGTGCTTCGAGGCCCGCGTCGAACGCATCGGCAGGAAGCCACTGGTCGGACGGTTCGGCGGGATCCCGCTGAGACAGAACAAGAAGACGGTCATCACCGACCGTCGGCTGGCCCCGGTCACCACCAAGCGCAAGGAACTGGTCACCAGACTCCTTGCGGGGCGATGCGAGGTATGCGGGCGCGTCGACGAGGTGGAAGTCCACCATGTCGCCAAGCTCACCGACCTCGGAAAGCCAGGGCCGGACCGGCCCCCGTGGGCGGATCTCATGGCCGCACGGCACCGCAAAACCCTTGTGGTCTGCGGAAATTGCCATGCGGCCATCCACGGCAGAAAGCATGTCCCAGCACTCACGCAGTAGTCACCGGAGAGCGACGTGCGGTGAAAGTCGCATGCGTCGTTCGGGCTGGGGGCCGTGGGAAAAGGACCTGCTCAGCAGGCATCTCGCCGACGGCCCACCAGTACCCT
>NZ_JBICYZ010000159.1:0-2201 GCF_043201465.1 Kitasatospora sp. NPDC048298
GCGGCCGTCGGTGCCTCGCGCGCCGCCGTGGACGCCGGCTGGTACCCGCACAGCAGCCAGGTCGGCCAGACCGGCAAGCAGGTCTCCCCGCAGCTCTACATCGCGGCGGGCATCTCCGGCGCGATCCAGCACCGGGCCGGCATGCAGACCTCGAAGACCATCGTGGCCGTCAACAAGGACCCCGAGGCCCCGATCTTCGAGCTGGTCGACTACGGCGTGGTCGGCGACCTCTTCCAGGTGCTGCCGCAGCTCACCGCCGAGGTGAAGGCCCGCAAGGCCTGATCCCGCGACGACGACGGAGGGCGTGGCACCGAGTACCGCTCGGTGCCACGCCCTCCGGCATGCCCCGAGCCGCCGCCCGACCGTCCCGGAGCACGGCGGGCGGGGCGGCGCCCGTAGAGTCGGCGCCGGCGCGTGACGCGGAGGCGGACACGCGGGACGAGCGCGTGGCGCACGGGCGCGGCGCGGTGGCGTGGAACGAGGCGAGGACGGTGGCATGGCACTGCTGACGGCACTTCAGGGCGGTTTCGGCGACGCGGCGCGGGCGCTGCGGATCGACGGGCGGACGCTCTCCCGGGAGGACCTGCTGGGCGCGGCGACCGCCGTCGCCGACCGGGTGGCCGGTGCCCCGGCGCTCGCGGTGCTCGCCCGGCCCACCGTCGAGACCGTCACCGCCGTGGTCGGCGGCCTGCTGGCGGGCGTCCCGGTGGTGCCGCTGCCGCCCGACTCGGGGCCCAAGGAGCGCGAGCACATCCTGCGCGACTCGGGCGCGGCGCTGCTCGCGCACGCCGTCGGGGAGGAGCTGCCGCAGGACACCTCGGTGGCGGGGCTGCCGGTGGACCCCGCGCAGCGCTCCGCCACGACCTACGCCGAGCCGGCCGCCGAGTCGACCGGTTTCGTGCTCTACACCTCGGGCACCACCGGCGCGCCCAAGGGCGTGGTGATCCGGCGCGAGGCGATCGCCGCCGACCTGGACGCCCTCGCCGCCGCCTGGCAGTGGACCGCCGAGGACACCCTCGTGCACGGCCTGCCGCTGTTCCACGTGCACGGGCTGCTGCTCGGCGTGCTCGGCGCCCTGCGCACCGGCAGCGCGCTGGTGCACACCGGGCGGCCCACTCCGGCGGGCTACGCGGAGGCCGGCGGCAGCCTGTACTTCGGGGTGCCCACGGTCTGGTCCCGGCTGGCGGCGGACCGGGAGGCGGCGGCCCGGCTCGCCCCGGCCCGGCTGCTGGTCTCCGGCAGCGCGCCGCTGCCCGTCCCGGTGTTCGAGAAGCTGGCGGCGCTGACCGGGCACGCCCCGATCGAGCGGTACGGGATGACCGAGTCGCTGATCACGGTCAGCACCCGGGCCGACGGCGAGCGGCGCCCCGGCAGCGTCGGGCTGCCGGTGGACGGGGTCAGGACCCGGCTGGTCGGCGAGGACGGCGCGCCGGTGCCCAGCGACGGGGAGAGCGTCGGCGAACTGCAGGTCTGCGGCCCGACGCTATTCAGCGGCTACCTCAACCGGCCGGACGCGGACGCCGAGGCGTGGACGGCGGACGGCTGGTTCCGCACCGGCGACGTCGCGGTGATCGGGGCGGACGGCTTCCACCGGATCGTCGGCCGCGCCTCGGTGGACCTGATCAAGAGCGGCGGCTACCGGATCGGCGCGGGCGAGGTGGAGGCCGCGCTGCGCGACCACCCGGCGGTTGCTGACGCGGCGGTCGTCGGCGTGCCGGACGAGGACCTCGGACAGGCGATCGTCGCGTACGTCATTCCCGACGGCGCCGTGACGGGGGATCAGCTGACGGCCTTCGTGGCGGAGCGGCTCTCGGTGCACAAGCGGCCGCGGCGGGTCGTCCTGGTGCCCGAACTGCCCAGGAACGCCCTGGGGAAGGTGCTGAAGAAGCAGCTGCTGGCGGAGGCCGGCGGCCGCTGAGGGGGGTGTCCTGACGCCTCCTCGGATGACGGCCGTTCACCCTGATGTGCCGTCGGTGCTCAACCCCGGTGCCCCTTCCATTTGGCGCACTCCACTGCGCGCAGTGAGCGGACGCGTGCCTAACGTGACACGCAGGCAGAACCGAACCCCTGGGCGGGGGGGGGGGGGGGGGGGGGGGGGGGGGGGGGGGGCCGGGCCGCGGCGCCGGCGGGGGGGGGGGGGCGGGCGGCGCGGGGGGGGGGGGGGCCCGCGCGGGGCGCGGGGCGCGGGGGGGGGGGGCGGG
>NZ_JBICYZ010000160.1:0-2067 GCF_043201465.1 Kitasatospora sp. NPDC048298
ACCAGGGCGCGGACCGGACCGTCGGCACACAGCAAGGCGTCGGCCAGGTCGAACAGGGCGTCCGCACGGCGGGGCATCGCGGCGTACAAGTCCATGCGTCTGGCGGACGGTCTCGTCACCGGCGGCGCGCAGGTGGTCGGCGAGCCGCCGCTGCGGTCCATGCCCCCGGTGTGGGCCGGCCGGGTGGCTCTGTCGACATCTGTCGGAGCTTGGCCGGGTGGAACGGTCGGCGGGGGCTCGGGGATGGTGTGCTGGAAGTGTGGTGTCCAGAGGGAGCTTCCTTCGGAATTCGGATCGGACGGTGTGGCGTATGTCCACGGACCTCCTTGTCAAGCCCCTGACCGGCCGCGTGGCGGTGGTCACCGGCGCCTCCAGCGGTATCGGCGAGGCCTCGGCCGAGCACTTGGCGCGCCTGGGTGCTCGGGTCGCCGTGCTGGCCCGGCGCGCGGATCGACTGGACGGGCTGGTCGCCCGGATCGAGCGCGGCGGCGGCACCGCTCTGGCGCTGGCCGTCGATGTGACCGATGCCGCGGCGGTGCGCGCGGCCGCCGACCGGGTGGCGGCCGAGCTGGGCACCGCCGACCTGGTGTTCAACAACGCGGGGGTTGGGCTGCCAGCCCCGATCGAGGCGGCCGTCGATCAGTGGCAGCGGGAGATCGATGTCAACATCACCGGGCTGATGAACGTCATCGGGGCGTTCACCCCGCAGTTGGTGAAGGTCGCCGCCGAGCGCAGGGTGGCCGATCTGATCAACACCTCCTCGATCGCGGCGCAGAACATCTACCCCCACTTCGCCGTCTACGCCGCCACCAAGGCGTACGTGAGCCACCTCTCGCGTCATCTGCGGGCGGAGCTGGGCGCGAAGAAGGTACGGGTGTCGGCGCTGGAGCCGGGCATCGTCGGCACCGAGATTCAGAACCATGTGACGGACGAGGCGGCGCTGCAGTGGCTGGCGAGCGCCAAGGAGACGACGGAGTGCCTCACGCCGCAGGACATCGCCGAGACCATCGGTTTCCTGGCCGCGCTGCCGGCGCGGGTGAACCTCCAGCAGGTCACGATCATGCCCACTGGTCAGCCCAGTTGACCCGCTGAGCGGGGAGATCACGGGGCCCGGGCCGGCCACGGTCCGGGCCCCGGGTATTACGGCGTTCCCTGCTCGGGGGTGGGGGTGTGGCGGGGGGTGTGCGCGGAGAGGGGTATGGCTCGCCCTGGGAGCTGGGAGTCGGTTGTCGGTTGCGGGTCTTTGGGGTGTGGTTCGCTGCGGATGGAGGGCGCCGAAGGGCTTCGTTGTCGGTGTCGGGCCGGTGTGGGGGCCGGGTGGGCGGCGGTGGGGAGCCGGTGCCGTTGCCGGTGGTGAGCAGGAGGGCGGTGGTGATCCTGGTGCTGACTCGGGTGTCGGGGTCAGGTCCCTTGAGGGAGGGTGGGCTTGGGGTGGTTCGCCGGTTCGGGTTTCGACGGTTCACGGCTGTTCGGGGCCGGTGGCGGGCGGGCGGGCGGGCGGGCGGGCGGGCGGGTGGGCGGGTCGGGGAGGGGGTTGCCGTGTTCGGGGTGGTGGTGTCCGTGAGGACGGTGTTCTGCTGGTCGGGTGCGTTGAGGATCTTGTCGGCCCAGGTGTTCGGCCGTGTGGGGAGTGTGGGGTCGTGTCGGGGTCACGAGTCCTCGGCGTGGGCCGGGGACACGTGGTGGTGATGTGGGTCGAACGGCCGTGGGCTGGTTCGGGCGACGGCCTTCCCGGGGGCGCCGGGGTTCGTGGAAGGGGGCCGTCGCGCAGGAGGGAGGGCAGGACGCCGGTGCGTTGGCGGGCGGTGCGTGGAAGGGACTTGGGCGCGGGCCGCATCGGCTTCCCCGCGGCCGCCGGGCATTGAAATCAGGAACCTTGAGGGAGGGTGGGCCTGCGGCGGTTCGCCGGTCCGGGTTTCGACGGTTCACGGCTGTTCGGGGCGGGCGGGCGGGTCGGGGAGGGGTGGGGGGTGGTGTTCAGGTGTGGTGGTCGAGGAGGGCTTGGAGGTAGTTTTCGAGGCGGGTGGTCAGGAGGGTGGGGGTGAGGTCGGTGCGGCCGAGGTCGTG
>NZ_JBICYZ010000161.1:0-2062 GCF_043201465.1 Kitasatospora sp. NPDC048298
AGGCCGTAGATCCGGTTGTTGAACAACAGGATCTTCAGATTCACATTCCTGCGCAGCGCGTGGATGAGGTGGTTGCCGCCGATGGACAGGGCGTCGCCGTCGCCGGTGACCACCCAGACGCTGAGGTCCTGGCGTGCGGTGGCCAGTCCGGTCGCGATCGCCGGGGCGCGGCCGTGGATGGAGTGCACGCCGTAGGTGTTCATGTAGTACGGGAACCGCGAGGAGCAGCCGATGCCGGAGACGAAGACGGTGTTCTCGCGTCGGATGCCGAGTTCGGGCATGAAGGACTGGACGGCGGCGAGGATGGCGTAGTCGCCGCAGCCGGGGCACCAGCGTACTTCCTGGTCGGTCTTGAAGTCCCGGGCGCTTTGGGGTTGTTCGGTCTTGGGGACCAGGCGCAGGGAGGGGAAGGCGTGCTGCTCGGTCACTGGTGGTCCTCCTCGTCCAGGGTGCCGATCGCGGCCCAGAGCACGTCCGCGAGTTGGGCGGCCTTGAAGGGCAGTCCGCGGACCTGGTTGTAGGACTCGGCGTCGACCAGGTACTTCGCCCGCAGCAGCAGGGCCAGTTGCCCCAGGTTCATCTCGGGCACGATGACCTTCTCGTAACTGCGCAGCACCGCACCCAGGTTGGCGGGGAAGGGGTTGAGGTTGCGCAGGTGGGCCTGGGCGACTTCGCCGCCGTCGGCGCGGACCCGGCGTACCGCGGCGGTGATGGGTCCGTAGGTGGAGCCCCAGCCGAGGACCAGGACGCGGGCGTCGCCGCTGGGGTCGTCGACTTCGACCGGCTTCACGGTGATGCCGTCGATCTTGGCCTGGCGGGTGCGGACCATGAAGTCGTGGTTCGCGGGGTCGTAGGAGATGTTGCCGGTGCCGTCCTGCTTCTCGATGCCGCCGATCCGGTGCTCCAGGCCGGGTGTGCCGGGCACGGCCCAGGGGCGGGCGAGGGTGTGCGGGTCGCGCAGGTAGGGCCAGAACGCGCCGTCCTCACGGTTCGGGCCCGTGGCGAACCGCGGGTCGATCTCGGGGAGTTCGTCGACGTCCGGGATGCGCCAGGGCTCGGAGCCGTTGGCGAGGTAACCGTCGGAGAGGAGGAACACCGGGGTGCGGTAGGTGACCGCGATCCGGGCCGCCTCCAGCGCGGCGTCGAAGCACTCCGCGGGCGTGGCCGGGGCGACGATCGGCACCGGCGCCTCACCGTTGCGCCCGAACATCGCCTGCAGCAGGTCCGCCTGCTCCGTCTTCGTCGGCAACCCCGTCGACGGGCCACCGCGCTGGATGTCCACCACCAGCAACGGCAGTTCCAGCGACACCGCCAGGCCGATCGTCTCCGACTTCAGCGCCACACCAGGCCCCGACGTCGTCGTCACCCCCAGCGCCCCGCCGAACGCGGCGCCGAGCGCGGCGCCGATGCCGGCGATCTCGTCCTCCGCCTGGAACGTGCGCACCCCGAAGTTCTTGTGCCGGCTCAGCTCGTGCAGGATGTCCGACGCCGGAGTGATCGGGTACGAGCCCAGATACAGCGGCAGCCCCGAGCGCTGCGCGGCGGCGACCAGCCCGTAGGACAGGGCGAGGTTGCCGGAGATGTTGCGGTAGCGCCCGGCCGGCAGCCTGGCCGGCGGCACCTCGTAGGACACCGCGAACGACTCGGTCGTCTCGCCGAAGTTCCAGCCCGCCCGGAAGGCGCTGATGTTCGCCTCGGCGATCTGCGGCTTCTTCGCGAACTTCGCCCGCAGGAACGACTCCGTCCCGTGCGTCGGACGGTGGTACATCCACGACAGCAGGCCCAGGGCGAACATGTTCTTCGCCCGTTCCGCGTCCTTGCGCGCCAGACCGCTGTCCTTCAACGCCTCCAGCGTCAGCGTCGTCAACGGCACCTTGTGCAGGTGGAAACCCTCCAGCGAACCGTCGCCCAACGGATCCGCCGCGTAACCGACCTTCGCCAGCGCGCGCTTGGTGAACTCGTCGGTGTTGACGATGATCTCCGCGCCGCGCGGCAGGTCCGGCAGGTTCGCCTTCAACGCCGCCGGATTCATCGCGACCAGCACGTTCGGCGCGTCACCCGG
>NZ_JBICYZ010000162.1:0-1958 GCF_043201465.1 Kitasatospora sp. NPDC048298
TTTTGCCAAGGATTGCGTCCTGAACACGAAAGGGAGTTGGTTGTAGGACAGCCTCCGCGAGTGATGCTGTGCGGGAGATGAAGGTTTTGTGGCCCTTCGGAGTCGCCCTGTGGGGGGAGGCTCCAAACCACCTCATGCCGCGTCGGTTGAATACCATCGTGGTGAGCGATGAGGAAAAGGCGCCCTAAGAGGCGTCAGGTAGGGACCGGGAAGACGAACGCAAGTGAATCGCTGCTGACGTGTCGAAACAAAAACAGACGACATCAAAACCGGGGTGTTCCTTGGGCTTCGGGATAAGCCTGGCGGGTGCCCGCTTACTGGCCAGGCGGTGTCCGGCATGCAGGCGACGTGAGCCCGGTCTGCGGCTTTCGCATGGAACAGGAGAAGGCACGCTCTGATACCGCCTGCCGCAGTGTGGCAGCGAGAGGGAGTGCCCCGAGCAGACGCAACTGTGAGGGGTCGAGTACCGAAGCAGGGCGTGCTGGCGGACCGGCTCGTAGTAGTGCCGAAGCCCCTGTAATGGGGGTGGAGCGAAGGAGCCGGGTCGTTCGTGACTGAGTTGATCGCATCAACCGGATAGTTTCCGGGAGGAGTGAGATGAGCCAGTTGAAGTCATCGGCCAAACCGTTTGAGATTTCGAAGTGGGAGGTCAAGGAAGCATGGGAGGAAGTCAGAGCGAATAGGGGAGCTCCGGGAGTGGACGGGCAGAGCATCGCCGACTTCGAGAAGGACCTGAAGAACAACCTTTACAAGGTCTGGAATCGGATGTCGTCAGGCTCGTACTTTCCGCCACCGGTGCGTGCGGTGGCCATCCCAAAGCCGCATGGCGGAGGCACGAGAATGCTGGGCATTCCCGCTGTCGCCGACCGTGTGGCACAGACTGTGGTGGCCCGGCATCTGGTGCGACGGGTGGATCCTGTTTTCCATCCGGACAGCTTCGGATACCGGCCTGGACGGTCCGCCTTGGACGCGGTGGAGAGGTGCCGGGAACGCTGCTGGAAGAGGGACTGGGTCGTCGAGTTCGACATCGCCAAGTTCTTCGACAGCGTGCCCTGGGACCTGCTGGTCAAGGCAGTGGAAGCGCACACCGACGCCGTTTGGGTGAAGTTGTACATCGAGCGGTGGCTTCGCGCGCCGCTTCAACTACCCGACGGCTCCCTGCAAGAGCGGGAGTGCGGAACCCCACAAGGGGCTCCGGTGTCTCCCGTGCTGGCGAACCTGTTCCTGCACTACGCATTCGACACCTGGATGGCCCGGGAGTTCCCGACCATCTGGTTCGAACGCTACGCGGACGACGCTGTGCTGCACTGCGTCGCCGAGCGCCAGGCCCGCCAAGTGCTGGCCGCGCTCACCGACAGGATGGCCGAGGTCGGACTGCGTCTGCACCCGGCCAAGACCCGGATCGTGTACTGCAAGGACGGGAGACGCCGAAGCTCCTACGAGCACACGGCGTTCACGTTCCTCGGGTACACCTTCCGCGCCAGAAAGAACCGGAGCCGGCACGGGAACCTCTTCCTGGCCGTCGACCCCGGTATCAGCAAAGACGCCCTGACGAAGATCAGCCGGGAGGTGCGGGGCTGGCACCTGCACACCCGAACAGATCTGACCTTCCAAGAGCTCGCCCGAAGGGTCAACCCCAAGGTTGCGGGCTGGCTCAACTACTACGGCCGTTTCCGGCCCTGGGAGTTGGTCCCTTTCGTGACGCGCATCAACGCCTACCTGGTGCGCTGGATCCGCAAGAAGTACAAACGGCTGGCGGCCAAGCGGAAGGCGCTCGCGAAGTTGCAGGAGATCGCCCGGCGATACCCGCGCATGTTCGCGCACTGGCGCATCACTCCGACCGTCAGCGCCGTACTGGTCTGATGATCAGAACGACAAGAGCCGTGTAACGGGAGACTGTTAAGCACGGTTCTGTGAGGGCCGGGGGGTGAGATTCCCCCCGGCTACTCGGCGATGGG
>NZ_JBICYZ010000163.1:0-1908 GCF_043201465.1 Kitasatospora sp. NPDC048298
CGCGCCGGGATGCTCAACTCGGGCGCCCACGGCTTCTCCGAGGTGCTGTACGCCTTCACCTCGGCCTCCAACAACAACGGCTCGGCCTTCGGCGGCATCACCGTCAACACCGACTGGTACGACACCGCGCTCGGCCTGGCGATGATCTTCGGCCGGTTGCTGCCGATCGTCTTCGTCCTCGCGCTGGCCGGTTCGCTCGCCCAGCAGCAGCCGGTCCCGGCCACCCCGGGCACCCTGCCCACCCACAAGCCGCTGTTCGTGGGCCTGCTGTCGGGCGTGATCCTGATCGTCGTCGGCCTCACCTACTTCCCGGCCCTGGCTCTCGGGCCGATCGCGGAAGGTCTGTCCTCCTGATGTCCACCTCCACGCTCAACCCCGCACCGGCCGACCAGGCGGAGGCCGCCGCGCCGCACAGAGTGGCGAGCGGCCTGCTCGACCCGAAGCTGATCGTCGCGTCCCTGCCGGACGCGGTGAAGAAGCTCGACCCCCGGGTGATGATCAAGAACCCGGTGATGTTCGTGGTCGAGGTCGGCTCGGTGGTCACCACCGTCGCCGCGATCGCCGACCCGTCCGTGTTCGCCTGGGTCATCACCGTCTGGCTGTGGCTCACCACGGTCTTCGCGAACCTGGCCGAGGCCGTGGCCGAGGGCCGCGGCAAGGCGCAGGCCGACACGCTGCGCAAGACCAAGAGCGACACCATGGCCCGCCGGCTCACCGACTGGCCGGCCACCGGCGCCGAGGAGGAGGTGCCCGGCACCGCGCTGAGGCTCGGCGACCACGTGGTGGTCGAGGCCGGCCAGGTCATCCCCGGCGACGGCGACGTGGTCGAGGGTGTCGCGAGCGTCGACGAGTCGGCGATCACGGGTGAGTCCGCGCCCGTCATCCGTGAGTCGGGCGGCGACCGCAGCGCCGTCACCGGCGGCACCAAGGTGCTGTCCGACCGGATCGTGGTGCGGATCTCCTCCGAGCCCGGCAAGACCTTCATCGACCGGATGATCGCCCTGGTCGAGGGGGCCGCCCGGCAGAAGACGCCGAACGAGATCGCGCTCAACATCCTGCTGGCCTCGCTGACCGTCGTCTTCCTGGTCGCGGTCGTCACGCTCCAGCCGATGGCCACCTACGCGGGTGCCCCGCAGACGATGATCGTCCTGGTCGCCCTGATCGTGGCGCTCATCCCGACCACCATCGGCGCGCTGCTCTCCGCGATCGGCATCGCCGGCATGGACCGTCTGGTGCAGCGCAACGTGCTGGCGATGTCCGGCCGCGCCGTCGAGGCCGCCGGCGACGTCAACACGCTGCTGCTCGACAAGACCGGCACCATCACCCTGGGCAACCGCCAGGCCGCCGAGTTCCTGGCCGCCCCGGGCGTGTCCACCGAGGACCTGGCCGGCGCGGCGCAGCTCTCCTCGCTCGCGGACGAGACCCCGGAGGGCCGCTCGATCGTGGTCCTCGCCAAGAGCGAGTACGGCCTGCGGGCCCGCGCCCAGGGCGAGCTGACGCACGCCACGTGGGTCCCGTTCACCGCCCAGACCCGGATGTCGGGCGTGGACCTCGACGAGGCCGGAGGAGTCCACCAGGTCCGCAAGGGCGCGGCCGGCGCGGTCTCCAACTGGGTCACGGAGAACGGCGGTTCGGTCGGCGCCGAGGTCTCCGCCCTGGTCGACGGGATATCCGCGGCCGGCGGTACCCCGCTGGTCGTCGCCGAGCGGATCGGCGCCGGGCCCGCCCGCGTCCTCGGGGTCATCCACCTCAAGGACGTCGTCAAGGAGGGCATGCGGGAGCGCTTCGACGAGCTCCGCCGGATGGGCATCAAGACCGTCATGATCACGGGCGACAACCCGCTGACCGCCAAGGCGATCGCGGAGGAGGCCGGCGTGGACGACTTCCTCGCCGAGGCCACGCCCGAGG
>NZ_JBICYZ010000164.1:0-1889 GCF_043201465.1 Kitasatospora sp. NPDC048298
TCGACCAACACAAAGACCCGCCTGATCATCCGCCGCGGCTTCGGCTTCCGGACCGCCGACGCCGTCATCGCCCTCGTCATGCTCTGCCTCGGCGGCAACCGACCCACCCTGCCAGGCCGCCAACCCGCGTGATCACACCCACAGGTACGTCAGAAGAGCCCTAAAAAGCTTGTTGCAGAAGGTTGGGTGACGGCAGCCCGGAGTTGTGTTCTGACCTGTTGGCTCAGGCGGTCTGGGCGCGGTTGCGGATGCGCGCGAGACCGCCGTACTCGATCCATTCATCGGTGCGCTGACGCGGGAAGACGTCCCGGTCGGGGCGCCAGTTCGTCACGTCGACCAGGCCCGGCTCCTCGATCTCGAGCCGGTCGATCTCGAAGAAGGCCTGCACCTCGGCTTCTGTGCGTACGCGGCCCCACCGGCCTCCGGTTCCATCGAGCATGAGCCGGGTGACGTCGTCGCGGATCCTCGGGTCGTGGCTGACAAGTTGGCACACCACGATGACACTGCCGGAGGGCAGGGCCTCGACGGTTCGCCGGATCATGCCGAAGGGGTCTTCCTCATCCTTGAGGCAGTGCGCGACCGATACGAACAGGGCTGCGGTCGGCTTGCTGAGGTCGATCAGGTCACCGAACCGCTCGTGGCCGAAGATGGCAGGGGTGTCCGTCATGTCCGCACCGACCACCGCGACCCGCGGGTTCTCGTCCAGCAGGGCACGCCCGTACGCCAGGACCATGGGGTCGTTGTCGACATACACCACGCGGCAGTCCGGGTGGACCCGCTGCGCGACCTGGTGGACGTTGTCTTGGGTCGGCAGGCCGGAACCGTGGTCGATGAACTGCCGGATCCCGTACTGGCGGGCGATGACCTCCACGACCCTGCGCAGGAACGCGCGGTTGTTCAGCGCCAGCTCCTTCGTGCTCGGCGCGATCTCCAGCAGCCGTTCGACAGCGGCCTGATCGGAAGGATAGTTGAGGCGCCCGCCCAGGAGAAGGTCGTACATCCTGGCCGCAGTCGGCCTGCTCACATCGATCTCATCCGGTAACGATCCGTTCACGCGTTCCCCCTTCGCGTCGCCAAGCCGCGAATTCCGAAACAACTATGACGGGTCGTCATGCTATCGACAGGCATGCCGAAGTGGCACCACCCACACGGGTGATGCCTGGCGCGATGTGGCGAACCCTGGCGTGGGCGCGGGTGACTGCTGCGCCCGCGCACCCCTCAGGGGCGCGGACCACAGGCGCCGCGCGGGTTCAGAGGGTGAACATTCCTAGCCCAGTGGAGCCCTCCTCTTCTCGGCGAGCAGGCGTCGTGCGGTCATCAGGTCGACGTGCAGCTCCGGCTCGCCCAGTCCCATCAGCTCCGCTGCGGCGCCCATCGGCATGCCGAGCCGCTCGTGCAGCAGTGCGGCATCGGCGGCGCGTGCCGGCAGTACGCGATGTAGATCGTCGAGGTCAGGGGCGGCCAACCCCGCCAGGGCGTCGGCGATGGCCTCGCGAAGGACGCGCCAGGTGAAGGTGGCCGGATCGTCCGTCAGTACGGTGCTCCAGCTCAGCTCCGTGCGCCGCAGGGCGCGGGCGACCGCACGGCGGCTGAGATCGCCATCGCCTAGGCGGGCGCGGGCGTACTGTTCGTAGGGGCGGAGGCGCAGTTGAACGAACGCTGCGTATCCGAGGGTGAGAACGGTCCTGCGTGGTGGCACCGCGGCTCCTCCGGCGTCAACTCGGCACGGCAGAAGGGCAAGTACGGGTGAACGCGTATCTCGGCGCGGGGGGGGGGGGGGGGGGGGGGGGGGCCCCCCCCCCCCCCCGAGGTGCGGGGGGGGCGGGGGGCGGGGAAGGGGACACAACCCCCCCCGGTGCGGGGTTGGCGCGGCGGGTGGCGCCGCACCG
>NZ_JBICYZ010000165.1:0-1839 GCF_043201465.1 Kitasatospora sp. NPDC048298
CCGTGCTGGTGACGTCCTCGGGTGAGGGCAAGGAGGTCGCCGCGCGCGTCGCGCTGCGGATCGGCTCCGGCATCATCACCGACGCCGTCGACCTGCGCGCCGGCGACCAGGGCCCGATCGCCACCCAGTCGGTGTTCGCCGCCTCGTACACCGTCGACTCCCGGGTGAGCAAGGGCGCGCCGGTCATCACCGTCAAGCCGAACGCCGTCGCCCCGGAGGCCGCCCCGGCCGCCGGTGCGGTGGAGAACGTGGCCGTGGAGTTCACCGGCAACGCCGCCAAGGTCACCTCGCGCACCCCGCGGGTGTCCTCCGGTCGTCCCGAGCTGACCGAGGCCGCGATCGTGGTCTCCGGCGGCCGCGGTGTCGGTGCCGCCGAGGGCTTCGGCGTGGTCGAGGAGCTCGCCGACGCGCTGGGCGCGGCCGTCGGTGCCTCGCGCGCCGCCGTGGACGCCGGCTGGTACCCGCACAGCAGCCAGGTCGGCCAGACCGGCAAGCAGGTCTCCCCGCAGCTGTACGTGGCCAACGGCATCTCGGGCGCCATCCAGCACCGGGCCGGCATGCAGACCTCGAAGACCATCGTGGCCGTCAACAAGGACCCCGAGGCCCCGATCTTCGAGCTGGCCGACTACGGCGTGGTCGGCGACCTCTTCGAGGTGCTGCCGCAGCTCACCGCCGAGGTGCAGGCCCGCAAGGCCTGATCCCGCGACGACGACGGAGGGGGGGGGGGGGGGGGGGGGGGGGGGGGGCGCCCCCCCGCCGGGCCCCCCCCGGGGGGGGGGGGGCGCCCGCCCCCCGCCCCCCCCCCCCCCCCCCCCCCCCGCGGGGGGGCCCGCCGCCCGGGCCCCCCCCCCCCCCCCCCCCCCCCGTCGTCTCCCGGCGGTTTCCCGGCGCGCCGCCCGGCCCGACCGGTCGGTGGCGCGGTCCGCGACCGAGCCCGTGACGCACCCCGCGGCGAGCCCCGCGGCTCACTCCGCGACGAAGGCCGCGAGGTGCTGGGTGAAGCCGCCCTGGGCCGGCGGCAGCGGGCGCGGTTCGGTGTCCGGCGGCGACGGCGGCTCCTCCATCGGCAGCAGCCGAAGCTCCGGCTGTTCGGAGTCGGGGGAGGAGAGCAGCCGCACCCGGGTGCCGACCGGGACGGTGCTGCGCATCCCGTCCACGATGCACCAGACGTCGAAGCCCTCCGCCATCCGGATCAGCGACTTCTGACGGACCAGCGGCGTCCGGGCCTGCTCGACCGCGCAGCGCCGCACCACGCCCGTGCCCTCGCTGGGCTCCAGCCTGAGGTCGGTGGAGCCGCAGGTGGGGCAGAGCAGCCGTTGGAAGGTCGGGTTGTTGCACCACGTGCAGCGCTGGAAGTACAGCGTCGTGCTCCGGGTGTCGGCATCGATGGCTGAGTGGACCACGCTGTCATCTCCCTGCGCTCGGACGGCTCGTTCGGCGGAAGTACGGCGAAAGTACGCCGGAAGTTCGGCACGAAAAGGATAGGGAACTCAGTACCGCCAAGGGAAGGCACTGAGTTCCCTTTTTGCCGCGCGCATGCATAATGAAGGGTACTGAGTACCGTCGTGAAACAGGAGTGGCGATCATGAGCCAGGAGTTCGATCTCTTCCGGATCTCCGAGGAGCACGAGATGCTCCGTGAGGCGGTGCGTTCGCTGGCCGAGGCGAAGATCGCTCCGTTCGCGGCGGAGGTGGACGAGCAGGGGCGGTTCCCGCAGGAGGCGTTGGACGCGCTGCAGGGCAGTGACCTGCATGCGGTGCACGTGCCGGAGGAGTACGGCGGTGCGGGGGCGGACGCGCTGGCGACGGTGATCGTGATCGAGGAGGTGGCGCGGGTGTG
>NZ_JBICYZ010000166.1:0-1778 GCF_043201465.1 Kitasatospora sp. NPDC048298
GGATCGGGTAAGCCATCAGACCCAAGAATCTCCCTCCGAATTCCTCCCGACTGAGTCGGGGATACGACAAGGCGCCTCATGGCGCACTGCCAGCGGTCGCTGACCTGGACCGCGTTCGGCAGTGCGCGGCGGATGGCCTCGGCGTAGGTGGCCGAGCCGTCGCGGCACACCACCTCGGCACCGGGATGCTCTCGCAGCCAGGCCTCCAAGGTGGCGGCCTCACGGTCGGGCAGCACGTCGACGCGTTCACCGGTCTCGGCGTTGATGATGACCGTCGCGTAGCGGTGGCGGCGACGCAGGGCGAAGTCGTCGACCCCGATCACCCTCGGGACCGGCACGACCGGTGCGGGGATGCGTCTGAGCAGCCGCAGAGCAGTGGCGTAAGAGATGGGCACGGCCAGCGGGCGGGAGAGCCGGGCGGCCGCGCGGCCGCATAACTCCTTGACCACCTTCGCAACCTGGGCGGTCAGACGCGTGGTGCGGCGCTGGAGGGGCTCCAGCAGTCCAGGGACCTGCTCCCGGAAGGTTTGCCGCCGACAGCCCAGCACCGGACAGACGAGCCGCCTCACCCGGACCCGGACCACAACGCGGCGGCCGTCCACCGGCACGTCCGTCACCGTCCGCCGGTGGTATCCGTGCACCTTCGCAGTCGGCACCCCACAGACCGGACACGGCACCGGGACATCCCGCGTCCGGGCCGTCACCCGGACCACCTCACCACCCTCCACCACATCCTCGACGACCAGCACCGAAAGTCCCGAAAACACCACACCGACAAGCGAGTTGACATCAGCCACAGTTCATCGTCGCAGATGGGGACGCAGCGTCACCACCGACTACGGAACAGAGCCTTGTACAGACCCACCCCCGGGTGGCGTGCTGGAACTGGACGAGGCCATCGAGGACGGCGTGCGCCGCGAGGTCTACGAGGAGACCGGGATCAAGGTCGGCGTGGAGCGGCTGACCGGCGTCTACAAGAACGTGAACCGGGGGATCGTCGCCCTCGTCCTTCGCTGCCGACCGGAGAGCGATCAGGCGCGGCTCTCGGAGGAGTCGGTCGAGGCCGCTTGGCTCACACCGGCCGAGGTCTCCGCGCGCATGGCTGAGGTCTATGCCGTGCGTGTCCTGGACGCGCTTCAGGACGACGCTGCACCAAGTGTCCGGACTCATGACGGCCGGCACCTGCTGTGACAGGCCGGACAGTGGAGGTGGTGGATCATGCCCAGGCGTGACTACGTGGACGACCCGAACGCCCCGCGGGCGAACTCACTGGTTCCCGCCGCGTCCGTCGTGGTGGTCGATGACGCGGGCCGTGTCCTGCTCCAGCGCCGCACCGACAACGGGATGTGGGCCCTGCCCGGCGGCAGGATGGACATCGGCGAGTCGCTCGCCGGGTGCGGGATCCGCGAGACCCGCGAGGAGACCGGCATCGACGTCGAGATCACCGGGATCGTCGGCACCTACACCGACCCCCGCCACGTCTTCGCCTACGACGACGGCGAGGTCCGCCAGGAGTTCTCCATCTGCCTCCTCGCACGCCCGCTCGGCGGTGAGCTGCGGGTGTCCGACGAGTCCCACGAGGTGGGATGGTTCACCCCGGCCCAGACGGACGGGCTGCCGATGGTGTCGAGCATCCGCAAGCGGCTGGCCGACTGGCGCTCCGGGGCGATCCCCGTGGTGCGTTACTGACTTCGGCTTGTCAGGGTGATATTGGGGTGTCGAGGGTCAGGCCGGTGCCGGCTATGAAGCCGTCGAGGGTGTCGGGCCGGTACTGCAGG
>NZ_JBICYZ010000167.1:0-1718 GCF_043201465.1 Kitasatospora sp. NPDC048298
GGGCCCCCCCCCCCACCCCGACCCCCCGCCCCCCGCCCGCCCCCGGGCCCCCCGCCCCGCAATACCGGCCCCACCCCCCCCCCCCCCCGCCCCGGCGGGGGGCCCCCCCCCCGGAGCGGGGGCGGGGCCCCTCTCGTGTGCGGGTCTTCGGGTCAGGCGCTCTTCTCCCGGCGCTCGCGCTTGATCATGTCGCGCGGCACCAGGGTGGGGATGGCGTGCTTGGAGACCACGTCACCGGTGACCACCACGCGGGCGACGTCCTGGCGCGAGGGGACCTCGTACATCACGGACATCAGCACCTCCTCCATGATGGCCCGCAGTCCGCGCGCGCCGGTGCCGCGCAGGATCGCCTGGTCGGCGATCGCCTCCAGCGCGTCCCGGGAGAACTCCAGCTCCACGCCGTCCAGTTCGAACAGCTTGCGGTACTGCTTGACCAGCGCGTTGCGCGGCTCGGTGAGGATCTGGAGCAGCGCCTCGCGGTCCAGGTTGTGCACGCTGGTGATCACCGGCAGACGGCCGATGAACTCGGGGATCATGCCGAACTTCACCAGGTCCTCGGGCATCACCTGGCGGAAGTGGTCGCTGGCGTCCGACTCCCGCTTGGAGCGGATGTTGGCGCCGAAGCCGATGCCCTTGGCACCCGCGCGGCCCTCGATGATCCGCTCCAGGCCGGCGAACGCGCCGCCGACGATGAACAGCACGTTGGTGGTGTCGATCTGGATGAACTCCTGGTGCGGGTGCTTGCGCCCGCCCTGCGGCGGCACCGAGGCGGTGGTGCCCTCCAGGATCTTCAGCAGGGCCTGCTGCACGCCCTCGCCGGAGACGTCCCGGGTGATCGACGGGTTCTCGCTCTTGCGCGCGACCTTGTCGATCTCGTCGATGTAGATGATCCCGGTCTCGGCCTTCTTGACGTCGTAGTCGGCCGCCTGGATCAGCTTGAGCAGGATGTTCTCGACGTCCTCGCCGACGTAGCCGGCCTCGGTCAGCGCGGTGGCGTCCGCGATCGCGAACGGCACGTTCAGCATCCGGGCCAGGGTCTGCGCCAGCAGCGTCTTGCCGGAGCCGGTGGGGCCCAGCAGCAGGATGTTGGACTTGGCCAGCTCGATGGCGTCCTCGCGGCCGTTGCCACCGCTGCGGCCCGCCTCACCGGCCTGGACGCGCTTGTAGTGGTTGTAGACGGCGACCGACAGCGCCTTCTTGGCGAGGTCCTGGCCGACCACGTACTGGTCCAGGAACTCGTAGATCTCGCGAGGCTTCGGGAGTTCCTCGAAGCGCACCTCGGAGGTCTCGGCGAGTTCCTCCTCGATGATCTCGTTGCACAGGTCGATGCACTCGTCGCAGATGTACACGCCTGGGCCGGCGATCAGCTTCTTCACCTGCTTCTGCGACTTGCCGCAGAACGAGCACTTGAGCAGGTCGCCACCGTCTCCGATGCGTGCCACGAGGTGCTTCCCCTTCGCCAGGGGCCCCGCAGGGTTCCGGGGCCTGGTGCTGTGGACCGTCAACGCCGACGGCGCTCGGTCTCGCTATCCGACGGTACTCTGCCGGGCCCGTGATTCCGTCCTCTTCGCCAGGTCTGCCCTACGCCCTGGGCGAATTGATACCGAACAGATGCCGTCGCACGGGCCCGCCGATGGGCCGGGGGGGGGGGGGGGGGGGGGGGGCGCCCCGCGCCCCCCCCCCCCCCCCCCCCCCCCCCCCCCCCCCCCCCCCCGGCC
>NZ_JBICYZ010000168.1:0-1685 GCF_043201465.1 Kitasatospora sp. NPDC048298
GTGGAGATCCCGGACGTCCACCGCCGGCTGGGCAGGCCGATCGCGGACTTCGTCAACGAGCTGGGGGCGGAGCACGTCTACGACCGGCTGACCGTATTGATCCCCGAGGTGGAGCCGGCCCGCTGGTGGCAGCGGGCGCTCCAGAACCGGCGCGGCGCCGTGATCGACCGCGCCCTGCGGCGGCACACCGACGCGGTGGTCTGCCGGCTGCGCATGCGGATGTGACCGGGAACGGGGTACGGGGAACGGGGAGCGGGGCGGCCCCGGACGGCAGCCTGCCGTCCGGGGCCCGCCGTTTTCCGCTCCCGAGCCGGCCCACGCGGGCCCCGGCCACGTCTCGGCCCGATCACGACGGTCTCGGTCCGGTGAAGCGCCCGTCAACGTCGCGTCAACGTCGCGCTGTCACCCGTATGGACGGCGTCAGGGCCCCATAACGCGCCCCTGACGGCTGGTTTGCTGCATCTGCCGGTCTTCCGCCGGTGCCGCGCGAGCCCCTCCGGCCCAGGTCGCGGCATCTCCCGAACCACTCTGGTGGAGCCCATGTCCGATCTCATCTACGTCGGTGTCACGGTCGCCGTGTTCGCCGTCATCGCCCTGATCGCGCGGGGGGTGGAGAAGCTGTGAGTGAGCGCAGCGAACGAACCATCGGAGGGCGCGTGTTGCGCCAGGCGCCCAGCGAGCGCAGCGAGGTGGCCGCATGAGCGCGGAGAACATCGCTGGTCTGGTCGTGGCCGTCGCGCTCGTCGGCTATCTCGTCGTGGCGCTGATCTTCCCGGAGAAGTTCTGACATGGGATCCACTCTCGCGGGCTGGCTGCAGGTGCTCGCCCTCGTCGGCGCGCTGGCCCTGTGCTACCGCCCCCTCGGCGACTACATCGCCAAGCTCCTCACCTCCGCCAGGCACCTCAGAGTCGAGCGCGGCATCTACAAGCTGATCGGCGTCGACGGCGACGCCGATCAGCGGTGGCCGGTGTACCTCCGCTCGGTGCTGGCCTTCTCGGCCGTCTCCGTCCTCTTCCTCTACGGTCTGATCCGCCTCCAGGGCTACCTGCTGCTGAGCCTGGGTGTTCCGCAGATGGAGGGCCACCAGGCCTGGAACACCGCCATCTCGTTCGTCGCCAACACCAACTGGCAGTCCTACGCGGGCGAGTCCGCGATGGGCCAGGTGGCGCAGATGGCGGGTCTGGCCGTGCAGAACTTCGTCTCCGCGGCCGTCGGCATCGCCGTCGTCGCCGCGCTGGTCCGGGGCTTCACCCGGAACAGGACGGACCGGGTCGGCAACTTCTGGGTGGACCTCACCCGGATCAACCTGCGGCTGCTGCTGCCGATCTCGATCGTCTTCGCCCTGGTCCTGGCCGCCAACGGCGTGATCCAGAACTTCCACGGCTTCCACGAGGTCACCGGCCTCGCGGGTGAGGCCCAGAAGATCCCGGGCGGCCCGGTGGCCTCCCAGGAGGTCATCAAGCTGCTCGGCACCAACGGTGGCGGCTTCTTCAACGCCAACTCGGCGCACCCGTTCGAGAACCCGACCGGCTTCACCAACCTGGTCGAGGTCTTCCTGATCCTGGTGATCCCGTTCGCGCTGCCGCGGACCTTCGGCCGGATGGTGGGGGACAACCGCCAGGGCTACGCGATCGTCGCCGTGATGGGCCTGTTCTGGATCGCCTCGACCGCCCTGCTGACCTTC
>NZ_JBICYZ010000169.1:0-1644 GCF_043201465.1 Kitasatospora sp. NPDC048298
GGTTAGCACGAGTGTTCCCGTGTTCCCGATTCGGGTGATCTCGGCGTTGCCACTGCATGAAGACAGGGCCCCTGTGCAGCTTTGAGGTTGTCGAGACCGAAAGCGCAAGGAGGCCCTGTTGCCGCATTTGTATGCTGTCGCCGCGGTCGGCGGCAACTTCGCTCCTCCAACGTGTGACTGCTTCGCGCACCGGTACGGCAACGCGGGTGACCACAGCGAGCGTGTTCGACGCTACGACAGCGACATGACCGACGCCGAGTGGGCGGCGGTGCGGGATCTGCTGCCGGTGCCGGCGTGGATGAGCGGCCGAGGCGGGCGGCCGGAGGGCTACTGCCACCGCCAACTGCTCGACGCGATCCGCTACCTCGTCGACAACGGCGTCAAATGGGCCGCGCTGCCCGCTGACTTCCCGCCGTACAAGCGGGTCCACGCCTTCTTCACCCGCTGGCGCGACACAGGCTTGCTGACCGAGTTCCACGACCGGGTGCGCGCCGCCGTCCGCACCGCGCAGGGCCGTGATCCCGAGCCGACCGCGGCGGTCATCGACTCCCAGTCGGTCAAGGCCGCCGCCAGCGTGCACAGTGCGACGCGCGGCTACGACGGCGCGAAGAGAATCAACGGCCGCAAGCGCCACCTGGTCGTCGACACCCTCGGCCTGCTCCTGATGATCCTGGTCACACCCGCCAACGCCGGCGACCGGGCCACCGCCGCCGACATCCTCCCCGCACTGAAGGCCAAGTACCGTCACCTGCACAGGATCTGGGCCGACAGCGGCTACACCGGCGACCTCGTCACCTGGGCGAAGACCAACCTCGCCCTGATCGTCGAGATCGTCAAGCGCACCGACGACCTGTCCGGGTTCCGCGTCGTCCCGCGCCGCTGGGTGGCAGAGAGGACATTCGGCTGGCTCATGCGCTCACGCCGCCTCGCCCGCGACTACGAGACCCGCACCGACAGCGCCCAGGCCGTGATCCTGTGGTCCATGACCATGGTCATGAGCCGACGCCTCGCCCGCCGCCGGGCCCGCAGCGTCACCCCGCGGCCTGGGGCCGCCGCCGCGGCATGAAGCGGCTCCCGGACCCGTCGACCTCCAGCCAGCCCCGCTCCACCAGCCGCCGAGCCTTCTGCCGCAGGTTCTCCGTCACCGCGGCGACCGGCTCCCGGCCGACCGCGACCGCCACCTCCCGCATGGTCAGGCCGACACCGCCCTGCCCGCCGGACTCCACCGCCTCCACCAGCCGCCGGTAGTCCGGCGCCAGCGCATCCACCGGATCCAGACCCTCCCGCCACACCGGGACCACCGCCCCCTTCGGTGGCACCCGCACCCCTACCTCCACCGGCCCCGAGCCATCCTCGGCCGGGGCAAGCGCCTCGGCCAGCTCCTCCACCGCCACCACCCGACGCTCCAACAACGCCCTCGCCGACTTCAGCTCACCCTCGATGCGCCCCAACTCGGCCTCCAGATCCTCCACCCGCGCCCGAGCGGCCTCCCGACGCTCCTCCAGCAACCCCAGCGGCGACGGCGGCATCACACACTCCGTTCCGACCTCGACAACCCGACGCCGAAACCCTGCCGCCCAACCCCACACACCATGCCTGAACAGCGAAAAGTCATACGCCGCAAGCGGATTGCGGATGCCTTCT
>NZ_JBICYZ010000170.1:0-1545 GCF_043201465.1 Kitasatospora sp. NPDC048298
GACCTGACCATATGAGGGCCGGGCCCCCTTCCCTGCTCAGCCGGGCGATGTCTATCGTCCGGGTATGTACACGGGCTCGGGAAGGAGGCCCTCAATGTCTGTCTACGTCGGTATCGACGTGCACCGCAAGAGGTCCCAGATCGCCGTGATTGACGAGAACGGAGCGGTGCGGGCCAACCGCAACGTCCCCAACGGCGTCGAGACGGTACTCGGGGTGATCGGAGATCTGCCGATCGGCACCCCGGTCGCCTTCGAAGCCGCCTATGGCTGGGGATGGCTGGTCGAACTCCTGGAGGACTACGGCTACGAGTCCCACCTGGTCCACCCGCTGCGGTGCAAGGCGATCGCCTCGGCCCGGCTGAAGAACGACAAGGTCGACGCCGCGATCCTGGGCCAGCTGCTGCGAGCCGATCTCCTCCCGGAGGCGTGGATCGCCCCGCTGGAGGTGCGCCAGCAGCGGGCCCTGCTCCGCCACCGTTTCCAGTTGGTGCGGTTGCGCACACTCCTGCGCAACCGGGTCCACGCGGTCCTGGCCGACCTTGGCCAGGACCGGCCCGGCGGCTGTTTCACCGGTCCCGGCCGGGACTGGCTCGCATCATTGGAGCTCCCGGACGCCTCCCGCCGCGTGGTGAACGACCTGTTGCAGGTCATGGACGCCCTGCAGGTCCCGATCGACGCCCTGGACAAGCAGCTCGCCGCGCATGCCCGGGGGGATCCGCGCGTGAAGGCCCTCATGGAGCTGCCCGGTGTCGGTACCCTCACCGCGCTCGTGATCCTCGCCGAGGTCGGAGATGTCACCCGGTTCCCCTCCGCGCGCAAGCTCGCCGCCTGGGCCGGCCTCACCCCCACGGTCCGGGCCTCGGACCTCACCGTCCACCAGGGACACATCTCCAAGCAAGGCTCCGCCTGGCTGCGCTGGATCCTCTGCGAGGCTGCCCAGACCGCGAAACGCAGCCCCGCTTTCGCGGACACCTACCAGGCCATCGCCGCCCGACGCGGCAAGAAGATCGCAACCACCGCCGTCGCCCGCAAACTCCTCACCCGCGCCTACCACCTTCTGCGCGCCGGCCAGGACCAGTCCGAACGGCCGACCCGATGAAACCGCCGTCGCGCGGATCGCCCGCAGACCCCGGGTGCGCTCGCAACGTTGCATGAGACGGCTTCGCCGCGCTCGATGACCTGACTGAGCAGCCCGGCCCCCGGACCACGGTCATGGCGCCGACCACACCGGTCAGACGCCGGATGGGTGCATGTGACACCACACGCGGACCACTTGCCGGGGATGCCAACGATCCAGAGACCAAAACATCTTCACGCTTTCTCAGTTGCCCATCGTCCGCCCCCGCGCATCGGTGTCCAGCTCGTTCGTCCTCGCCCACTCGTCCCTCGTCGGGCTCCGGGCGCTCCAACTGGACCCCTCCCACACAGCGGCGGAAGCAGCGACTACGAGGAAGCCATGCAGACCACCCCGCCCCGGAAGCAACAAGACAAAACCCCGAGGCCAGACAGCCACACGCGCTTGACAGGCCCGGCCCCCATGGGTGC
>NZ_JBICYZ010000171.1:0-1436 GCF_043201465.1 Kitasatospora sp. NPDC048298
ATCCCGGCGGCGAGCAGTTCCTCGACGTCCTGCCAGCGCTTGGCGTGCCGGCCGCCGGGGACGTTGGTGTGCGCCAGCTCGTCCACGAGCACGACCGACGGGCGGCGGGCGAGCACGCCGTCGAGGTCCATCTCCTCGAACTCGGCGTCCCGATAAGTCCGTCTGATGCGCGGGATCACCTCCAACCCGTGCACCAGCTCCTCGGTGAACCTCCGCCCGTGGCACTCGATGAATCCGACCACCACCTCCGCGCCACGGTCCTGTCTGCGATGGGCCTCGTCCAGCATCCGGTAGGTCTTTCCGACTCCGGGGGCCGAGCCGAGATAGACCCTCAGCAGGCCACGGCGGTGCACGGTGCCGGGGGCGAGGTCGCGGGCCATGGGCGCTGCTCTTTCCTTGTGTCGCTGGCAGGTTGGTGGTGCGCAGACATGGGCGACCGACCCGGGTGCGAGGGGTTTACTCCCTCACACCCGGGTCGGTCTGGTCACTCGGCAGGATGATGAAGTGTCATCACTTCTGCTCGCTGAGTGCCTTGTTGAGCAGCACGACGTTGACGCCCTCGTTGCCGAGGAAGCCGAGCGAACGGCTCTCGGTGTACTCGTCGACCAACTTGGTCACCGTCTCCACCGGCAGGCCGCGGTTCTTCGCGACCCGGTCGACCTGCTCCTTGGCGTACGCGACGGAGATGTGCGGGTCGAGGCCGGAGCCGGAGGCGGTCAGCGCGTCGGCCGGGACGCTCGCCGGGTCGACGCCGTCGAAGGAGGCGACGGCGGCGCGGCGGTCGTTGACGGCCTTCAGCAGGTCCTCGTTGTTCGGGCCGAGGTTGCTGGCGCCGGAGGAGGAGGCGTCGTAGCCGGTCCCGGCCGCGGAGGGGCGGGGCTGGAACCACTTCGGGTCCGGCTGGGCCTCCTCGTTCGGGTCGTCGGGGTTCTTCTTCGGGAGGTTGAAGCTCTGGCCGATCAGGCTGGAGCCGACCTCCTTGCCGTCGGTCTTCACCGGCGAGCCGTTCGCCTTCTCGCTGAAGGCGACCTGCGAGATCCCGGTGACGAGCAGCGGGTAGGCGACTCCCAGGATCACGGTCAGCACGAGGAGTACGCGCAGGGCCGTGAAGTGTGTCCGCAGAGCGGCGGGCAGGGGCTTGGACATCGCGGTGGACTCCTTTCTCAGCTGAGGCCGGGGATGAACTGGACGATCAGGTCGATCAGTTTGATGCCGACGAACGGCACCACGAGGCCGCCGAAGCCGTAGACCCCGATGTTGCGGCGCAGCAGCGAGCTGGCGTCGGACGGGCGGTAGCGCACGCCGCGCAGGGCGAGCGGGATCAGGCCAATGATGACCAGGGCGTTGAAGACGATCGCCGAGGTGATCGCGGACTGGGGGCTGTGCAGGCCCATGATGTTGAGGTGGCTCAGGCCCGGGTAGACCCCGGCGAACAT
>NZ_JBICYZ010000172.1:0-1405 GCF_043201465.1 Kitasatospora sp. NPDC048298
GCAGCGGGCGCTCCAGAACCGGCGCGGCGCCGTGATCGACCGCGCCCTGCGGCGGCACACCGACGCGGTGGTCTGCCGGCTGCGCATGCGGATGTAGGCAGGTGAGGGGTGTACCGACAGGACTCTTCGAAACGTTCAGGACAATCCGCGGTCTCAAGTGAATGACGCCGATATACGGGTCGCGTCAATGTTTCCGGATCACCCGTATGGACGGCATCAGGGACGCGCTGCGCGCCCCTGAGGGCTGGTTTGCTGCTCCCGCCGGTCTTCCGCCGGTGCCGTGAGGCCCTCAGGGCCCGTTCACGGGTACGTCCCCTCAGCCACTCAGGTGGAGCCCATGTCCGATCTCATCTACGTCGGTGTCACGGTCGCCGTGTTCGCCGTCATCGCCCTGATCGCGCGGGGGGTGGAGAAGCTGTGAGCGCCGAGAACATCACAGGTCTCATCGTGGCCGTCGCGCTCGTCGGCTACCTCATCCTTGCGCTGATCTACCCGGAGAAGTTCTGACATGAGCTCCACACTCGCGGGCTGGTTGCAGGCGCTCGCCCTTGTCGGCGCGCTGGCTCTGTGCTACCGGCCCCTGGGCGACTACATCGCCCGCGTCTTGACCACCTCGAAGCACCTCAGAGTCGAGCGCGGCATCTACAAGGTGATCGGCGTCGACGGTGATGCCGATCAGCGCTGGCCGGCCTACCTGCGCTCGGTTCTGGCGTTCTCGGCCGTCTCCGTCCTCTTCCTCTACGGTCTGATCCGCCTCCAGGGCTACCTGCTGCTGAGCCTGGGCGTTCCGCAGATGGAGGGCCACCAGGCCTGGAACACCGCCATCTCGTTCGTCACCAACACCAACTGGCAGTCCTACGGCGGCGAGTCCGCGATGGGCCACCTGGTGCAGATGGCTGGCCTGGCGGTGCAGAACTTCGTCTCGGCGGCCGTCGGCATCGCCATCGTGGCCGCGCTGATCCGCGGGTTCACCCGGAACAGGACGGACCGGCTGGGCAACTTCTGGGTGGACCTCACCCGGATCAACCTGCGGCTGCTGCTGCCGATCGCGTTCGTGTTCGCGCTGGTGCTGGCCGCCAACGGCGTGATCCAGAGCTTCCACGGCTTCCACGAGGTCACCACCCTTGCGGGTGAGGTCCAGAAGATCCCGGGCGGTCCGGTGGCCTCCCAGGAGGTCATCAAGGAGCTGGGCACCAACGGCGGCGGCTTCTTCAACGCCAACTCGGCGCACCCGTTCGAGAACCCGACCGGCTTCACCAACCTGGTCGAGATCTTCCTGATCCTGCTGATCCCGTTCGCGCTGCCGCGCGCCTTCGGCCGGATGGTGGGGGACAACCGCCAGGGCTACGCGATCGTCGCCGTGATGGGCCTGTTCTGGATCGCCTCGACCGCCCTGCTGACCTTC
>NZ_JBICYZ010000173.1:0-1390 GCF_043201465.1 Kitasatospora sp. NPDC048298
CCCATCCGCATATCTCACACAGCACCGGATACAGCCACTGCTCCAGACCCATCAGGAACTTCACCAAGGTTCACCCTGACGAGCCGATGTCAGTAATAGGGACCGCGTCTACGCCTTCTTCCGGCGCTGGCGGGACAAGGGCATGGTCGCCGAGTTCCATGACCGGCTGCGCGACCGGGTCCGCCGTGCCGCGGGCCGTGATCCGGAGCCGACCGCCGGGATCGTCGATGCGCAGTCGGTGAAAGGGGCCGCGTCGGTGCCGGCTGCCAGCCGGGGGTTCGACGGCGGGAAGAAGGTGAACGGCCGCAAGAGGCACATCGTCGTGGACACCCTCGGGCTGCTGCTGGTCGTGATGGTGACCGCTGCCTGCGTCACCGACCGCGAGGCCGGTCGGACACTGTTGGAGCGGCTGCGCGAGCGGCACTGGCGCATCTCACTGGTGTGGGCCGACGGCGGCTACACCGGACGCCTGGTCGACCTCGCCCGGGAGGCCCTGCGGATCGCGCTGACGGTGGTCAGACGCACCGACGACGCCACGGGCTTCGTGGTGCTGCCGAAAAGGTGGCTGGTGGAACGGACGTTCGCCTGGCTGATGCACTCACGCCGCCTGGCCCGCGACTACGAGACCCGCACCGACACCTCCGAGGCGGTGATCCGGTGGTCGATGAGCATGGTCATGAGTCGCCGACTCGCCCGGCGACCATGCTGAACATCCCCGGGCGTTCTTCGGCCAGCCAGCCCCGCACGGCCAGGCGCTTCACCTTCGACCGCACTCCCTCCACCTTCGCCGCAACGACCTCCAGACCCAAGGCCGCCGCGAGCTGGCGACAGTCCATCTCCTCCCCGCTGCAGGCGAGGACCTCCACGAGCCGCTGGTAGTCCGGCGCCAGCGAGTCGAGAGCGAGACCTTCCTTCCAGGCGGGAACCACCGATCCGGGCACCGCCCCGGCGATCCGCGCAGGCCGTTCACCGGCCACCCCTGCCGGCGGCGCCTCCTCGCCTGCAGGAGGTTCTGCCAGGACTTCGGCCACTGTCTGACGGGCGATCACGAACCGCTCCCACGCGGCTTCCGCCTCCTGCAGCTCGGCCTGCAGAACCTCCACCCGCTGCCGAGCAGCACGCTCGCGCTCCTTCAGCAGCCCCATCACCGACGGCATTCGGCACCTCCACCGAAGACGACACGACACCCCGTCTCTGCCACCGAGGCGCCGGCACTATGCCTGACCAGCGGAAACGCACCCGTCACGATCGGAAAGACAACGGCTTCTGAAGGAAGCCCTGATCGGACGGTCCAGGGGCGGGCAGACCAGCAAGGTTCATTGCGCCGGCGACCGGAAGTGCCGCCCGCTTTCGTTCGTCCTGACCGAGGGCCAGGCCGCGGACAGCCCGC
>NZ_JBICYZ010000174.1:0-1360 GCF_043201465.1 Kitasatospora sp. NPDC048298
GGCCTTCAACGGAACACCTGTCACTCCCGCTATCCAGCAGCCTGACTGACCACACCCACTGACCAGGCGGACTTGACGGATCGGATTCCACATAAGGATCAAGTACCTCAAGCGGCAGGGCTACGGCCGCGCGAGCTTCGCCCTGCTGCGGCGACGGATACTCCTGGCATCCTGAGCTCCCCGACAGGCTTGGGGGAGACTATCGGCATGCCAGCCGACACGCTCGCCTCCCCGGACGAGATCCACGCCTACCTCGTCGACCAGCTCAACGATGCTCTCCGCCGACCGGGGATGTGGGGCGGGGAGCTCGCCATCCGACTGACGCTGGACCACCTCCTGGTCGTGGAACGTCGGCAGGGAACATGGGAGGACGAGCAGCGCGCCCTGGAACGGCGCGAGGCACGGACCGCGACAGGCGTGAAGGGTGCCTTCGAGGCCGTCCTGCCAGCTGATCACGGCACCAGCGTGGCCTCCGTCTACGCGGAGTTCGCGCACCGACAGGGATGGCTCAAGCTCGACCGGGCGCTGAGCGCGGACGAGTACGCCACGATGCTCGCCGCGATCAACCCATGGACTACCCAAGACCGGACATGGGCCGACGTGACCTCGACCTTCGGCACGCCGTCAGTGCTCTTCGGCGGCACCAACCCCTACTACGGGAAGACCCTCGGCTACGCGACCGCCGACCGCTCCACGCCCATGCTGTTCTTCCACCTCTGGAACGGCACCGACCCGGGCACCGAGCCCTCCTGGCCACCGAGTCACGAGCAGCCACTGCTCCTGGCAGTCCGCCATGGTGACGCTCCGTTCGCCGCGAGCTTCACCTTCACCCCAGAAGGACAGCGCCGTCGACCAGCGCAGGAAGCGTGATCACCGGGTCCTTCCTGATCGCGGGCCGCTTACGCTGGGCGATCCCGAAATGTTGATCAGATCCAACCCGTGGCCACAAAATGCGCCGTATACGACCGCCAGCGGGGAGCTTACGAAGACCGCCGTCATGTGTCCAAGCAGACCCAAGAGCACCACTTGGTGAAGCTGGATCTGAGCGTGCGCGAGCAGGTCGCCCTCAACGCCATCGCCGAAGGCGCACCCAACCAGCTCACCATCGCCCGCAGGTCCGGCCTCGACAAGAGCACCCCGCCCGACCACGAACCGGCCCCTACGGAGACCGCCACGGTCTACCAGCGCATCGCGACCGCCTTCAACGAGCATCCCGGGCAGGTCTTCCAGGTTCGGGACCTACACGAACTCCTCGGGTTGCCCACTGTCGGCGATCAGGGAATTCCCCGCCTGGAGCGGTGTCGGCGTCACGTAATTCCCCACCCGGACGTTCACGCAATTCCCCATGGGGACGGCGGTC
>NZ_JBICYZ010000175.1:0-1309 GCF_043201465.1 Kitasatospora sp. NPDC048298
CCCGCTGGCCGTCGTCGCCGCCGTCGGTGTCGCCGCCTGCGGCCCGACCAACGGCGGGTCGTCCGTCGCCGCCTCCGCCCCCACCCCCTCGGCCACCTCCTCGGCCACCCCCGGCGCGGGCGCCGTCCCGACCACCCCCGCCCCGGCCGCGCCCACCACCGCCGCGCCGGCCGCCACGCCCGCCGCCGAGGCCCCGGCGGCGGAGGCCCCCGCCGCCGAGCCCGCCAAGCCCGCCGCGAAGGCCCCGGCCAAGCCGGCCACGAAGGCCCCGGCCAAGCCCGCCGCCGCCAAGCCCGCGGCGCCGAAGCCCGCCGCCCAGTCCGGCGGAAGCGGCATCGGGATCACCTTCAGCGGCCTGAGCGAGGGCGCGCAGATCGAGCTGAACGACCTGGTGACCTTCTCCGTCACCTGGAAGAACAACGACGCCACCGGCACCCGCGGCGTGGCCCCGGTGGTGGTGACCCAGCAGTACGAGGGCGCCCCCTGCGCGCGGGTGTTGGACCTCGCGGACGGCACCCTGGAGCGCAAGGACGCCTCGGGCTGGAAGCAGCTGGACCACCTCAGCCAGGGCACCGGGATGGACTACGTGGTCAACCAGAACGACGGGGCCTTCACGCTCGCCGCCGGCGAGAGCCGGACCATCGAGTACCGGATGCGGCTGTCCATGGCCAACCGCCCGGGCCGGCTCGGGATCGAGGCGGACGCCCCTGTGCCGAACTCCACGCACTACCAGGGCATCGCGAAGGCCGTGCTGAACGCCTCGGTCGTCGACCACCTCAGCCCGGAGGTGACCGGCGTGTCGCAGACGGGCCTCAAGGTCGGGACGACCCCCGTCGAGTTCGGCTTCGAGGCCAACGCCCCGGGGGGCACCGCGAACCTGCACCCCGTGGTGGGCGTGTCGAGCGCCAAGTGGCTGGCGGCGGGCGACTTCACGCTGGAGGCGAGGGTCGGTGCTGACTGGAAGCCGGTCGAGGTGCAGGAGGAGTGCGACGGTCTGACCGCGGTCCTCCCGACCGGGATGGAGAGCAACAGGTGGGGTGACACGGTCGAGTACACCTTCCGGATCGCCATGAAGGAGACCCCGAAGTACCCCGTGGAGGTCCAGGTGGGTGCCCGGTCGAACGGCCACCAGTCCGCCTACTGGCAGGTCTTCGGCGACCGGGCCTGACAGCCGGCCCGCACCTGAAGCCGAAGGGCCCGGCCGCCCACTGCTCGCTTGGGTTCTAGGAGTCGTTGCAACACCCCAGTTCAGGGGATGCATTGGACTTCGAGATCCGCAAGGACCGGACGGCCCAGGGGCCTGTGAAGC
>NZ_JBICYZ010000176.1:0-1305 GCF_043201465.1 Kitasatospora sp. NPDC048298
GTGAGCTGCTCTGACTTTCATGGAGTCCCTGATGTCTGGGTTTGTTACGATCCAGGCGTAAGGAGAACCACGAGCAGTGCCAGCACCCCGCAAGTACCCCGATGAACTTCGTGAGCGCGCCGTCCGCGAGGTCCGCTCAACGGGCCGGCCCGTCGCTCACGTGGCCCGTGACCTGGGCATCCACAAGGAAGCCCTGCGGTCCTGGGTGCGTCAGGCCGAGGCCGACGCCGGAGAGCGCGACGATCGGCTCACGACCGCAGAGCAGGACGAGCTGAAGGAACTCCGCAAGGAGAATGCCGAGTTGAGGCGGGCCAACGAGATCCTCAAGGCCGCCAGCGTGTTTTTTGCCCAGGAGATCGACCGTCCCCGGACGAGGCCGAGCAGGTGATCGACCACCTGCGTGACGGCTTCGGGGTCGATCCCGTATGTCGGGTGCTGGGGCTGTCGCCATCGACGTACTTCGCGCGCAAGCAGCGGCCGAAGTCGGCCCGCCGGCTCCGCGACGAGGAGCTGATTGCGCTGGTCACGGCCGTGTGGGAGGACTCCGGCCGCACCTACGGGGCCCGCCGTGTCACCCGCGCGCTGGTCCGCGCCGGCCACGCGGTGGCCCGGTGCACCGTCGAGCGGCTGATGCGCGAGCTCGGCATCGAGGGAGTCATCCGCGGACAGCGCCGCCGCACCACCGCGCCGGAGCCCGCAGCGCCACGTCCGCCGGACCTGGTCAACCGCCGGTTCACCGCCGAGCGCCCGAACCAGCTGTGGCTGGCCGACCTGACCTACATCCGTACCTGGTCGGGCTGGGTCTACGTGGCGTTCGTCCTGGACGCGTACTCCCGCCGGATCGTTGGCTGGCAGGCCGCCACCCACATGCGGACCGACCTGCCGCTGGACGCGCTGGAGATGGCACTGTGGCGGCAGAGGATCAAGAAGAACGCCGGCCTCGTCCACCACAGCGACCGCGGGTCGCAGTACGTATCCATTCGCTACACAGAGCGACTGGCAGAGGTCGGCGCGTCCGCATCCGTCGGCTCCGTCGCGGACTCGTACGACAACGCGATGGCCGAGGCCCTGAACGGCACGTTCAAGGCCGAACTGATCGAACACCAGGGGCCGTGGCGGGACTTCGACGAGGTCGAGCGGGCCGTCTTCCAGTGGATCGCGTGGTACAACAGCGAGCGCCTCCACTCCGCCCTCGACTACATGCCGCCCGACGAGTGCGAGCAGGCGTACTGGACGAGACTGGAGCAACACCCGCAAGTCGCTTGATCACACGATCGCGGACTCCACGAAAGTCGGGGCAGCTCA
>NZ_JBICYZ010000177.1:0-1272 GCF_043201465.1 Kitasatospora sp. NPDC048298
CGCGTCGGTAAGTTGCGCTCGCGTCACGCAACACGGTCTACCGGATCAGGACCCGTCGCGAGGGTGAATCCCTCAGATTGATCACGACCAAATACATGCCCTAGTGCTGTGACCGCATAGGTTCGCCGGGTTGGCGCTGGCGGGCCCTGGGCCGGTTGGATGTCGCGAGACGTTCAACTCGGGAGGGCGCGATGGCAGAGCCGGTCAGGGTCCGCAGGCTCACGGACCACGAAGGCCAGCAGTTACAGAGGATCGTGCGTCGGGGCAGCACCAACTCGGTGCGATATCGGCGGGCGATGATGCTGCTGGCCTCGGCCGGCGGCAACCGAGTCCCGGTCATCGCCCAACTGGTCCAGGCGGACGAGGACACCGTGCGGGACGTCATCCACCGGTTCAACGAGATCGGCCTGGCCTGCTTGGACCCTCGGTGGGCGGGAGGCCGTCCCCGCCTGCTCAGTCCTGACGACGAGGACTTCGTCATCCAGACGGCCATCACCCGCCCGACCAAGCTCGGCCAGCCTTTCACCCGCTGGTCCATCCGCAAACTCCTCGCCTACTTGCGCAAGGTCCACGGCCGGGTCATTCGGATCGGCCGCGAGGCCCTGCGCTGCCTGCTCGCCCGACGAGGCATCACCTTCCAGCGCACCAAGACCTGGAAGGAGTCCACCGACCCCGACTACGACGCCAAACTCGACCGGATCGAGCACGTCCTGGACCGCTTCTCGGACCGCACGTTCGCGTTCGACGAGTTCGGCCCGCTCGGCATCCGTCCCACCGCCGGCAACTGCTGGGCCGAGCAAGGTCGGGCGAACCGACTGCCGGCGACCTACAAGCGCACCCACGGCGTCACATACTTCCACGGCTGCTACTCGGTCGGCGACGACACGCTGTGGGGAGTCAACCGCCGCCGCAAGGGCACCGCGAACACCCTGGCCGCGCTCAGGTCTATCCGCGCCGCCCGCCCGGACGGCGCCCCGGTCTACGTGATCCTCGACAACCTCTCTGCCCACAACGGCAAGAAGGTCCTGCGCTGGGCGAAGAACAACAACGTCCACCTGTGCTTCACCCCGACCAACACCTCCTGGGCCAACCCGATCGAGGCGCACTTCGGACCGTTGCGGCAGTTCACCCTCGCCAACTCGAACCACCCCAACCACACGGTCCAGACCCGGGCCCTGTGAGCTGCTCTGACTTTCATGGAGTCCCTGATGTCTGGGTTTGTTACGATCCAGGCGTAAGGAGAACCACGAGCAGTGCCAGCACCCCGCAAGT
>NZ_JBICYZ010000178.1:0-1239 GCF_043201465.1 Kitasatospora sp. NPDC048298
TGGCAGGCGCGGGGGTGGCGGACGAGCCGCTGCCGGAGACCACCGAGGCGCCGGCCGAGCCGGAGCCGTGGGCCGTGGGGGTGGCCGTGGCGGCGGGCGTGGGGGTAGCCGTGGAGGTGCCGGTCGCGGCAGTGGCCATTCCCCCCGCGGTCGCGAGGGCCGCGGCGGTGGCGGTGGCGGCGATGAGCATGATCGGGCGGATGCGCATGAATCCGTGTCCTTTCCTGCGGGCGTCCGGTTGACGCCGGCACCCCTGTACGCCTCCCGACGCCCGGCAGGTCGCACCCCGCGCACGTGATCCAGGTCATAGGCCGTCGGTGCGACCCAGGGACGGCGCTCGTGCGTACAGGGCGGGAGGCCCCGCCCAGGACGCACGGCTCCACCGCCGCGACCGAGGAGTGCCTCCTCGCGCATCGCCTGTGCCGTGAACTGACGGACAGCCCCAGAAGAGAGGCCCTTGATGACGCCACAGGAGTTCGACGCGTTCTACGCGGCGTCCTTCTCCCGCCTGACCGGGCAGCTGTACGCGTTAACCGGCAACTGGTCCGAAGCGCAGGACGTGGTCCAGGAGGCCTTCATCCGCGCGTGGGACCGAAGGCGCACCTTCGACCCGGACGAAGCCCCGGAGGCATGGATCCGGACCACGGCCCGGCGGCTGGCACACTCCCGCTGGCGGCGTCTCGCCCGGGGCCTGCACTTGGCCGGACGCCACCACCGCCAAGAACCACCCACCGTCGAGCCGCCCACCGAGGAGCACCTGATGCTGGTCACCGCGCTCCGCGACCTGCCCGAAGCACAACGAGGCGCCCTGGTCCTGCACCACATGTGCGACCTCTCCGTCGAGCAGGTCGCGGCCGAGACCGGCGCCAGCGTCAGCGCCGTCAAGAGCCGCCTCGCCCGCGGCCGGACCGCGCTCGCGGCCAAACTCGCTGACCGAACCCCGACCAGCGAGGAAGGAAAGCTCCGTGTCTGACCCCATCCACGACACCCTCGCCGACCGGCTGCGGCTGCTCGGCACGCAGATGCCCGCACCGACCCTGCCCGCTGCGGAGATCCGCCGACGCGCCGACCGGCGCCGCCACCTCCGGCACGCGCTGGGCGCGACCGCGGCCTGCACCGCGGCAGCCCTGTGCCTGGTCCTCCCGTCCGTGCTGCACTCGCCGGGGCCACAACACTCACCGGGGCCACAACAAGGAGCAGCCACCACGAACTCCTCACCCGTGCCCGCTTCCCCCCACC
>NZ_JBICYZ010000179.1:0-1193 GCF_043201465.1 Kitasatospora sp. NPDC048298
CTACTGAAGTTGAATTCGTGATGTCGGTCTGAGATGTGGTCAGCCATCCATGATCAGGCCGGTGGTGGCGAGGCATCCGTCGATGAGGTGAGGGCGGTACTGGAGTCTCTTCAGGCTGCGCTTGACGGCTCGGGCGAGTTGGTCGATGTCGGCGGCGGCGAGGTTGCCGATGGTGCGCTTGACCAGCGACCAGATGCCCTCTTGCGGGTTGAGGTCGGGAGCGTACGAGGGGAGTTGGAAGACGGTCAGCCAGTCCTTGCTCGCCTTGATGAACTCCTGCATCGGCGGCATCAGGTGGGCACGCAGGTTGTCCCACACGAGCACGATCGGACCGCCGAGCTGGATGTGCGCCCGGATGAGCAGGTCCCGGTAGTCCTGCCAGGTCAGGCCCTTCTTCTCGCCTTTGCGGCCCCGGTAGACGTGGAAGCTGTAGAACATCCGCGAGCGCTGACCGGGTTTGTAGCAGCTCAGCCCCGCCATGGAGACCCGGCCGCCTCCTCGGCCGCGCACCCGAACCACGGGCGTGCAGCCGACCCGGCCCCAGGTCCTGGCGCGCGGCGGCCTCATCGACTGCCCGGCTTCGTCCTCGAAGACAAGCCAGGCCTCGCGGGCCGCCGCGGCGCTTTTACCCGCGGCCACGTCTCCTTCTTCCACAACTCGACGGCCGCGTCATCACGCTCGATGGCGCGGTGGGCCGGCTGCTTCCAGGACCAGCCGCGCCGCTTGAGTAGGACCCACGTGCCCTCCACGGTGTAGGAGACGTGGAACAGCCGGCCAATCAGCGTCTTCACCCGAGCCAAGGTCCACCGCTGGTCGTCCCAGCCGTGGGCAAGCGGTCCACGCTCCAACTCCCGTTCCAGCCGCACGATCTGGGCATCGGAGAGCTTTGGACGACCCGGCGAACCCTTCGAGGCGATTCCTGCCGCGCCGCCCTCGCGCCACTGCCGGCGCCAGCGCTCCACCGAACGCACGCTCACCCGCAGCGCGGCCGCGATGTCCCGATTCTTCTCACCGCCCTTGAAGCGATCCACGGCCTGCCGTCGGATCCGCTCCCGCGCGACCCTCTCCGCGTCGGTCAAACCGCCGCCCTGTGCGTACCTCACAGCACACGACTACCGGGACCAACCCTCCAACGGCAGGCGAACGCTACCGCTTCACCCATCCGAGCGACATCACGAATTCAACTTCAGTAG
>NZ_JBICYZ010000180.1:0-1172 GCF_043201465.1 Kitasatospora sp. NPDC048298
TACTGACTTCGGCTTGTCAGGGTGATATTGGGGTGTCGAGGGTCAGGCCGGTGCCGGCTATGAAGCCGTCGAGGGTGTCGGGCCGGTACTGCAGGCGCTTGAGCCGGTTGCGTACGAGGGCTTCGAGTCGGTCGAGGGCCATGACGGCGAGGTTGGCCAGGCTGTGCTTGACGTGTGCCCAGACCCATTCGACGGGGTTGAGATCGGGTGAGTAGGCGGGAAGCAGGAACACCGTCAGCCAGGCGCGCTCGGCGATCAAGTCACGCATGGCGTGGGATACATGGGTGTTCAGGCGGTCCCAGACCAGCACGATCGGTGCCTTGACGAGCTGGTGGACGCCGTCGACCAAGGCGATGAAGTCGCGTTCGCCCATGCTGCGGCGCTGGCCCCTGCCCGCGGGGTGGGTGCGCAGGCGGTGGCACAGCCGGGTGCGCGAGCCCGGCCGCATGGCGATCAGCCCGGCCACCGACAGGCGTCCCGAGCGGCGGCCGCTGACCGTCACGACCGGTGTGTGACCGCGTCGGCCCCAGGTGCGTCCTCTGGGCGGACGGCGGGTGAAGCCTGCCTCGTCCTCGAAGCAGATGTAGCCCCCGCAGGCCGCCCGGGCGCTTTTACCTCCGCCCAGGTCACCTCTTTCCAGGCGGTGACGGCCTGCTCGTCGCGCTCGGCCACCCGCCGCGCGGGGACTTGTGGGCTGAAGCCGAGCCGGTGCATCAGCCTCGTGGCACCCGAGACGCTGTAGGAGACGTGGAACTTCCTGCCGATCAGCGTGGCCACCCGCGCGGCCGTCCACACCTGGTCCTCCACCCAGCCGTGCGCGGCCGGGCCCTGCTCCAGGTATGCGGCCAGTTTCTCCTGGCAGCGCGGGGACAGGCGGCACCGCGACCCGCTCGGACCACGTGACGCCAGTGCCTCGACCCCGCCCTCCCGCCACAACTGGTGCCACTGGTACGCCGACTTCGGGCTCACCCGCAGCTGACGCGCGACCTCCGACGGCTTGATCTTCCGCTCGAACAACTCGGCTGCCTGAACCCGGACCGCCTGTCGGCGCTCACGTCCAGCAGGGGTCAGCCCGCCCCCATCCGCATATCTCACACAGCACCGGATACAGCCACTGCTCCAGACCCATCAGGAACTTCACCAAGGTTCACCCTGACGAGCCGATGTCAGTA
>NZ_JBICYZ010000181.1:0-1160 GCF_043201465.1 Kitasatospora sp. NPDC048298
CTAGTGTCCTGCGCCGGAGATCCGTCGGCAGAAGCGCGCTAGGGAGTCGAGGATCTCGTCGGCGGTCTTGGTCCAGGTGAACGGTGTGGGGTCCTCGTTCCAGTTCCTGATCCAGCGGCGGATGTCGGCTTCGAGGGCCTGCACGTTCTTGTGTGCGCCGCGGCGGATCATCTGGTCGGCGAGGAAGCCGAACCAGCGTTCCACCTGGTTGATCCAGGAGGAGCCGGTCGGGGTGAAGTGCAGGTGGAACCTGGGGTGTTTGGCCAGCCAGGCCCTGATGGCGGGGGTCTTGTGGGTGCCGTAGTTGTCGCAGATGAGGTGGATGTCGAGACTGGCGGGGACCTCTCGGTCGATCTTGACGAGGAACTTCTTGAACTCCTGTGCGCGGTGTCGGCGGTGCAGGGAGCTGATGACCTGGCCGGTGGTGACGTCGAAGGCGGCGAAGAGGGTGGTGAGGCCGTTGCGCAGGTAGTCGTGGGTGCGGCGCTCGGGCATGCCGGGCATTATCGGCAGTACTGGCTGGGAGCGGTCCAGGGCCTGGATCTGGGACTTCTCGTCGACCGACAGCACCACGGCGCCCTCGGGCGGGTTGAAGTAGAGACCGACCACGTCGTAGACCTTCTCGACGAACAGTGGGTCGGTGGAGAGCTTGAACGTGCTGGTCAGGTGGGGTTTGAGCTGGAACTTCCTCCAGATCCGCCCGATGGTGGACTTGGACAGGCCGCTGCGGTCCGCCATCGAACTGCGGGACCAGTGCGTGGCGTTCTTCGGGATCTCCTCCAGGGTCGCCACGACCACGGCCTCTACCTCCTCCACCGCGATGGTGGGCGGACGGCCCGGTCGCGGTTCGTCGACCAGGCCGTCCAACCGCTCGGCGAGGAAGCGCCGCCGCCATTTGCGCACGGTGTCGGCGGTGACTCCCAACTCCCTTGCGACAGCGACGATCGCTGGCACCTCGGGACCCGCGCACGCCAGCACGATCCGCGACCGCAAAGCCAGTGCCTGCGCCGATGTCGCCCGCCGGGTCCACCGCTCCAACTCCGTCCGCTCGTCGACGGAGAGGAGCAGTGGCTCCAACTTGGGACCTCGACGACGCAGCGGCGCGTCCGGAGAAGAGCTCATGCAAGATCTAACGATGGATCTCCGGCGCAGGACACTAG
>NZ_JBICYZ010000182.1:0-1105 GCF_043201465.1 Kitasatospora sp. NPDC048298
CCCCGGGCCCCCCCCCGCCCCCCCGCGCCGCCCCCCCCCCCCCCCCCCCCCCCCCCCCCCCCCCCCGCCGCGGCGCCCGGGGGCCCCCCCCCCCCCGCCCCCACCGCGTTCCGGGCGCCGTGCGGCGTCAGCGCAGCGGACGGCAGAGCAGCACGTCCGGGGCGCCGTAGTGGAGCCACTTCCAGGTGTCGGCGACACCCGCGACGTACTCGTCGTCGGCGCACTGGCCCTTGTAGAAGCCCGGCGCCCAGTCGCTGGCGGTGGAGCCGCCGGTCGCCGGCCGGTTGTCGCCGTGGTCGAACCACACGGTCCGGCCGGTGGTGGGCAGCGGGGTGGCGGACGGGGCGCAGAGCAGGGCGGCCATGGCGTTCCGATTGACGCTGTAGCCGACGGCGAACGTGTTGTCGGGGCACTGGAGCTTGTCGTAGCCGGAGGCCCAGTCGCCCCCGCTGACGTAGCGCTGGTCGGTGACGCTCACCCAGTTCCCGCCGCCGGTGACGGGCTGTCCGGCGTCGGTGCACAGGCCGCGGCTGTCGCCGCGGCCGAGGCCGATCAGCCGCTGGCCGTCGGGGCAGTTGCCCTTGCGGTTGCCGCTGCTCCAGTCGGGCAGGGCCAGCATGCGGGTGGAGACGTTCTGGTCCGCGTGGTCGAGGTCGAGCATGTTCCAGTGGTTCACCGGTGCGACTCGACCGGTGTACGAGGGCGCCTCGACCAGCTTGTGCCAGTCGGTGGCGCGCCAGTCGCCGGCGTCGTCGAGGCCGAGCCGCCGGCCGTCGGCGTCGTAGGAGAGCAGGGCCCAGTTGTCGTTCGGGACGCCACCGGCCTGCCAGCCGACCAGCGGCCAGATGGCGAAGTCGGTGTCGTTGGCGGCCAGGATGTCGGTGAAGCGGTCGAACCAGGTCTGCTCCTTGGTGTTCGTGGAACCGCGTCCGGCGGCGCCGAATTCGCTGATCCACACCGGGGCGGTGAAGTGCTGGCCGGAGCGGGTGACGAACAGCGCCTCGTCGTTCACCACCTGGGCGAGCTGCTCGGGGGTGAAGTCCTGGTAGCGCGGGTCGCCGGTGGATCCGGGGCCGCTGCCCGCGCCGGTGTTGGCCGGGCCGGT
>NZ_JBICYZ010000183.1:0-1070 GCF_043201465.1 Kitasatospora sp. NPDC048298
CTAGGTGTGCATCTGCCGGAGCTCGGTTACACCTGGGTCTCGGTCTTCTGCTTGAGCCGTTCGTAGGGCGTCTGACCCCCGAGCGCCCCGTGGGGGCGGTGGAAGTTGTAGTAGTCCTCCCATTCTCGGAGTTTGTCGTTGAGAACGCCGGTGTCGTCGTCGACGACACCGGCGAGCATGCGGTAGAACTCCTCGGCGTCGATGCGGTGTGAGCGTTCGACCTTGCCGTTGAGGTACGGGGATGCCGGCTTGATGTAGGCGTGGGCGATGCCCTTGTCCAGCACGTGCCAGTGGAAGGCGGACTGGAACTCCGCGCCGTTGTCGGTCTGGATGACCTCGACGCGGAACGGCAGCCGCTCCAGGACGTAGTCCAGGAACTGGACGGCGGTCCTCTGGTCGCACCGCGGGTAGATCCGCAGGACGCGCAGCCGGGTGCAGTCGTCGATCGCGGTGAACTGGTAGTACTTCGCCCGGCGGCGGATCTTAGGGGCCTCGCCAGTGACCGGGCTCTGGGGCGCGGCTTGGACCGGGACGCCGATCGGTTCGATGAACTTGACGTCGATCTGGACACGGTTGCCGGGCAACTGCTTCTCGTAGCGGGTGTGACGCTTGTCGTGGCGCTTGTAGCGCTGGGACGAGGGCAGCCGGTTCAGGCCCAGTCTCTTGAGGATTCGATAGACGGCGGAGCAGGCGATGTCGATGTCGTGGTACCGCTTGAGGTACATCTGGATCTTCATCGGGCCGAAGTGGTAGTTCTGCCGCAGGTAGACGATCTTGTTCACGACATCGGCGTCGGTGGCGTTCGGGCTGTGATGCGGCGCGCTGGAGCGGTCGCGCAGGCCCTCGACGCCCTCCTCCTGGTAGCGCCGCTGCCACCGGTAGAAGCAGTTGCGGCTGATCCCGTAGTACCGGCAGGTCAGCGAGACGTTCCCGGTGACCTCCTCGGCGTGCCGCAGGACCGCCAGGCGCCGCTGGGCCTGGCGGTCCTGCTGCTGTTGAGGCGAAGGGGGCATGACATGACTCCGTCGTAGTCGGAGATCTATGTGTCACCAACGTCCGGCAGTTTTATA
>NZ_JBICYZ010000184.1:0-1001 GCF_043201465.1 Kitasatospora sp. NPDC048298
TTCAACGGAACACCTGTCACTCCCGCTATCCAGCAGCCTGACTGACCACACCCACTGACCAGGCGGACTTGACGGATCGGATTCCACATAATGATCCGGTTGACGTGGCCTTCGACGACGCCAGAGTTCCAGGGGAGGGTGAGCCCCGCAATGACGGCGTCCCGGTCGCGGTCGATGCCGGCGGCGAGGGTGTGGAGGCTGGGCAGGTCGTCCTGGCGGACCGCGTCGAGCCATTCCGGAAGCCGCTCTCCTTGGCGTTCCGTCAGCATGACGGCGAAGGAGCGGACGTGCCGGGTCAGGGCATCGAGCTCGGAACAGTGGGCCAGGATGGTCTTGAGCTGGATCTGCTCGGCCTCGGACAGCCCCGTGGGACGCCGGAGAATCCAGCCGGCGACAGTACGGGGTGATGGCGGCGGTGCGGTAACCGGCTGTGGCGAGGTGCGTTTGAGCCGGATGTAGGCCCGGACGCGCTGGTAGCTGCCCTTATAGCCGAGCGGGATGATCTCCTCCCAGAGCTTCCAGGCGTTGGTGCAGCCCTCGATCCAGCGGTCGTCGAGATAGGGCTTGTAGTCGTCGAGGACAGACGGCCGGTTCTGCCACTGGCCTTGGAAGAGATCCTCCGGCGTCGCGGCGTCGGCCAGAGCCTTGACCGTGCGGTAGGTCATGCCGAGCTGCCGTTGGACGGCGCGCCGACTGTGGCCCGCAGCCAGCAGAGCGTGCACAGCGGCGTGCCGGGCCCGCGTGCGGTCAGCGAATCGGAAGCCCGTCGGCCAGGGCTGGTCCGCGTTCTCGCCCTGGAGTCCGGGTTCGGGGGTAACGGCTGGACTTGGAGCTGGAGTTACCGCGTGGAGGCACTGCCGGTGTCGGGCGACGGCCCGCTCGGCCGCTTCGCTGAGGTTGTGCCACAGGGTACTGGTGGGCCGTCGGCGAGATGCCTGCTGAGCAGGTCCTTTTCCCACGGCCCCCAGCCCGAACGACGCATGCGACTTTCACCGCACGTC